>CADARM010000020.1 GCA_902790275.1 uncultured Lachnospiraceae bacterium
CCGGCTCGGTCGGTTCGCATACAGCGGTCCACCGGACCGCGCTCACCCTCAAGGGGAAGCCTTTTTTCATTACTCTTCTCTTTCGCCACCGACTTCCGCGAGGATCTTCGCGGGGTCTTCTTTTAAGATAAATACTCTGTAGTAAAGTCCGAGGGCCTCGAAGAGTTCGCGTTTGTTTTTCTGAACTTCTTTTACAAGAAGGCCTGCACTGACTTCGTCATAATAGAAATCGTTTTCGTCCGAATCGGTCTGGATGATCGGGGCGCCTTCGTCATCGAAAGCGATAAGGAAAATGCCGCCGACTTCCTCGGTAAAGAGAACGCACATGATGTGCAGATCTTCTTTTATGGATTCAGGGATCTTATCGAATTCCTTGTTGAAATAATATTTTTTCTCGTAAGCGTTCGAGCCACAGAGAACAACTTTATTATACAATTCTTTCTTTGCCATTATACACCTTTATTCATTCTCAAACGCACCGAGTGTTGCTGCCATAACGGCTTTGATCGTGTGCATTCTGTTTTCGGCTTCATCGAATACTCTTGAGTAGGAAGATTCGAATACTTCGTCGGTAACTTCCATCTCTTCGAGTCCGAACTTCTCGCCGATCTCTTTTCCGATCTTTGTCTTAAGATCATGGTAGGAAGGAAGGCAGTGAAGGAAGATCGCTTTTTCGCCTGCGTTCTTCATGACATCCATCGTTACTCTGTAGGGTGTGAGATCTTCGATACGCTCTTTCCAAACTTCGTCGGGCTCGCCCATCGATACCCATACGTCCGTACAGATGATGTCTGCGCCTTTGGTACCTTCTTCAACGTTTTCTGTCAAAGTAATGCTTCCGCCCGATAACTTGCAGAACTCTTCGCATTCAGCCACAAGTTCTTTTGAAGGGAAATACTTCTTGGGAGCACATGCAGTGAAGTGCATACCCATCTTTGAGCAGGCGATCATATAGGAGTTACCCATATTGTATCTTGCATCGCCCATGTATGTAAGTTTCTTTCCTTCAAGGCCACCCAAATGCTCTCTGATGGTGAGCATATCGGCAAGCATCTGTGTGGGATGATACTCATTGGTAAGACCGTTCCAGATGGGAACATCCGAATACTTAGCGAGTTCTTCGACGATCGACTGCTCAAATCCGCGGTATTCGATACCGTCGTAGATCCTTGAGAGTACTCTTGCCGTATCGGCGATGCTTTCCTTTTTGCCGATCTGTGAGCATGAAGGATCAAGATATGTCGCATGCATACCGAGATCGAAAGCGCCTACTTCGAAAGAACATCTGGTTCTTGTACTCGTCTTTTCAAAGATAAGAACAACGTTTTTTCCCTTAAGTTCGTCCATGGGGATACCGTTTTTCTTCTTATATTTTAACTTGGCTGAAAGGTCGAGCATGTACTCGATCTCTTCCTTGGTAAAATCCTTTAATGTAAGGAAATCCCTTCCTTTTAAGCTGATACCCATTTAATGTTCCTCCAATAAGATAAAAATAACTACAAAAGCCATATGATCATTCATATGGCTTAAAATCATTACACCTCATCAGTCAGCTACGCTGACAGCTTCCCCTCAAGGGGAAGCCTATATTTCCCCCGAGGGGAAGGCTTTGTGTTTTTAATAGAATACGTGAGCTCCGATAACAATGCCGCTTTCACCCGAACCTGCTCTGTGGAAGTTCTTTGCATCTCCGACAGTAGTAGCTCCTTCGAGTGCTTCTTTTGCAGCCTGCATGCATTCGGCGTTGACACCGTTTGCAAGGACAACATCAAGTGTACCGTTGCTTGCGGGACCGAACTGACCGGGTGCATAGATGACTTCTCTGATCGTGTTGGGATATCTGTCGGACTTAACTCTGTTAAGAACTACAGCACCGACTGCGAGCTTACCGTCATAGCACTGGTTGCCGGCTTCTGCCTGAATGATGGCACCGAGAAGAGTAGTATCGTCTGCGTTAGCTGAGTACGCACCCTGGTTAGCTGTAAGTTTAGCCTTTTCCAA
Organism: uncultured Lachnospiraceae bacterium; assembly: GCA_902790275.1. Taxonomy (GTDB): domain Bacteria; phylum Bacillota; class Clostridia; order Lachnospirales; family Lachnospiraceae; genus UBA3766. Next base: position 2,002 of record CADARM010000020.1, read on the forward strand.
AGCTGCGATAGCTTCTCTCGCTTTGATCTCTTCCATTGTTTCGCCGTCTTCGATGAAGAATTCTACATCTACGTATTCGGCTGAAACGTATCTTACTGCGCCTTTATAATCTACTTCTACCCAGTCTTCGAGTTCGTCAAGAACGGTCCATTCGGAATTGATCTCGAAAAGTCCGTCTGTCTCTGCCTCTGTGCTGGGTCCTTTTCTGATTCGAAGACACTCTACGTTAACGCGAGCGATCTTGTCACAGACCTGTTCGGCATAATCTCTTGCATCTTCTCCGAAGTAAAGGAAGTCGTTTCTTACCCATCCTACGAGTTCGCCGGATTCGATCTTTGTCCAGCCGTCTCCGCGCTCAAGGATCGTTCCGCCACATTTGTTGTAGAGCATACCTACAACTTCACAGTCAGTGTTTGCTTCAGCTCTGACATTTACGGAATTCTGAACGTTCGCCATAACGAAGTTCACATCTTCCTCTTCGGGTTCTTCTACGACTTCTTCGGCGTCTTTCTGTGCCTTCTCGATAACCTCGACATAAATGTCTTTCTCGGTTACTCCGGCTGCGCCGCCGTCAAGCGAAAACGAATCGAGTTCGACCTCGGGAACGTTTAAGCTTACTCCTCTGTCTGCGGTGTCACTTATCTTAAAAGGTGACGCCCCGATGCTCATTATTGATAATACTGATGCGCAAGTTAAAGCAGTTATGCGCACTTTAAAATTTCCTAACATAAAATAACCAATTTTGTAATCTGTATCTCTCGACTTAAGTTACCAACTACACTCTTAAAATCTTAAAACCATGGATGTCCAAAAATGCTGCTTAGGTGAAATCTTATCAAAAAAAATTGAATATGTCAAATTTACGCCCTGTTTGTCCGTATTTCTGACACGCTTTTATCCATTTTATACCAGTTCTATGCCTGCGATTATCTGCCCTTTTTTATCCCTCCAGTACTGTCCGTCGGAGATGATGTAATCCTCGTTATTAAGTACTGCACTGCAGAAATCCTTGGCGTCTTTTAAGCGTCTCTTAAAGGCCATTCCTCCGCCGAAAAGCTTTGTTGAATGGATGTCGGAGCCCGCTGTTATGGGCTTTTGGTTATCAAGTGCGAGCTTTATCGCCGCATCGTTCCACTCGGCCACATTGTGGCTTACGGATAAAGGACTCGAATGAGTCGCATTGTATGCTTCGATCGCGTCTGCATACTGCGGGAAACATCTTACCTCGGGAATATAGGGTTCGACTCTGTAAGGGTGAGCCTGTGAGACCATTCCGCCCGCTTTTTTTATGATCGAATACTGTTCTTCGATGGTGCAGGTCCTGATTTCCGGAATGTTGATGAAGTCTTCAGGTGTGAGACCGTAGATCAGGAACTCGGTTCCCTGGAATCCCGTTTCCATTCCGAAAAATACATCGAGATCGTTCTCATCGCCGTATCTTTTCGCATCCTGATAACCCGTTGCATATGTTTCCATCCATTCTTTCCAGGGAAGTTCCCTGCTGACACATGTATTGCCGCCCCAGTTGTGATCCGTGATGAAAACTCCGGTATATCCGAATTTCTTACAGGCTCTCGCCATATCGTATCCGGTATTGTTTCCGCACGCACTGCCCTGATTGGTGTGCATGTGTGTCTCATAAAAGAAAGGATAATCTTCCCGCAAATTGATCTTCATGTTAATCCCTTAGTCCTGCCCCTCTACCTTAAAGTTACTTAATTTATACGCCACGAAAAATCCGCCCACAAAACAGGCGATCGATACCAAAACCCCTACAAGAGTGTATTCTGCAAAGATGGGGAATATCATTAACGTGGACGAAACCACTATACCTATAACCGCATGAAACGATTCGGAATAATGCTTTTTGAATATATACTCAACGATCCTTGCAAGTGCTGCTGCCGTAAGGAGCATTCCGATTACCCACGGAATGACGACCTCAAGCTTAAAGCCCGCAAGGCCCGCATTGAACGATTCGTAAATGCCAAGACTCATCATGATCGACGAACTCGTAAGTCCGGGAATGATGATGCTTAAGCCCCACATGAATCCCGAGAAAAGGTACCACCAGATATTCGGAGTAATGTTTGCCGACGGCAAAAGCGCCACTGTTAAAAGCATCGTGAACATTACCACAAATGCCACGCCCATCGATACGAAGGAACTTACGCTTCTTCCTTTTTTACCCGCTTCCTTATATAAAGAAGGGATGTTTCCGAAGATCATTCCGATGAATGTCCAGAGGGTAAAGACTTCGAATCTTGCATACATGAATTTTATGAGATTGGATATGGCGAAAAATCCGAGTGCCCATCCGATACCTATAAAAATGTATATCTTCCAGTGCTTTTTGATCGCTCTGACGGGGTGTGAGAAAAGTTCCATGATTAGCGGATACATTCCAAGCACCACGCATAAAACACCGCCTGAAAATCCGGGTAAGATAGCGCCGGCTCCGACCGCGATACCGCAGACAAGATCGATGATGATCTTCTGGATCCTGCTTCGCTCTTTCTTTTCGGGCTCTTCTTTTATTTTTATATTTTCTTCTGTTTCCATTTTAATTACCGTATAGGAACACGTATATTACTCCATGCTCTTTACGATCTTTACGATTCGGCTCGTACCGAGTCTGTCGGCACCAAGCTTAATAAAGTCCTCGGCATCTTCGAGGGAAGCGATTCCGCCCGCCGCTTTGATCTTTACCGGAGCTTTGATGTACTTCGCAAAAAGAGCTACGTCTTCCTTTGTGGCACCGCCTTTTGAGAATCCCGTGGATGTCTTGATAAAGTCGGCACCGGATTCGTTGACGATCTCACACATCTTAATTTTTTCTTCATCCGTCAAAAGACATGTCTCTATTATTACTTTAAGCACCTTATCTCCGCATGCGGTCTTGACGGATTTGATGTCTTTTAATACCGCATCGTAGTTCTTGTCTTTGAGCGCTCCCACGTGGATGACCATATCGATCTCGTCGGCGCCGTTTGCGATGGCTTCCTCAGCCTCGATGCATTTAACGGCGGTCGTCGAGTAACCGTTCGGAAATCCGATGACTGTGCAGACTTTTACGGGAGAGAGCTTGCGCTCGGCAGCTTCTTCTTTTATATATTCGCTTGCTTTTTTAACATATGCTGCGGGAATGCAAACCGAAGCCGTCTGATATTTTACGGCATCGTCGCAGATCGTTTTGATCTGATCCCAGGTTGCATCGACCGCAAGAAGTGTGTGGTCGACTTTTGAAAGGATGTCTTTTAATTCCATTTTATATACCTCTTTCCACCTCATCAGTCAGCTGCGCTGACAGCTTGTCTGACACCTCATCAGTCAGCTGCGCTGACAGCTTCCCCTCAAGGGGAAGCCGGTATTATTATTCAGTGAACAGTGAGAAAAGATCTTCGTATGTTTCTCTTCTTCTGATGAGCTTGTCTGTGCCTTCTTTTGTGATGAGTACTTCTGCGGCACGGGGACGGGTGTTGTAGCTTGAGCTCATTGAGTAGCCGTAAGCACCTGCGTCTAGTACGCATACGAGGTCGCCTGTTTCGATGTGAGCAAGAGGTCTTTCCTTACAAAGTAAGTCTCCGGATTCACAGATGTTACCGGATACGCTTATCTCTTCGAGGTTGTCTCTGCTTACTGCCTTGCCGTCGTGGAGAACTTCGATCTCATGATATGAATCGTAAAGTGTGGGACGTGCAAGAACGTTCATACCGATATCGGTACCTGCATACTTTTTGCCTGCGTTCTGCTTTGTTGCATGCACTCTTCCTAAAATTACGCCGCCTTCTGCAACGCAGTATCTTCCGGGTTCGCTCTTAAATAAAGGAAGATTGTCTTTGTGCTTTTCTGCGTAAGCATCAAGGAGTGCTGTGAATCTTTCTGTAAATGAAGCCATGTCAAACTTTGCTTCATCGTCGAGTTTATGATAAGGAATACCGTATCCGCCGCCGAAATCGATATACTCGAGGGAATCAAACTTCTCTGCGATACGAAGGAAGTTCTCAACTGCCTGAAGGAAAGGTTCGGGATCAAGATACTGTGAACCGACGTGCTGGTTGATCTCAGCGATCGTTAAGTTGTATTTCTTTGCTATCTCAAAGATCTTGTCTACATCTTCTTCTGCAACACCGAATTTTGTCTTCTTGCCTGCTGTTACAACCTTCTCATGATGGCCTGCGCCAACACCGGGGTTGATTCTTACAGAACATTTTCCGCCGGGATTGAGCTGTCCGAAGAGGTCTAACTGATCAAGGCTGTCGAGGCTTACCATGATGTCATTGTCGATAGCAAACTGAAGCTCTGACTTGTCAACGTTGTTGGGTACAAAGAAGATTCTGTCTGAAGGGAAACCTGCTTTGATAAGAAGTCTCATCTCGCCTTCCGACATAGCGTCTGCATTAAGGCCTTCTTCAAGTGCCATCTTTAATATGGAAAGATTGCTGTTAGCCTTCATGGAGTAGTTGGCACGGTAAGGATACTTTGTGATAACGTTTGCAACCGCTCTCATGTGCTCTCTGATGTTTTCTTCGTTATATACATATACGGGAGTGCCGTACTTTTTAGCTATTTCCTCGGGGTTGATCCCTTTAAAAAAGTTGCTTTCTTCGATGTAAGATCTCATATTTTTTTCTCCGTTCTAAAAAATTTCCTTATCTATTATAACATCCTTGGCAAGAGGCCACGATCTTTTATGATTCTTTTCCTTTTTTCTCTGCTACCAGGTAAGGGATATCGGTGCATAAATGAAGTATCAAACCTACTCCGTCCCACAAAACAGCCAGTACCTCGCCGACGATAACTATTATCAACAAGACTTTCCAAAAGCCCTCGAGAATATCTATCTCCGTAAACGAAAAGGCCGCAAACCCGCAAAGTGCAGCCCCGAAGGCTACTGAGAAAGTATTGAGCAGTGCTAATATCAATCCCGTGCTTCGTTTCTTTGATATGAAAAGCATTATGATGCTCACGATACTGCCGGCCATTGCCACAAGCAGAAGGATCAAAAAAGGAACAACGATTATCATCACGATCCCGACTACTATTCCAATAACAAAAAGTCCGATAAGGTCATTATGGTCGATCCCGTTCCACGGGGTAGAACACATAACCAATAAATATATGTATAATCCGATCGCCCCAATACCCAGGGTGAGTAAAACGACATTGTATATCATCTGATATGCGTTTAATGCTATGCTGTTTATTTTCCTAAATGTATTCATCCTTTTCTTCCTCTTTTAATCCCATGGTGTCAACCGCTACCGTAAGTGCCGCCAGAGGAACGTTAATTAACATTGTGATGACGGGAATTGCATAGAAGAGTCTTATAGCCGCACTCATGATATATATGATTCCGTACGGATCGACCATGATGAAATTCCTTATTATAAATCTGACAGCTGTCACTCCCGCTAAGATAAGCAGCGCACTTAAATATATAAAGAGAAGATTTAATACTGAGAATGTAAATTTTCTTTTTTTCTTTTTTGCAATCAGTCTTATAACCGCGAAAACTACCGCGATTGCTGAGATAATTCCCAAAATAATAATGGGAAGAAAAACAAATAGACCCGAACCCGCTATAACAGGTGCGCTGAGAGCTAAGGTAATGTCGCTTGCAGGAGAGCTTCCGGAGCCAAGTTTTCCCATTTCAAAGACACCGGCAAGAATTCCTCCGGCTCCGATCAGGATAAGGAGAAGGCTTACCAAAAGCTGAAATATATTGTTTGCAAAAAAGAGGATTTCTCTTATCTTTTTCATGTTTTTTCCTTTAAATTATTTTTCAATACCTGTAAAGAGAGCCGTCTTCCGGTTAATCATCTCATCCGTTTTTTCGAGATACAAATCGATGTCTTTTACGTTGTCGCAGCGTTCTATCAGTCCGTTATTATGGACATGTTTGGATACGCTGCCCGCACCGATCGCAACGATCGACTGTATTTCTTCCATAATAAGTATGTTGTAAAGGCCTTCTTTGCCGGGTGTCGAATAGCCTGTATTTTCAAGGTTTCCGGCCATCTGCTTCTGGCGGTAGAGGTAGTAGGGTTTAAGTCCTAACTTCTTTGCACCCTCTGCACAGATACGCATCGCTTCCTCGTAATCCATCGTGATCTTAAGCTCATTTTCATCCATCCATCTCTTAAGTCTCGATGCTCTTTTTATCGCAAGCGAATGGACTGTGAGAGAGTCCGGTTTGAGTTTGACGAGTTCGTCTATCGTGTGACGGACATCCTCGATGGTCTCTCCCGGAAGGCCTATGATAATGTCGGTATTGATGTTTTCAAAGCCTTCTTCTCTTACCATTTTAAAGGCTTCCACAAACTGTTCGACAGTGTGATTTCTGCCGATGAGTTTAAGTGTTTCGTCACTCATTGTCTGCGGATTTACCGAGATCCTGTTGATAGGATACTTCTTTATCACATCGAGTTTTTCCTTGGTGATACTGTCCGCTCTGCCCGCTTCTATCGTGAATTCCCTGACATTTTCAAAGGGAAGTATGCTTGTGATATAACCCAATAGTTCGTCGAGTTCTTCGGGATTTAAGGTCGTCGGAGTACCGCCTCCGATGTATATCGTATCGAGAGCGCTGTCCTTCATATTGGACGCAGTCCATTCGAGTTCCTTTTTTACAGCCTTAAGGTAATCGCCGATCTTGTTCTTATATTTGAAGATCGGATTGGATGTAAACGAGCAGTAAAGACAGGTTGAAGGACAGAACGGGATGCCGACGTAAACGCTGTATCCGTCGGTCTCGTGGAGCCTTGACATGATGTCGATCTCGCGCTTTGCGATGTCGATTCCGAGTTCAAGTTTTTCTCCTCGGAGTCTCCTTTCATTGTATGCACGTTTGAATACGCTTTCTTTTATTGATATATATTTTTCATCTTCGTCCGGGGACTGAGCGAGTGCCGTCGGATCAAGGTCTTCTTTTTTACATTCTTCTTCGAAGATCGTCCTTATAAGTTTGGTCGGTCTTATTCCCGTTAAGTTGCCCCAAGGAAGTTCTTTGCCTGTTGCTTTCGAAAGAAAGTCATAGAGTTTAAGGCCGAATTCTTTTTTTGCATCGTCCTTTTCTTTAGAGGAGATCTCGAATTGCGATTCTTCTTTTATGTCCTCGAAATCAAGTGAGATACGCACATTCGCACCATCTTCGTCGATAGAGAAAATGCCGTCGCATTCGGAATTGTCATCCGCTGCCGTTACGACTTCCGTTCCCGGAAAGAAGGAAGTAAGCAGTGCATAGACATCGTATTCACGTTCGCTTTTATTTATTTTAACTTTGATTCTTTTCATGTTTTTATCCGTTCTTTCGCCGCATTTTTCTCACGGCAATATCTATTTTATCATAGATTGGGCCTCAGTGCGTAAAAAAAGGAACCGTCAATAAACGGTTCCTATAATATCATTTTTTCTTTACAGGCTTAAAGATCTTTACTGCCTGCTTTAAGTTTTTGATCGTAACTTCCGTATGGCTTCCGCCGTTTTCTCCGTCTCTGGTCCAGGATACGGGCTCATCGCTCGTGATGCTGAACTCTTTGGCTTTGAAATAATACATGTATTCGGCATCGGGTTCGCCTGCGATGACTGACGCAAGGACCGCATTAAAATCGGTAGGATCTTCGGGGTATCTTACGAAAAGTCCCTCGAACTTTCCGTCATCAAGCTGAACTTCTTTAAACAAAGGACTCTTGAATCCTCCGACGGATGTCGTGTTGATGACCATTCCGTAGATGAACGAGTCTTTTATGACTCTGTCGCCGACTGTGATCGTCATCTCGATCGGTTTGAAATTGCCCATTCCGACGGATCTGATACCTTCGAGCACATAAGCCATATGTCCGAATACGTTTTTATATTCCTGTTTCGTCTCGTATGAGACTTCGGTAAGGATACCGAAAGCTGCGATATATACAAAATATGAATCGTTGAAACGTCCTACGTCACAGGGAAATTCCTCGCCGTAAATGACTGTTTCTGCCGCTTTTGTCATATCCGAAGCAATACCGATACTCTTGGCAAAGTCGTTTGTGCTTCCCGCGGGAATATAGCCCAAAGGAATATCTTTTCCGAGTGTGATCATTCCTTTTACGGCTTCATCGAGCGTTCCGTCACCACCGGAAATAACTATCGTATCATAGCGTTCCCCTTCAGCTATGATTGTATTGGTCGCATCGTCCTTCGCCTGAGTGGGATGGACCGTGATCTCATAACCGGCTTTGGCAAAAATATCGATAATACTGACTAACTTGTTTTTTATTTTTTCCCTGCCCGAATGAGCATTGTACAAAAATAAAAGTTTCTTCATAAGAACAGATTAATTATCGCCGCTTAAATACTTTTCAATATGATTGATAGCTGCTTCAGCATCAGCGCCGTCAGCTTCTACAACAACCTTTTCGCCTGCATTAAGGCCAAGGCTCATCATTCCCATGATGCTCTTTGCGTTAACTCTTTTATTCTCGCCTGTCTGAATATAAACACTGCTTTCGTACTGACTTGCAACCTGAACGAGCATTGCAACAGGTCTTGCTTCAAGGCCACCGGCTAATTTGATTTCGATTTCTCTCTCAACCATAAATTCCTCCTAAACTATGCATCTTTCTCGCGATGTTTTTGTGCCAGCTCGCTGATCTTACGAAGTCTGTGATTGACTCCTGATTTGCCGAGCGGCGGGTTCATTAACTCCCCAAGTTCTTTGAGCCCCACGTCGGGATTTTCAATCCTTGCCTTCGCCACACCCTGCAGCGTTTCCGGCAGATTTGAAAGTCCAATACATTCGTTTAAATAGTTGATATCTTCGATCTGTTTAAAAGCAGCATCTATCTTTTTCTGACTGTTGGCAACTTCGCAGTTGACCGCTCTGTTGGTGTTGTTCGCGATCTCCCTGACGATAAGTTCGTTCTCGTAATGCATCGTCGCTACATTTGCTTCGACGATACGAAGGAAATCTGCTATCTGACCACCGTCTTTAAGATATACCACATGGAATCTGCCTCTTCTGACACTGTATTTTGCATTCAATTCAAAATAAGCAAGTTCCTTTATTATCTGGTTTGCATGCTCTTCGCTGTTGCACACGAATTCGAGATGTGCTCCTTTTTCGGGTGCATTCACGGTTCCGAAGAACACAAACGCCGATTTTAAAAATTCTCTTTTACAGCATCCTGTCTTAAGTAAGACGTCCGGAACGATCCCTTTATAGTAGTTGGGATTTCCTTTTGCGTCGAGGATTTTTACTGCCTGTAAAATCTCCAGACATGCGTCTTTATCGGTAACAGACACCGCAAAAAAGCCTTTTTCTCCAAAGGCGTCAGAATTTATATTAAATGTTTTCTTCAATAAAGTAAAGTATTTTTGCGTAATTAGTTGATTCTCGCTCTTTACAACAAGGGAATTGGGCGTGATTTGTCCTGCCCCTGCGATCATTACGGCGAGCCAGGCTATCGCACAGTGGCGCTGCCTCGGCATATTTTTAAGCAGCTCTTCCTTTACCTTTATTGAAAAAGAAGCTGTATTTGCAGACATCTTATCTTCCTATATCCCTGTGATTGATGGTTACGCCGTATGCCTTGTCATCGTCTTTTAAAGCTTTGTAGATCTCGTTGGCGAGCGTCACGGACCTGTGCTTTCCGCCGGTACAGCCGACTCCGACAACAAGCTGGTTTTTTCCTTCTTTTATATAATTGGGAATCAGGAAATCCAAAAGATCCTTTATCTTTTCAAGGAAATCTTCCGACTCCTTATACTGCATTACGTAATCGTGAACCTCAGGATCGTTTCCTGTTTTGTGCTTTAATTCTTCCACATAATAAGGGTTTGGAAGGAAGCGCACATCGAATACAAGATCGGCGTCCAAAAGAATTCCGTGTTTGAAGCCAAACGAGGAGATGTTTACCATGAGGGATTTGTAGTTTTCGTTTTTGATAAAGATGTTTGCGAGTTCTTCTCGAAGTTCTCTTGTTAAAAGACGTGAAGTGTCGATGACATAGTCCGCATTTTTCTTGGTCTCTTTTAAGATCTCTCTTTCTCTTGCGATACCTTCTTCAACGCGGCCGTCCATTGCGAGCGGATGCTTTCTTCTGCTTTCCTTATATCTCTTGAGAAGAGTTCTGTCGGATGCATCAAGGAAAAGCATCTCGTAATTATATCCTTTTTCCTTCATCTCATCGAGCGCCTGCAGGATCTCGTCGAAAGACTGGTCCGCACGAACGTCGATTCCAAGGACTACTTTATCGCGTTCCGAATCATAAAGGAGCTCGGCGAACTTTACTATCAACTGAACTGGAAGATTGTCTACGCAATAATATCCCATATCTTCAAGCATTTTCTGTGCGGTAAGTTTGCCTGCGCCGCTCATTCCGGTTACAACTACAAATCTCATTGGTTTTCCTCAACTGATTTACTGTCTGATCTTACGTTAGAATTTCCCCAGGAACAAAATTTCGGGCTCAAGCGTTACCCCTGCCTGTTCCTTAACGGTCTTTGTGACATGTGCGATAAGGTCGCTTACGTCTTTTGCGGTAGCACCGCCCTTATTGATCACAAAGCCTTTGTGCTTTTCGCTGACTTCGGCGCCGCCAATGTTGAAGCCGCCGAGGCCCGCATCTTCTATGAGTTTGCCTGCAAAATAACCTTCGGGTCTTTTGAAAGTAGAACCTGCCGAAGGGTATTCAAGAGGCTGTTTTTCTTTTCTTTTTTTCGCAAGCTCGAGCATTGCGCTTCTAATCGTCTCGCTCTCGGACTTGGCAAGTTCCATCTCGCAGGAAAGTGCGATGAAGCCTTTCTCCTTGATGATGCTTCTTCTGTATCCGAAAGCCATCTCTTCGTTTGAAAGGTTTATGATCTTCTTTTCGCTCGGGTCAAAGAGCGTCACCTTTGTGACGATCTGACACATCTCTCCGCCGTACGCACCTGCGTTCATAAAAAGCGCTCCGCCAAGTGTTCCCGGAATTCCTGATGCGAACTCAAGTCCCGTAAGAGCGGCGTTCATCGCGATGTTCGCAAGCTTCGTTAACGTGATGCCTGCGCCCGCCTTGATCGTGGTGCCATCAACTTTCGCCTCGAGGAAATCTCCGCCGAGCTTGATGATCACGCCGCGGAAACCGTCATCCGAAGCAAGCACGTTGCTGCCGTTTCCGAGGAGGAAATACGGTACGTTTTCTGCAGTCGTTTTGTCGATTACCTTTTGGAGTTCATCTTCGTTTGCGACCGTCACGAGAATGTCCGCGGGTCCGCCGATGTTAAAAGATGTGTGATTCGCAAGCGGCTCGTCGTATTTAATTCTGTCGTCGGGTATAAGGCCCGAAAAGAGTTGTTTGTTCATATTGTTTCTTTGTTACAGGGCGTCGTCCGCACAAGGCACTCGTGAAAATAACCAAAATAGAACCGTCCCCAAATGGTTAAAATAGCCAAAGTAGAACCGTCCCCAAATGGTTAGAGTAACATCTTGGCTGCGCCGTAGATTCCGGCGTCGTTGCCGAGGGTTGCAAGTTTGAAATCGGTTTCCTTGCAGCCTTTGAAGGTAGTTTCTTTGAAATTCTTTACGATGTAATCGAGAAGGATGTCACCGGCCTTGCTTACGCCGCCGCCGATAACGAATGCTTCGGGATTGACTACACATGCGATGATGCCGAGGCCTCTGCCGAGGAGTTTGCCGAATTCGTTAGCGATGTCGATCGCAACTTCGTCGTTTTCTTTTACGGCATCCCATACTGCCTTGCAGTCGATGTCTTTGCCGCGAAGGATACTGGGCTTGTCATCTTTTGCAAGTCTTCTGTTGGCGAGTCTTACGACACCCGTTGCGGAACCGTACTGCTCGAGGCACCCTTTCTTGCCGCATCCGCAGGTCTCTGTTTCGTTCTCATCCATGAAGATATGTCCGATCTCGCCGCCGGCACCTTTTGCACCTGCAACGATCTTGCCGTCGATGATAACACCGCCGCCGACACCTGTTCCGAGTGTGACCATAACGATGGAATTGTATCCTTTTCCGCCGCCCATCCACATCTCGCCGAGTGCTGCAACGTTTGCGTCGTTACCTGTCTTAACAGTGTATCCGGTGAGTTCGGAAAGTGTTTCGCTTACATTAAAGGTTCCCCAGCCAAGGTTGGGTGCACCGTAGATATTTCCTTTATCATCGATGGGTCCGGGAGCACCGATACCTACACCGATAACGTCGTCTTTGTTAAGATTCTTTTCTGCGGCTTTTGCCTTGATGCTTGCTGCGATATCGGGAAGGATCTGTGAGCCGTTGTTATCTTTCACGGTTTTGATCTCCCATTTTTCAAGCACTTCTCCGCTTTCGTTAAAAAGTCCCATCTTGACTGTTGTTCCGCCAAGATCCACACCGAAAATGTATTTCATATTATTTCTCCTTAGAATTATTTCAATAAAATTATCGCAAGAACAAGTACAAGTATAACTATGATGACAGCCAGTATTAACCCTGCCGCTTTAAGAATATTTACATTCCCGGATGACATTCTTGTTCTGTACGGATGCTCTTTGTCGAATTCTGCAAACGACTTTTTCTTTTCCGCATTCATCGCAGTTTTTATCTCCTCTGCGATTTTGTCATCACGTTCTTTTTGTTCTTCTATTTCTTTATTACCTGCTACAGCGGCACCGCATTTGGGGCATACGCCCTGATTGGAATTAAATTCGGCGCCACATGCTTCGCAATGAATCCACATAGGCTTCTCCTGTTAGAAGTTCTCTTCGTCGTCTTCTTCACGCTTCTTTGCAAGGTTGCTCTGAACTCTGTTGTAAAGAACAACTGCGGCGTTGTAACCCATCTTCTTCTGACGGTGGTTAACTGCTGCCGTCTCGCAGATGATGGCAAGGTTACGGCCGGGTCTTATCGGAATGTTATGGCAGACAACTTTGTTGCCAAGGTATTCCGTATATTCCTCTTCAAGACCGAGGCGGTCGTATTCCGTATCTTTATTCCACTCAGCGAGCTTGATGACAAGGTCAATGGTCTGAGTCTCTTTTACGCTCGATACACCGAACAGTGTCTTAACATCCACGATACCGATACCACGGAGTTCGATGAAATGCTTCGTTGTCTCGGGTGCGGTTCCGATGAGCGTATCTTCGCTGACTTTTCTGATCTCTACAACGTCATCGGTTACGAGACGGTGACCTCTCTTGATAAGCTCGAGAGCTGCCTCGGATTTACCGATGCCGGACTCGCCGACGATCAGTACGCCTTCACCATAAACATCGACGAGTACGCCGTGTACGGAAATGCAGGGAGCAAGCTTTACGTTGAGCCATCTGATAAGTTCTGCCATGAAAGCAGAAGTTGTTTTCTTTGTCATGAAAAGAGGAACGCCGTTTTCAATGGCCTTTTTCATAAAAAGTTCATCGGGAACAAGGTCACGACAGAAAACAATACAGGGAATGGGGAAGCTTAAGAGTTTGCTGTAGATCTCTTCCTTTCTCTCATCCGTAAGTCCCATCATGTATTTATATTCCACGAAGCCGATGATCTGAAGTCTCGTTGCTTCATAATGCTCGAAGAATCCTGCAAGCTGAAGTGCGGGACGGTTAATGTCGGGCTGTTTGATCTTAATTCCGGTAATGTCGATCTCAGGTGTTAAAGCCTCAAGTTTCATTTTTTCGATGATTTTTGTCAAACTTACACTTGCCATAATAACCCTCTTTTCTTATATGATCTTTTAAGTCATGCGACTTATTAATTATATACTAAAACCTTTATTTATGCGACCTTATTCTGCGGGGTGGAAAAATTCGTAAATGTCGTTTGCAACGTTCTGCGGGATTTCCTCAACCTCGGCGATCTTCTCTGCACTCGCAGCCTTTAATTCGTCGATCGTGGGGAAGTGTTTCATGAGTGCTTTACGCCTCTTCGGACCGATTCCCGGGATGTCGTCGAGGATCGAGTGCACCTGTGCTTTGGTACGCAGCGACCTGTGGTATTCTATCGCAAAACGGTGGACTTCATCCTGGACTCTCGTGACGAATTTAAAGACCTCGGAATGGATATCCATCGGGATCTCCTGCTCCTTAAAAAGAAGTCCTCTCGTTCTGTGGTGATCGTCCTTTACCATTCCGCAGACGGGTATGTCGACACCGAGTTCCTCAAGTACCTGCTCTGCGATATGGATCTGGCCCAAACCGCCGTCCATGAGGATAAGATCCGGGAATATCGAAAAGCTTGTCTCGCGTTCTTCCTCTCTCTCGGAGATGCCGTGCGAAAATCTTCTGTACAAAACTTCGTACATCGAAGCGTAATCGTCGGGACCTTCGACGGTCTTTAATCTGAACTTTCTGTAATCGCTCTTTTTAGGCTTGCCGCCCTCGTAAACTATCATCGAGCCTACGCTGTTAAAGCCCTGCGTATTAGAGATATCGTAGGATTCGATACGCTCCGCTTTTTCGATGTTAAGAAGCCTTGCGAGTTCCTCGATCGAGCCTTTTGTTCTCGCCTCTTCGTTCTTATGCTTTTCCTCGTCTCTCTTAATGAGCATGACCGCATTCTGATGAGCGAGTTCGAGCATCTTTTCTTTCTGACCCTTAACGGGTGCTTTGATCGAGACTTTGCCGCCTCGTTTATCGGAAAGCCACTTTTCGAGAAGTTCTGTCTCCTCAAGCTGCACGGGAACAAATATGTCTCTCGGTAAAAAAGGAGTGCCGGCGTAATAAAGCTTTATGAAGCTTGCGATCGTCTCTTCGTCGGTCTCTTCGAGCGCGCCTTTCATATAGAAATGCTCTCTGCCGATAAGCTTTCCTTCTCTTACAAAGAAGACCTGAACGAGTACGTCGGTTTCGCTCCTTGCTATGCCGAGGTAGTCCTTGTTCTCGCCGTCGAAATCCGTGATCTTCTGCTTCTGTGCAATGGCTATCGCACTCTTTAAAAGTTCCCTGTATTTTGCGGCTTCCTCGAATTCGAGTTTCTCCGCGTGCTCGTTCATTCTGGCTTCGATCTCTTTTAAGAGAGGATCGTAATTGCCACCTAAAAAGACGAGTGCTTTCTTAACGTTTTCTCCGTATTCTTCGGGTGTCACGCCTCCCATGCAGGGTGCGTCGCACTGCTTCATGTGGTAGTTAAGACAGGGGCGATCGCCTGTTTTTTCGCCGTTTAAAGCCTTGTTGCAGGTGCGGATCTTATAGATCTTTGACAGGAATTCGATCATATCGTGGACCGAGCCAGCGGACGCGTAAGGACCGAAATATCTGGATTTGTCTTTTTTCATGCTCCTTGAAAAGACGAGTCTCGGATACATATCTCCCATCGTCACTTTTATGTAAGGATAGGTCTTGTCGTCTTTTAAAAGCGTATTGTATTTGGGTGAATATTCCTTGATGAGATTGTTCTCGAGAACGAGTGCCTCGAGTTCGGTATCTGTAAGGATGTAATCGAAATGGTCGATGAGACTGACCATCTTCTGGATCTTTAAAGTTTTCTTTGTCGAAATGCGAAAATAAGACCGCACCCGATTTCTCAGGTTTACGGCCTTACCTACGTATATAACTCCGCCTTTTGAGTCATGCATTATATAAACGCCGGGGCTCTTGGGGAGCTTATCAAGTTCTTCCTTGATCTGTTCGCTGTTCATTAAAGACTCCCGAATTATTTCTTGTCTTCGTCCTCATCGAATCTGAAGGCTCTGTTCTGGATACGATCGAAGATCTCTTTGCTTAACTCTTCTTTGGCCTTTTCCATCTCTTCGATCTCTTTCTTCTCGGCCTTTTCGAGTTCGCTTAATTCTTTTTCAGGCTCTTCGGGCTTTTCCTCAGCCTTCTCTTCAGCCTTTTCCTCGGTATTTTCTTTATCTTCAGCCTTTTCTTCGGCTTCTTTTTCTTCGGCTTCTTCGATCTTTTCTTCTTCGGGTGCCTCTTCGGGTTCTGCGGATGCGTCTTCGGATTTTTCGGATGTCTCTTCGGAGCCTTCGTTCTTAACTTCGGAATCTTCAGTCTTTTCTTCGGAAGTCTCCTCTGACTTTGCTTCGCCCTCTCCAGCTTTCTTTTCTTCCTCTGTCTTTGTCGAATCGTCTACCTTGGCATCGATCTTTGACTTGTTAAGAGGGTTTATCCATGATGTCGCGGTTTTCGGAAAGAAGTTTTTTAGCTTCTTCGTAGCATCCCGCAAGGATAGCGATCACTTCGCTGTCGACCTCTGCTGCGGTTCTGTCGGCACAGTTCATAACGGTCCTTCCGTCAAGGTATCTGCTCTCAACGGTCTCAAGTCCGACAAGACCGAACTTCTCGCTCATACCGTACTGGGTAACCATGCTTCTTGCGATATTTGTAGCCTTCTCGATATCGTTCGATGCACCCGTCGTTACGGAGCCGAACACGATCTCTTCTGCGGCACGTCCGCCAAGGAGGCCGACGATCATATCGTGAAGTTCTTCTTTTGTATTAAGATATTTTTCTTCTTCGGGAACCTGCATTACATAGCCGAGCGCACCCATGGTCCTGGGGACGATGGTGATCTTCTGTACGGGCTCCGAGTTTTTCTGGAGTGCGGAAAGAAGCGCATGACCGACCTCGTGGTAAGATACGATCTTTCTCTCCTGCTCGCTAAGTATCCTGTCTTTCTTTTCCTTGCCGACAAGTACGACTTCAACGGCATTGAAAAGGTCTTTCTGCGAAACGAATTCTCTCTTGTTCTTAACAGCGTTGATAGCAGCTTCGTTGATCATGTTTGCAAGATCCGAACCTACCGCACCGCTTGTTGCCAATGCTATCTCTTCGAAATCTACGGATTCATCAAGCTTAACATCCTTGGCATGAACCTTTAAGATCTCTACTCTGCCCTTAAGATCGGGCTTTTCAACTATGATACGTCTGTCAAAACGGCCGGGACGAAGGAGCGCCTTATCAAGGATCTCGGGTCTGTTTGTTGCGGCAAGAATGATGATACCTTTCTTACCGTCGAAACCGTCCATCTCCGAAAGCAACTGGTTTAATGTCTGCTCTCTTTCTTCGTTTCCGCCGCCGTACTTGGAATCACGGCTTCGGCCGATCGCATCGATCTCATCTATGAAAATGATACAGGGAGCATTCTTTTCCGCTTCCTTGAATAAGTCTCTTACTCTGGATGCACCGACACCGACATAGAGTTCCACGAAATCGGAACCTGTGAGTGAGAAGAAAGGCACATGTGCTTCGCCTGCAACTGCTTTTGCAAGGAGTGTTTTACCTGTTCCGGGAGGGCCTACAAGAAGAGCACCTTTGGGAAGTTTTGCACCGATCTTTACGTATTTGTCGGGGTTGTGTAAGAAATCAACGACTTCCTGAAGTGACTCGATCGCTTCGTCTTCACCCGCAACATCCTTAAAAGTTTTGCCTGTCTCTTTCTGAACATAAACCTTGGCATTGGACTTTCCGACGTTCATGATCCCGCCGACGCCGTCCGAACCGCTGAATCTCCTGAAGATAAGGAAACCGATCCCAAGGAAAATGACTATGGGAAGAACGTACGAGAAGATGAAATACCAGACCTGAGCGGAATTATCGGGGATCTCGCCCTCTACTTCGATTCCTTTTTCAAGAAGTCTGTTGGTAAGTGTCTCGTCCTCTTCGACTTTACCTGTGTATAAAGAAGCCTTTGTCGAACCGAAGAAAAGATCCGTTACTTTCTTTTCGCCCTGAGTTTCCTTGATCTCGATCGTATCGGGATGAATGATGACTTTTTCGACTTTTCCATTTTCCACCATCTGAAGGAATTCATTGTATGTGATCTCGGAAGTCGAATCGTTGTTGAAGAATCTGATGAGCCAGATTCCGAGAAGGCTGATCAGCATGAAAATGATCAGATATGACAGAAATCCGCCGGATCTGCGGTTATTGTTTTTATTCGAATTGTTCTGATTGTTATCCATAAATACCTCTGTGTTCGAAACTATCCTTATTATTATAAAATGAGGCCGTGACTAATTCAACCCCGCCGGATACTACGAACTCTTTTACACATTTTACTAGCAAGATGTGAATATTCGGTTAAAATCCACAAACTTTTTTCTAAAGCCCGAGAAGGGCGTCAGATTCCCTTTTTCTGCCGATCTCCCCAAAGTTAAGCTCTGTTTTTTCAAAATCAAATATAAGCAATTCTTCTGTATTTCTTTTTGTTTCTGCCAATACCCTTCCTGATGCGTTGATAAATGCGGTGGGACAACTCTGGAAAGGCGTGATCGCGTTGACCGACAATATCGGCGTTACATTCTCCGCAGCCCTGGAGATGAGATGACTTTTCATTACATCGTATTTTTCCGTATCATCAAAATCCGAGACCGCATAAAAGATAACGATATCAAGGTCCGTGTTCGCTTTGTAGAGTTCCCTGAAATATTCGGGGAAGCGGACTTCGAAGCATATCCTGACGCCGACCTTCAGATCACCGATCTCAAAGATCCCGTCGGTATTTCCGCGTTCGAAGTTTTCCGAATCATATCCGTAAAGGGCTCTTTTATCATAGTGTCTTTGGGCTTTCCCGGGAGCGATCAGAAATGCTCTGTTTAAGTACTTTTCATCGAAGTCGATACTGCCGGCGAGAATGTTTATGTTATATTCATCAGACATCTCCTGCAGTTCTTTTAAAACCGCAGGCAGTGCCTCAACGTCAAAATCTTTTGAGCTTGCGATATCGGTGGGCGGATAGCCGGAGAGCGCACACTCGGGAAAGGCTATAAGATCGGCCTTTTGTTCTGCCGCCTTTTTTACAGCCTCTTTTATCTTATCCGTATTCTTTTTTAAGTCGCCTGTCACAGCGAACTGATATGCCGCAAGTCTCATTTTTTTATTCCTTTATGCAGGTTTATTGGTCAGATATAAAACATAGGTATCGTTGAAAACGACCTTGTTCCCGTACTCTAAAACAGCGTTTCTAAGGCCCTCGAAAAACTGTGTGTTGTAGGGCTCGGGGATCACCATGTGATCGCAGTGCGTTCCGCTGAAAAGCACGTATTCGTCCGCGGTCATTTCCCTCTTGCCGTAAAACTCTCTTCTTTCAACTTCCGTGAAGCCGTACGAAGGTGCATTGTTGTATCCGAAGCCGTGATGGGTGTAAACCGTGTCGGGCTTAAAATACGTATCGTACACGCTCTGGATCTTGTTAAAGAGTTCTTCGTTGCTTGACTTGTAATCGCCAAAAGTGAGCATCATCGCAAGCGTTCCGCCGGGCTTTAAAAGCTCGAATGTTTTTGAAAAAGCGATATCTTCGGGGATCCACTGAATGGTGGCTGCCGAATAGATCATGTCAAACTTTTGATCCTTAAAATCATGTGTGATGAAATCATCGTTCACGATACTGAAGTTGTCAAAGCTTCCGTACTTTTCCTTCATCTTTGCATACAGATGCTCTCCGAGTTCGATCGCATTGTAATTGCATCCCGTATTAAGTATCGGATCCGTCGCCTGGCCTGTGCCGGGGCCGATCTCAAGCACGTCTTTTCCGGGACCGATCTTCGCGTAATCGATCAGGGAATCAAAAAGTTCCTTGCTGTAACGGGGTCTGAACTTGTCAAACTTATCGGGTATCGTGTCAAAAATTTCTCTAAACTCCATAAATCCTCCTTGTCAAAAATCTATTACAACGATCTCCGGGTGATTGAAAAACCTCGGTGCGGGCGTGCTTTCTCTCGCAAGACCTCTGCTTACGATGAGCCTGCTGCCGTTTTCGAGCGTATATATCCCGTTTACGTATTTTGAGAAAAGACCCTGGTCCGGAGCATATACACCTATGTTTGCAAAAGGGATCCTTATCTGACCCGCATGAGCATGTCCCGAAAGGATCAGATCGAAATCATACTTCGAATAAATATCCGTCTGCTCGGGTCTGTGCGAAAGAAGGATCTTAAAATGATCTTCGCTCGTCTTTGCATATGCATTATCAAGCTGTTCGATGAACTGACTTTTCACCATATCCGTAGGATCGTCGACACCGCATACATCAATGACTTTCCCGTTAATCTCAATGGTCTCGCAGTCACCTTCAAGCACGGTGATGCCAAGGCTTCTTACCTTATCTTTCATCTCATCGCATCGGTCACTCCAAAATTCGTGATTGCCCGATACATAAAAGCATTTGTACTTTTTCGAAATGTCGGAAAGAAAGATCATCGTATTGTCATCATCGAGCTTGTCGTCAAAAATATCTCCGCCAAGAAACACGATATCGGGATTTTCCTTATCGATCCTCTTAATGAGATTTTTCATATCTTTTCCGTAATAACATGAATGAAGATCCGTGACGAGTACCGCCCGGACTTTGTTCGTACCGTTCGGATCAAGATCCATCCGCTCGGTAACGGGTACGAAAAACCATATCGTAAGGATCACCGCCAGAGCGATGAGCGAGTAAAAGACGATCCTTATGACGGCTTCCGCTTTTTTATTTTTTTCTTTGTCTTTAACTCTCATTCCTGTCAGTCAAGCCTTATCTTATGTGGCCTTCACCATACACTACAATGCGTCCGGTATTCGGATTTCCGACAATGCCGCATCCGCTCGTGCCGGTGCCTACCGGAGAATATACGATTATGTCATAATCATTTATGTCGTCGTCAATGACTTTGTCAAAAGGAAGATGAACAGGGAATCTGTCGTGTTCGTAATCTATATTGGCCGCATCACGGACCTTCATGAGATACCACTTTGCATAACCGTGACCCGGATTGCTTCCGTTAGGATCATCTCCGATATCGTATTCTTTGTATATGTCATTGATGAATTTCTGATACTCACTCTGATTAAGAGTGAATGCGTAGATCGATGAATATCCTATACCGGTACCCTTGTATACAGCCCTCTCGGCTGCCGCACCTGCAGGAATATCGACTCTGATCTTTACAGGATGCGCACTGTTTAATTCATAAAACGAATCGTACTTCCATGTACCGATCTTCAGGACAAATCTGCCGAAAAGCACAATTAAAATAACAGCAGCAACCGCTATCGCCGGTATCAGTATCTTTTTGTTCATAATAGTTCCCCTTTTTATCAATCTTTTCTTTTTAAAACAGCGACCGCCGCATAGTGCAGCACATCAAAACTTTCCGGTACGGTTTCCAGAAATTCTCTGTGTTCAATATCCCATTTCGCCAGTTCTTCGGGAGAGAGCGATGCACCCACACCTCTGCAGGCGATCATGCGTCCGTGCCACGTATCCCTGGTGAAAGGCACCTTGAGTTCGTATACTTCCTGATCCTCAAGATCGAAATAATCATTCATTACATCCGGAATATTTATCGGGCGTTTTTTCTCACCACTCCCCGTCCAGGCGGGATTGTATTTAAGAACGATCTCCTCACTCTTTTTGGCAATCTCATCTTCGTACGGGAGCCATGCCATGTAAAGGATAACAAGTCTTCCGTCCTTCTTAAGTATTCTGTGTAACTCAGGTGCTATCTTTTCGTGATCAAAATAAAAGAAGCACTGACAGGCCGTTATTACATCAAAAGAATCTGCGGGAAAATCGATATTCTCCGCAGAAACCGTTTTGAATTCGATATCCATTCCCGCTTCCGAAGAAAGTCTTTTTGCCTGCTCTATCTGCTCTGATGATATATCGATCCCGGTCCAATTCGCACCGTATTTATACATATTTCGCGGAAATACTCCTGTACCCGTTCCAAGATCCAGTACATTCTGTCCCTTAATGCAAAGTCCTCTGTCAGCTACCTTACGATAAAAAACCTCCGGATAGATATCCCTGTACTTTGCATAGTATTCAGAAGTCCTGCCCCAGTCAAAAGCCTTTCCCGCATCGATTCTGCTGTCTTTTATTTCCATTATTTTTTCCTAAACGGTCTTTCAATAATCCATGTATATAACCGAACCATCACTTTGATGAATTACCCTCTGGCCTTTTTCATTATATTCAATCTGTCCGTCCAATACCTTTTGATAATTATCCGTATATCCCGTATCCGTATGGAAGATCCTGAATCTGTTTCCTTTTGAATCGGTTATGACTTCCATTATTACGTATCCCTCATATCCTGCAGGCATACCTGCACTTCCGATAGTTGAATACTCCTGCCAAATATCTACGGTAAAAGTTTCGCCCGGGTAAGTGTTGGCAAGATAATCTTCATAAGCCTCTTTTCTTTCATCAAGTGTTTTTTGGCTGATCTTTACAGGGTTTCTTATTGCACATGCACAAAATGTAAGCATCATGCATGCAGCGATCCCCAGAATTCCAAGTTTTTTCCTCATCTTTTCTCCCTTTTACTTTTTATAAGAAAACTGTATTTTTTTATTTTTCAACGTATTCTCCGCTCGCTTCATCCCACTCATAATCCGTGCGTTTGATTTCGGTGAATTCGTTTTTGGCTGCATCGTAACTGTATTGCATTTCACTGTATGAACCGGCGCTATTAGTAATCCGTCCCGTTATCTGCTTATTATCTATATCTATTTTGTAATTAGGAATTCCTTCAAATGACTTACAATATTCAAAATCGGAATCAGTGTAAATGTATGCGCAACTGAACATGCATCCACGACTGCCCTGATATCCGAGAAATATAACCAAATCTTTCTTGCCATCAAAAGTAACGTCCTCAAGTTTGGCATTAAAGTCACATGCATCCGCAACATAACGATCGGTATCAAAATCCTCATCTTTCTTTGAAGGATAATCTACTTCCAAAGAAATGATGTTATCGCCATCCAGGCAGAAAAAATAATCTCTTTTATGCTTGTATTCCCCTTCAGGCTGTTCTTTATAACAAATGCGAACTCGATAACACTGTTTTTCGTCATCGACCCATTCTTCAGCTTCTATTTCCTCGTCATCAGAAAGCTGAACGGTTTCATTGATCAATAAATTTATCTCTTCGTTTTCATCCGAATCCGCAGCTTCTTCAATTTCCTGTTCGGGCTCATTCTCTTCTTCGTTAACAGACTGAGTATCAGATGATGTATCTTCAGTATCCACAGCAAAAGGTTCCGAATTTACGTTGTAAGAATCATCGGAAACAACACCTGTGTTCTGATTCTGACAGCCAAGTGTACATGACAAAATACATATAAGTAAAATAGTTTTTAATCGTTTCATCGTATCCTCTTAAATTATCTTTCAAAATCAAGCATTACCAGTTTCTTTCCGTTCGGAAGCGGATACTCATCCTTTTTTATCGGGCTGTATCCGATTTCATTCATTGCCGTTGTAAGAGCCTGCTCTTCCATCTGATGATGCACCGAATCAAGGCAGTCAAAAGCATGAATGTATGGCGATTCGGAAACCCATTTTTCTTCGTCCGTGTTTATCTGAATTATACAGGATACGTATTTAGCTTCGGATTTCAGGATTCCCTTCTTAAAAGCTTCATATCCGACATATTCTATAAACAGATTTGCTATGACCAATTCCGCCTTCGGCAGCATGTCCGATTCGGAGGTTAAGTCGATCCTTACACATTCCAGAATATCCGTCATATCCGAATATCGTTCTTTTACTGCATCAAGATAATCCCTGTTTATATCTATTCCATAAACCTTTTTGTACTTTTCCCTATTAACATGTTCCAGCCCGTTTCCGCCTGCTATTCCGAATATCATGGCCGTTGTTACCGGATATCCTTCAAGCTGTGTCTTCATCATTTCATCCATCGCCTGAAGCTGTTTTACGGAATCAAGGCTCATATGATTTTCATAATCAGACAGACTGATCGTTTCCCACGGATTCAAAATATATTCTCCTTATAATATCAATTTGATGCGACTGTTTTTAATCGATTTGGATATTTAAATCCCAAAATATTGCCGGATCGGAATAGTTTTCTTTCATAAAGTCTTCATATTCCTGTTCGGTCCAGTCACCATCCTCATCCCCGTTATGTTTTTCTGCAAAACTTACTGATTCAATCTTCTCTTTCGATATATCCAATTTACAGAAATAAGTATCAGCGGCTCCTCCACTGCCGATAAACTTGCCGTCTGCCTGCAGATCATGCATTTCTCTGGCTCCAAAGAAAGTTGCATAATACTCATCATCAATAATCGATATGACATATGTCTCGCCAGGCCCTATACCGCATTGCAAAATAAGTTCAGCTTCACCTTTTCCATCCATATCTGCCAAGGCAAAGCTATCAATAGTATAAGGCTCACCGGCCTCTTTTATATCTTCAAAAGAACAATAATCTTTTTGAGCGAATGAGTAGAATTTTTTCTTATCTGTAAATAACGGAAGATACCGTTCGAATTCCTTGAATTGTTCTTCCCCTATGCTTGATCGTAAATCATCCCAGACAGAATTGTCTTCTGTCTGATCATTATGTTCGGCTATACCTGTCAGTCTGTAACCATATTTATTATCATCTTTAACAATAGTAACATCCCTCGTATACAGATATCCTGAAAAATCAGAGATAACCATATATGTGATTACATATTCATCATTTGTTTTACTGACATTTTGCACCTGAGTATACAGTTCGCCGAGATCTACCGCTCCTGCTTCCTGATACATATATCCGTCATTCTCGTTATAATATACTCTGATTTCACCCTTTTCGATGTTCTTTAATTTATCAACAACACGATCAGTATAATTTTCTCCATAAACTTCCATTAGAATATAATCCAGATTATCATATGATATCCTGTGAATCATAATATCATGATCGTAATCAATCTCCTGAACAGTTTTCACATCATCGCATTGCAGATAAAAGAGGAAATCCCTAATATCATCGTATTCTTTTGAGGATAATACCTCCCCTTTCGACAGATCATAGTCAGGGTCTAAATATATTGCACAGTTTCCAAACAGATCAAGCGTACTATCCGATAAGTCCTGTTTATCCGCAAGATAGGCTCTTTTCCCCGTAAACTCATAAAGGCTGTCCCATTCATCCATCTCAGGGCATTCTTCAACTATTGTTTTTTCGTATAACTCAAGCAGGGATTCACTGTCCAAATTATCATTTAAATCGCGCCAATTCAGAGTAATAATCTTCTTTTCGAGAGCATCTGCGAAATACTCCGTCTCTGCTTTTTCACTTTCTAATAACCAATTTTTATCCGAAACCAAAATGCCATTATTACCATCCTCGTAAAGAATTGGTCTAAGGCTCGGATTATGTATCATTCTACTTGTCATTAGTCCATCAGGTTTTATATAGTATATGTATTTACATCCATACGAACCATACCCAACATATGTGTTATTACTAGCATTTTCGTACTCATATAATTTGAGCATCATACTGCCTGTTCCACATACAAACAAGCTCATATCCCCATTCTTTTCCAATGAAAAGTAATCTTTTGAGATCTCATAAAAATCGACATTATATGGATCATACGATAAAAGAAGTTCTATACGCCCATTATTATTCAGGTCCGCAACAGTATAATACTTCAAATCATCCAACTCGTTTACATGCATAAAATAATTAATCATGTCAATCTGATTTTCAATATCCGAAGCATCATAAGCAGTAGAAGTATCTGCAATATTATTGTTATTCTCAATGCTATCGTCTTCAACCACAGGATCAGCCACATCAATATCATTTGTCTCTTTTCCCGTGCATCCTACAGCAAAAATAAGCATTATAAAAATCAAAAATAATCTTCCGGTAATTTTCAATTAGCACCTCTTCTGTTTTGTAAAATTCTAATCAGTCTCTTTATAACATCTTCTCTATTACAACTATGGATTCTTCGTTTTTCCCGATCATTTCCACCGAGATCTTTTTGACCATCGTTGTAAAGGTTTCGTTCATATTCTTTAAATCATTATACGCAGCATTTAATTCCTCTGCAGTCTGTAATTTTCCTATCGTAATGTGTGGCGTATATTCATACCCCAGATCAAACTGTTTGAATTCGTTTTTATATAAAACATCATGAATGAAACAGATTTCATCCACACCATTTTTTACATCCAGAAAAAGGGTATTTCCAAATTCATCCTCCAGCATGCTGATACCGTTTAATACGATTTCAAATGGCTTAACATGCTGCAGACGCTTCTTTAATACTTCTTCTATCTCCTCATTGCTCATCTCATTCTCAAAAGGAAAAACAAGCGTAATATGCGGACGAACCAGCTTAGCCAGCGGGTCATATTTTCCCCGGATACTGTCTATGATCTCCATATTCTCAAAATCCGGAAATATCATTATTGTTCGTTTGCTCATTTCTTCATCAAGTCCTTAATAACACTATTCCTTACTCTTTCTTATATCCAAACTCATAGCACGAATACAAAGCTTCAGCTGCACTGTTTACAAAGTCCGAATTAGTTCCATAACTGATGTTAAAAAATCCTTCTCCTCCGCCGCTTCCAATAATAGTTGCCCTGCTTCTCTCCGATTCATTTTCAACAATAATGGTAAGTGCAGCATATCCCTCTTTCCTGAAAAAGTATTTCTCAAGGCAGACAACAGCACCGTTACTAATTCTTTCAACAGCAACAATCTCTGCTCCGCACCCAACAGCCACGTCCTCAGCAAGTTTGCCAAAGTCTTTAATATAAACCCCGTCAATCATATACTTTATTTCAGCCATTTTTTATCTCCTTTTTTTGATACGAGAAAACTCTTTCTTTTTAGCATAACTTTTCGTTTTATTCAGCTTCAACTGTATACTTATAATCCTGATAATAGGATGAAAAGTAGTCTTCATAATCATAATTTATTACATCAAATTGACCGAACTCGGGATTAAACGAATTGTATGATCTTGTTATACTTTCAAGAAAATCATCTTCATCGGATAAGGCTACCCATTTAACCGCGCAGCAACTTTGTTTCTCGTATTCCGACCAATATTCATTCATATAATTCAAATATGATTCTTTGTCAGCGAAATGTTCATTTAAAGAATCCGAAAGTTTCGTATGAACTGTCAAAATATCAATATCCGAATCCGGAGCCACCAGACAACCGCCCAATAAATCTCTTTTGATCCCTTCATTTATCGAATATGAATAGTATGCAATATATTTTTCTGACCATCCGGAACTGCAGTAGTCTTCGATCAGGTAATAATACTCATCACCCTTTTTATAGCAATCATATACCGTGTAATCATAATCATCATCGGCATACATTTCACTTGCAAGGAAGTCCCCAGTGTAATCAGATGATTTATCACCATTAATATCAAGTATATCGAGAGAAGAATAATCAGAAGATATTTCAAAAAAATAGGTAGTCGAAAACGCACCGCTTCCCTGGCAGGTTGAAACAATTGCTTCAAGTCTTCCGTTATGATTCAAATCGGTAACCGAAATGCTTGAACCCGGATATACGCCGCCGTCGGGATTCATGGTATTACAAAAAAGAGCATAATTATCTGCGATGATTTTCAATTGTGATCCTGTATCCGAAGATATTTCATCTGATTTAATATTATCGTCTGTGATCACTTCCTGTTCCGGTTCATCTTCGTGAGCATCTGACAAATCCTGCGCTATTGGTTCCGGATTTGATTCCGTTATTTCTGCATTGACAGGTTCCTGATCAACGGGTTTGATATTGTTGCATCCTTCAAACGAAAGGCTTAACGACGATATGGCCAATATAACGGCCACGCTTTTGGCTAAATTATTATTTTTAACTATCATATTTTTCCTTTTCTTAGTATATTTCAAAAATGTTATATCGTATTGGGCAAGAATTAATTATTTATAATAATCCTTTTTTTTAAGTTCCAAGTATATTATGAAAGCATCTTCTTTATTGTTTTTTCATTATCCCTCGTAAAATCGCTTAGTTCATAAGATCTGATGCGCTGATTTACCATTAGAGGCTCAACAAAACCATTTTTTGCCAGCACCGACAATCTGTTTATTACTGTTTTGTTTGTAACACCGATTTCACGGCTGACTTCAATTGGTGTAAACTCTCCTTTATATTTCTTTATCAAAAACAGAAGCAATTCCTTCTCCTTGCCCTTTAAGTATGATAAGCTTCCGTTTATTTCATCCTCGCTGGAACTTTCCGACAATTCACAAATCTTATTGGAATATAACAGAACCATTCGTAAAAAATAATTTACCCACACTTCCGGATGAGGGGGATTATTTCTTCCGGAATAATAAAGTGCCGGCAACCCCATCTGTATCGACTCGTAGTACTCGTTAATGTCATATGCAAAGTATTCCTCTAACGAGCCTATACCATTAAATCCGTATCCATTGATATCCAAAACGTATCCTGAAAGCAAACGCGCAGTTCGGCCATTTCCGTCTTCAAACGGATGTATTGTCACTAACTGATAATGTACAACTGCAGCAACTATCAGTGGGTGATCATCAGTAGTATTTACATACTCAACCAGTTCATCCAATAACTCCGGAATATCACTATATTCAGGCGGTATATAATCCGGATTTCCGGTTTGAGAATCATAAACAGCAAACAATACACCGGGAGGTGTGGCTCCTCTTAGTCCGATCTTTTCCTTAGATGCTCCTTTTTCAACATATTTCTGAACATCTAATATCAGTTTCTTGGAAAAGCCTTCTTTCTTTTTTACTTTCTCCTCCAGAAAGTTCAGTGCAAGAAAATAATTGCGAACTTCCTGTTCCGGTTTCAAAAAATGTTTTCTTTCGTCACGCTCAATAACCTCATCGACCTGCTTTTCAGATAGGGGATTTCCTTCTATCTTGTTTGAGGCATATGAACTCTTCTTCTTTGAGTTTTTACGTAATTTGCTTGCTACAGATCTCGGTAGTTTCACAGAAGAAACCTTGTATCTGTTTTTATCTATTTCAGTTATGTATTTTAAAATATCATTTGTTAAAGCCACGTGGATCATCTTCTAATCACCTCATTTATATTATAGCAGAGCACATTAGGAATCTCTATTAAAATTTCACTATTTTTTCACTATTTTTCATTATTCCTATCTTGTAATTTTCGAATATTATATCAAATCAGGGTTAACAATTCGGGAACTTTTGTCGAAAAAATAAGATGAGGTTTTTTGGAGAAAATATAAAATGAAGGGAGCGATTGTTAATGATTATCGATATGAAAAGAATGGGCAAAACTGCGGTCTCTCTGACCATGTTGTTTGCCCTTCTTGCATATTCAATGGGATGTCAGACCGGATCGGGTGAAAAACTGCCCGATGATATGAATCCCGGGGATAATATTAATGAGAATAAGGATATTAACGCGGTTGTCGGTGCTGTTGATTTTGAACATGAACTGGATGATTATGTTCCCAAGAAAGACAGCTACAGCTTTTATTTCACCTATAAGATTGTACATCCATGGTGGGACGCGGTAGCACTTGGCATGGAGGAAGCGCAGAGACAGTATCTGGATCGAGGCATATCGGTGACTTATGAGTATATGGCTCCTGATATGGTATCCGCAGAAGATCAGAAAAAAAGACTTCTTAAGGCAAAAGAAGGTGACTATGATGTAATCGGCGTCGATGTGGCTGACGAAGAGATTATATCTCCCTTCCTTGACGAATTGATGGATGAAAATATAAAAGTAATGACTTTTTCGAGCTCCGATGCTTCGGATGATTGCAAGAGAATTGCGTATGTAGGCAATACTCACAATTACGAGGATGGCGCCGATTTGACGGAAGCTTTGTGCAAAAAGTTGGGATATAAAGGCACTGTTGCTATATTGGTAGGAAGCGAAGGCGCGCCTTGCCATGAAGATCGCGCGAAAGGTGCAAAAGATGTTATCGCTAAATATTCCGATATGGAAATAGTTGCCGTGGAGTATGATAATGATTCAATCGACAATGCGTATAACCTTACTCTTGGAATAATTGATGAGTATCCCAATCTTGACGGAATAATCTGCTGCAATATGAGTAATCCCGTTGGGGCTGCCAGAGCCATAACTGAGAAGGGAAGCAATACGGTAATCGTAGGAATGGACCATGACAAAGAAGCGCTCGAATATTTAAAAGAAGGCGTGATATATTGTCTGGGAGTTCAGGACTGTTATTCGATCGGTTTCGATACCATTCAGGTTGCTGTCAAGATAGCTGACGGTAATCTTCCGGGCGATTTGTACCCCGAAAAAACGGATGAGATAACAACAATAATTTATCAGGAAGATGCGGCCGGTATGCTTGAGCTGCTCTATGGAGAAGTATTATGAGCGGTGAAAAGAAGAATAACGGCAACAACGCCAATAAACAACTGGTAACCATAATTATAATCGGCAGCATAGCAGTCATGCTCGTGCTTGGACTCAGCACATTTTGGGCTTCGAGAAAAACTATCACGATGACTGATGAGGCCGTATCCGCGGTCAGTTCATTTTACCTGGAAGCAATGGCTAATCAGCGATCACAGACCATTTCCAATCTCATCGATTATAACTTTGAGCATATGGAAAAAGCACTCTATGTTCTGGAATCGGGAGATATTCGTACTCAGGAGGATTTAAGAAAACGTCTTGGTGAAATAAAAACCATACTTTCGCTAAAACGATTTGCTCTTGTTGACGAGGACAATATTGTTTACACCCAGTATACTACCTATTCCGGAGGAAGCCGTTACGACTTCCTTGCATCCGATAAACTGGATAAAAGAACCATAAGCACAATCAATCAATACGGCTCATCCAAGCAATTATGTCTTGCCATCCCCACGGACGGACTTACCATTATGGGCAAAAAATTCAAGGCTTGCTTTGTTCAGATAGACATATCAGAGATTGTCGATTTGTTGGCGTTCGAGGAAAAAGGCGGAGCATACTATGGTCTGTATGTTCAAAACGGAGGCAATCTCTCCGAAAACGATCTGGGCTTGATTGATAAGGGAGACAATATTCTGCATTCTTCCAAGGAATTCCTCTCGCAAAAAGATTGGGATAAGTTATATTCTGATTTTGGAAAAGGTGAAAGCGGAAGCGTGACTCTTTCTTCCGGTAAGATGAAAGAAGAGATGTACTATGTACCGGTACCTGACACCGGATGGATGTTGGTAGTCTTTATCAAAGGAAGCATCATTAACGATCAGATTCACGGAATAAGCGAAACCAATCGTCTTACCAGCAGGAGATTGATTTTTGTTACTCTTTTCTGTGTCACTCTATTTACGGTTATTCTTATTCTTCAATTGCGTAAGATATCAAAAGGTAAGATTGAGGCCGAGAAGGAAAACAGCAGGATGTTCTTCAGCATGGCCAATACCGATTCTTTGACAGGCATCAGGAATAAACATGCATACTCCGAATACGAGAGCAGGATAAATAAGCAGATTAAGGACGGAATCATTAAGGATTCTCTGGCTATATTGGTGTGTGATGTTAACGGCCTCAAACATGTTAATGATACCAAGGGACACGCCGCCGGAGATCAGCTTATCAAGGATGCAAGTTCGCTTATATGCGGATATTTTAAGCATGGAGCTGTATTTAGAGTCGGCGGTGACGAGTTTACGGTTGTGCTTAATGAAAATGGCTTCGATACACTTTTAGAGACGCTTGAGGCGATTAATAAGGTAATGGAAGAAAATATAGTCAATGATAAGGTTGTAGTTGCCATAGGCTATTCAACGTTGCAGGAAGGCGATAAAGAAGTACATGATGTTTTTGTAAGAGCTGATCAGATGATGTACGAACGCAAAAAACAGTTAAAAGAAATGGGAGCCAAAACCAGAGAATAGGAATTCTTGAATTTGCGCATGTCATACAATACCACCATCGCTAATGACAAAATGCTCTCCCATTAATTCTTCCTTACCATCTTCAGAATATAGATAACTTCCGTCAGGGATTGCAATAAAAGTATGACCCATGCTATCCGGATATGTAATATCTTCAAAAAGTCTTTTACCATCTAAGAATCTGTCTTTTATATCTTGATAATGCGGAATGAGCTTGGTTTTTGTAAGTCCTAATCCCGTAATAAACCGCTTATAATCAGGATCTAATGATTCACCATCCAGCTCCGGCTGTGCATAAACTTCTTCCGCACTATTCATGCTTCCGGCACTAATTCCGAAAATCACGCCATCAAAATCCTCCAGGAGTTCCTTTAACATTATCTCGCTAAAGAATCGATTTTGTGTCGGAACATGGCCTCCTCCCAAGATAATAAAATTGCTACTCTTTACCAACTTCGCAGCATCGTTTTGATTTCGTCTATCTAAAACTGTATAAGACTCAAACTCCATTCCTGAAATCTCTGCCGTGTATTTTATTCCAAATGAAAAACCATCTGTTTCATCATAATCATCCGGTGATGCAGTTATAAAAAGCCCCTTATTATACTTATGAATGGCCTTCTGCATTCGGCTGACAAATTCGTTTTCCGTGTTAAAAGGAAGTCCCCGTCCTGTGAAAGGGCTGCTTGTTAAAAAAAGAATTTTGCTCATATATACTTCTCCATAAACTCCGATTTGTCTATTCTATAAAACTGGAATATATTCCAATTTGCACCGTAAACGGAATCTTACGTTTAGTTTGCCGTATCTCCCCGGCGCCAACCTGCACATATCTTTTGCTTATATTCCCATCTCTTCCAGAATATCAACCGCGGATTCTACCATTCTCGGACAAATACCCTGAAAAAGACCATTCTCCCGGGCATAAAGCATTCCCTCTTCGGTGGATATATCACAGCCAAGTATAGCCCTGCAGACATAAGAAGCATTCTTTTCTTTGAATCTGTCCATAAACTCAGCAGCCTTGGGGTAAGCAGTTGCTTTATAGTCGGGTTCGTCTCCGTATTTCAACCCGATCACCATAATCGCCCCGGATACAGCACCACACACCTCACCTTTTCTCACGCCCCCGCTGAAACATGCTGCCACTTTCATAGCCTGGTCTACCGTCAGTCCATAATCTTCCGCGTATGCTCCAAGAACTGCCTGTGAGCAGTTGAATCTCTCATAAAATATCTTCATTGCTTTTTCTTTGTGTGTCATAGATCTTCACTCCGCTTAC
>CADARM010000021.1 GCA_902790275.1 uncultured Lachnospiraceae bacterium
CCGCTGCTTCGGGGAACTGTTTTAAAAGTTCTCCGATCCTTGTATTTTCGGTAATCCTGAACATATTAACTCCTTTATCACATTCTTAACATTAATTCCTGGCCGATAACTTCGCCGTTCTTGATATATTTTCTCGGTACTCTCTTGCTTACCGCACATGTGAGTTCGTAAGGGATCGTACCTGCTACCCTGCTTAATTCATCGATCGAATTGTTTTCACCGAAGATCTCGATCTCGCTTCCGACTTCGACACCGGGCTTATCGGTAATATCTATCATGCACATATCCATGCATATCTTTCCTCTTAC
Source organism: uncultured Lachnospiraceae bacterium (assembly GCA_902790275.1). Taxonomy (GTDB): domain Bacteria; phylum Bacillota; class Clostridia; order Lachnospirales; family Lachnospiraceae; genus UBA3766. Next base: position 309 of record CADARM010000021.1, read on the forward strand.
GGGTGCCGGGCCGTCGGATGTCATCAGCGAACATTTATTGGAAAGAGCTCTGAAAAATCCGTCAGCATATCCGTAAGGAAGCACGCCTATCCTTGTAGTCTTATCGGTCGTATATATTCCGCCGTAACTTATCTTCGTTCCTTCGGGATAAACCTTTATGGTCGATACCGTAGTCTTTAATGTCATGACAGGTTTAAGTCCCATCGCTTTTGCGTATTCGCCGTATCCGTAAAGCAAAAGTCCGGGACGGACCATATCAAGATAAGTTTCGGGGAATCTTGCTACCGCACCTGTGTTGGCACAATGCTTTATCGCAAATCTTCTGCCCGATATTCTTTCGACTTCACTGCATACTTCTTTGAAAAGTTTAAACTGATGCTTCGTGTATTCGAGACATTCTTCCCCCTCTTCGTCCGAAACCGCAAAATGTGTAAATATGCCTTCGGCAAAAAGGCCCTGCATATTGATGGCTTCGCAAATGCCTTTTACCCCGTTCTCAAAGAAATTGCCTTCACAAAGATACCCGAGTCTCGACATACCCGTGTCGACTTTTATGTGTATCTTTAACGTCTTTCCTATCTTGACAGCTTCTTCGGAATACTCAACAGCTTTTGCTCTGCAGGTCACTGCCTGTGTTATATCGTATTCGATAAGTCTTGAAACCTGTTCTCTCGGAGTATGACCGAGAATGAGTATAGGCATCTTTACATCGTTTATCCTAAGTTCCATCGCTTCATCGATGCTTGATACCGCAAGATAATCGGCTCCGATCTCCTCGAGAGTTTTTGCCACGTTTATCGAACCGTGTCCGTAAGCATCGGCTTTAACCACTCCGAGAAACTTAACATCTTTTCCGATCTTTTCTCTTATCTTCTCATAATTGAACTTAAGTGAATCCAAGTTTATCTCGGACCACGTTCTTCTTAATGTCGATTCCATGATATCACCTGTAATACTGCAACATATTGAATTCTTTTGTTTCTTTTGTATCGTAGATCGTCAGATCGAATACTCCCGGTTCCATCATTGCTATGAAACCGAACTGTATATCCTCATCAGCATCTTTATAGTTCGATTCGTGAAGGATATATCCTCCCGGGTTGGCTTCGATTGTTCCGTCGGAGATCAGCATTGCCTCTTCAAAATTCGATGAATCATAGTAATAATAAAATCCGTCGACCGTCAAAAGGATAAGATGATCGTCATCGGAAACATATGAGCCTGCAAGATCCGCAAAATAACCGTTTTCATAATAATTATCTATCAAATGGACCTGGCGGGGAACAGTGCTTAGATCGTAAGGGATAAACAATGCGTTTTCCCAGGAAAAATCCATTCCGAAGCTCTGATCACCTGCGCGCATGCTGAGAGAATCGTCTTCGGGAACATAGCAGAAATTATACTGCATATATCTGTCATCACCGGGATAGTGAAGACTTAAATAAATATTAGTTCCGCCGTTGATCTTTTTCTTTCCTGCCACGTAAGTACCGCGCATAAGGATAACGGGCTCATTGGTATTTTTAAGGTAAACCTGTACATAACCTTCTTCGGTAAATTCGATCATCAGTGCACCTGCAACATCTCCGAGAAGGATCCAGCTTCCGATGATCTCTTCGGGTGCCTCTTCGGTAGCGATATGATAGATCGCACAGACATTTTTGGCTTTTTCCTCCTCATCGGCATAAGTATAACCTTCAAGATGTCCGAATTCTCCTTCGATCTTCGTAAGCTTTGCATTATCGTCAAAAAGCATTTCACCCGATTCGGTATCGTAATTCGAAAATTCTATACCCTTATCTGTGATCGTCATCTCAACTTTTGCGGGGAAACCGTTTGAAAGATAACCGTAGCTCTGATCAGCCACAAAAGTCGCCATCTGTACTTCCATGGAATCTTCGGTCTTTGAGATAAAACCTTCTTCATCAAGTGAAAATAGCTCGATCATTCCGACTCTCTCACCTGAATAAAAACCGTAGATATTATCACCGAGATCATAAAATTCCACATATGTTTCTTCTTTGGCGTTTTCAACTTTATATAATCCCTGCACTCTGTCAGCAAAAGAGCCGGGTGTGGTCACGATGAAACCTCCGGTTTTGGTTTCGATATCAGCTGACGCGGATGAAGTATCTTTACCGTTATCAGTATTCTCAGGTTCGGTCGTATTCTCTTTATCGGTCTCAGGTTTAACAGGATCCGGGGTACCGATCTCTGAAAGTACCGCCTGGGCATTTGTCGTATCATCCTTATCGGAATTGTTTGTATTAACTGACGGGATCACGCATCCGCTTGATAAAAGCATTGCAGCCGCAGATATGAGCGCCACCGATTTTCTTATGTTTTTACTCCACATTTTTTTAAGATTCATTATCTTCTCCCTTTACACGAAAATCATGTTTTCGTATTAAAAACAAAAGTGTCCTTAACCCTTAAATTATATCATTTTAGGGCAAAGGACACAAGTAAAGCCACCATAAATCGTATAGCCGACTAAAGATTCTTCAATATATCGTTTATCCTGTCATAATTCTCCTTTTGATGAGGAAAAGTACAATTGGTACAGACCTTTATAGTTTTATCGCCTTTCTGCTTGTATTCCGGATTTCCGGGGCAGTTTTCAAGCCTGTATAACGGGCAGTAGCAGAAAAGACAGTTTATCTCGTCCGTCCCTTTGTGGCAGGGATAATACTGACAGTCTCTGTTTTCAAAATATCTGTAGGAAAAACTCATAACTAAACCTTCTTACTGTTTTTGTAATCTACACACTTTTCAACGAAATTCTTTGCGAATTCGGGGTTTGAGGGATAATAAAGATGCGGGAAACCTAAAAATACGTTTTTGTTTTCGATGATTCCTTCGTAAGTCCTGTCTTTATAAGGCTTTCCTATGATGCATGAATCCCCGTTCTTTTCACTGTCGTAATAGTGGAATTCATGTCCTTTTATCGATCCTCCTTCGCCTAAGAACGAGGGTGTTTTTTCTTTTATCTCAATATATCCGAATCTGACCGATCTTCCGGTAAAAGTACATTTTGCATCGATGATCCCGACTGCTTTGTATTCTTTCTTTTCGCGGTCCTCTATGCTTTTGTGAAGATACATAAATCCGCCGCATTCCGCCACGATAGGCATACCGCCTTCATGCGCTTCTTTTACCGATGAAAGCATGGATTTGTTGGATGAAAGCTTATCCAGGTATTCTTCGGGATAACCTCCGACCAGAAGAACCCCATTGGCATCTTCAGGTATCCTTTCATCGTTAATCGGCGAGAAATATACTATCTTTGCTCCCATCTCTTTAAGGAGTCTTATATTGTCTTCATAGATAAAGCAGAATGCCTCATCTTTCGAAACGGCTATGGTACAGATTTCCTTCGTATCCTGCTTTGCAAAGCTGCTCGCTTCATTTATCTCACTTTGACCTGAAATATTTAGTATCACATCAAGATCAACATTCTTTTCAAATTCTTCGGACAACTTTTCTATTATCTCTTCAATGTTCTTCTGGGCATCGGGTGTGAAAAGGCCAAGATGCCTTGACTGTACGGTAAGTTCTTTTTTATCCGGTATAAAGCCGACGACTTTGATCCCTGTCTCTTTTTCGATCATCGGGGCAAGAAGGTTAAATACCGCCTCTGATGTACGGTTTAATATAACGCCTTTAATAAGACCTTCGGTGTCATACGCTTTAAATCCGGCTATCAGAGGGATTATCGATCTGCATGCGCCTTTCGTATCAACAGTAAGTATTATCGGCGTATCCGTAACCTTAGCGAGATGATAGGAAGAACCTTCTTCCCTCACTCCGGAGAGTCCGTCAAAAAGGCCCATCACACCTTCCATAACGGCAAATTCAAAATCTTTTGAATGCATTTTGAAAATATCGTCTGTCGTCTTCTCATCTGTAAAGAACGTGTCGAGATTGTACGAAGGTATACCAAGCACGCTCTTATGGAATAAAGGATCGATGTAATCAGGTCCGCACTTAAAAGAACAGACTTTTATACCGCGCTTTTTTAAGTTTTCAAGAAAAGCTATCGTTACGCTCGTTTTACCGCTCCCGCTTTTGGGTGCGGCGATCATTACACGACGTGTGATCATATCTTCTCCTTATCCGGCAAAATCAAAAGAACAGATCCATACGGGATTTTCCGCTTTCATAAGATGATAATCTCCTGCCGTATCCGATCTTGATACCTGCATCTGGATTATCTCAAAATCTTTGACATTAAAGAGATCCGGTATTTTTTTCATCTCGCACATAGTCTCTATTGTGATCGCATTGATAACAACCCTCATTGAAGGATTGACCGAAACAAGTTTTTCGAGGATCTCTTTTAAGTTTCCGCTCGAACCGCCGACAAACGCATGAGTTGCAAGAGGCAGATCATTAAGTGCCTCAGGTGCTATACCTCTTATCACGGATATATTTTCAAGATCAAATTTATCTTTGTTGCTCTCTATAAGGTCACAGGCTTCATCTTTCTTTTCGATCGCAAAAACGCTTATCTCATCCGAAAGAAGTGCACTCTCCACTGCTATCGAACCTGTTCCGCTTCCTATGTCCCAAAATACGGAATCATTATTAAGATGAAGTTTGCAGATGCTCACTTCCCTTACTTCCTCTTTGGTCATCGGAGTTTTGTTCCTTAAGAATTCCGCATCATTTAAGCCGTGAGTACTTCTTGTTTTTAACGCATTCGGATTGTCGATGAATACGGTAAAAATCCCCTCGCCCGCAAATGCTTTTGCATCATTAAGAGTCAATGTCTCTATCTTTTCGTCGGGATACGAGAGATTACTTCCGACCGTGATCTTTATATCATTAATTCCTGTCTTTTCAAGTTTCTCACCGAGTACTGCGATATCATTACCGTTTGATACAAGCACAAAAGTTTTAGCGGAAGTCGAGATCTTTCTTGCGATATTTTTTATCTCTCTTCCGTGAATGCTTAAGATCAGTGCATCCGAATATGCAACCCCGATCTTCGAAGAAAGATACGATACACTCGATATCCCGGGAAGGATATCAGCACTTAATCCTTCTTTCTTTAAAGCTTCATACAAAGACGAAGCACCGCTGTAAAAAGAAGAATCTCCGGAAAAAAGGATCGCTGCCTTTAAGTGTTCATTTTCAGCTTTTAATTCCTTCAACGCAGGTATAATATCTTTCGAAAGATAATAAGGATATTTCTTTGCCCTGCTTTCCTTAAAGGAATTTAGAAGCCTTTCGGCACCCATTAAAACATCCGCATTATCGATACTTTCTTTTGCTTCTTTTGTTAGAAGTGATACATCTCCCATTCCTATACCCATAAGAGTTATCGCTGACCCGGTTTCCGGGATGACAATATCCGTATCAGTTAAAACGGATATTTCCTTAAGTGTATCTTTTGTAGAAAAACCTTCTTCTTTTGTTTCGCATCCTATGACAAAAAGAAAGATATTCTTATTCTGTGCGGCTTTGACTTTTTCGGGAAATCCTCCTGCGATACCGCTCTGCTTCGTAACCATAACGGATATATCGTACATATCGATCATGGCTTCGTTCATTTCGACAGGGAACGGTCCCTGCATCGCGATAATGTTCTTTCCCGAAATGCCTAAAGAATTGCATATTTTTATCGACTCTTCTCCGGGTATTATCCTTGCAAAAAGTCTGTCTTTTAATCCCGCATCAGAAGCATATACGTTTAATTCCTTACTGCCCGTCGTAAGAAGGATATTGCCTTTAACATCTTTTAAAGATGCGGCACATTCTTCGTTGGAATCAAAGTATCTGATCATTTCATCTCTGGTATTTATTCCCATATCTCTCTTAAGCCTTAAATACTTTATTTCACTGTTCTTCTCTTCGTTTATCTTTGATACGGCAGACTTAATGTTCTCAGTCACTTCAAACGCGTAAGGGTGGGTTGCATCAACAATGATCTTATAATCACCTTCCGTGATAAAAGATCTCATCTTCTCTTCATCCATTCTCCCGCAGTGAATGAAAGCGAATTCGTTTTTATCCAAAAGAAGTTCGCCGTATTCCGTAGCCACGCAGACCGTATGTTTTATTCTGTTTTCGGTAAGGATCTCAGATACCCTTCTTCCTTCGGTGGTACCTGCGAATATAAGAATGTTTTTCAAGATCATTTCCCTTATCTGTTTTCGCCCGTATATCCTCTCGGCGTGATGAGTTTCCCATCGACCATTCTGCTTTGTGAATTACCGATAAAAACTGTCGTAAACATATCGACTTCTTCATCTTTTAATTCTTCGAGCGTACAATACTTAACACTTGAACCTTCACGGCCTATGTTTTTCACATATCCGCAACAGGTTTCTTTGTCTTTTATCGAAAGCAGTATCCCGCACGCTTTCTTAAGATAATCTTTTCTTTTATGACTGGAAGGATTGTAAAGTGCAATCGCAAAATCGCCCTCCGCCGCAGCCTTTAATCTTTTCTCGATCTTTTCCCATGGTGTTAAAAGATCGCTTAAACTTATCACACAGAAATCGTGATTGATCGGTGCACCAAGAAGTGCAGCACCGCTTGATGCCGCCGTAACTCCGGGGATTACTTCTATATCCGTGCCTTCGTAATCCACACCCGTTTCATACATTAAGGAAGCCATGCCGTAGATCCCGGCATCACCGCTTGAGATAAAAGCTACTTTCTTTCCTTTTTTAGCTTCCTCAAAAGCGATCCTGCATCTTTCCTCTTCCTGTCTCATCGGAGTGGAAATCAGTTCTTTTTTCTTTAATTCATCGGACAAAAGATCAAGGTATACGGTATAGCCCACAATGATATCGCATTCTTTTAAGATCTCTGATGCTTCTATCGTCATCGCGTCTTCGCTTCCCGGTCCCATGCCTATTACATAAATTGTATTTTCTTTTAGTTTCTTCATAGTTTTACAGTTTATCCAAAAGAAATATTTATCTTCTTTTTAGCTATCGCCAGAGTTTTTCCTTCCCCGGCCTGTTTTTTTACAACGAGTTTCGAATCCGCTCCCGCAGCCGTTACTGCCGCTCTTTCTGAAACATTGTCAACGCCGACTTTTTCATAAACGAAATCCGAACTTTCAAAATCGCCTTCGGCTTTACTTAATTCCTCAGCACTGTATGTAACAAAAGGAATACCGTATTTATCGCAAAACTCCGTGATGCCTTTTTCATCTTTTTTTACGTCTATTGATGCAACACATGCGATCGTTTTTATATCGATCCCGTTTTCGGCAAGGATATCTTTTACAAAGTTTTCTATCTCAGAAGATTCCTTTCCTTTTTTGCAGCCTATTCCGAGAACATATTCTCTTGCATATAACACAAGGTCTGCATTTAATCTATTCGGATCGTTTGTGACAAGGATATCGAAATTTTCGTCTGCATTATAAGATTCAGATCGGAGTCCTTCCGGGAGATCTTCTTTGTCAAAAGATAGAGGCCCGTCTATGCATATCCTTACATCGATTCCCTCAAGGATCTTTGATGATACCTTTGCAATGCCTGATTTATCAGATATGTAAAGATCATTCTTTTTTGCAAAAAGATCAGCAGCAAATTTATCATTTATATCTGTCGCCGTGGTTATTACCGCGTTAGCATCAAGTATCGAAGCGATCTTCCTTGCGATCTCATTTGCACCGCCAACATGTCCCGACAAAACCGGTATGACATTGATACCGTTTTCATCGATTACCAGAACAGGTACATCATTTAATTTATCCTTTACGGAAGGTGCGATCCCTCTTACGGCTATACCGAGTGCACCGATAAATACGATCGCGCTTTTTTCTTCAAATCGTTTCTTACACCATTCGGTTAATTTATCTTCAGTCTTATTGATCCTTTCGTCGTCAACAAAAGAACATGCACTGTATAAAGTGCATTCGAAATCTCCTTCTTTTAAAAGATCTTTGATCTTCAAAGAAAGGTTTGCTCCTTTGTTTGTAAAAGAAATAATACTGAGTTTCATATGATCATCCGGTCATTCCGGTTTTGCACTTCTGAATTCCGTGGAAAAATCAGCGGCATAAAGTCTCGATCTTTCATATCCGCTTTTTGATATCGCATCACCTATAAGAATGACTGCGGTCTTTTTTATTCCGTTCTTTAAAGCCGTTTCATTAAGCGTTTCTATCGTACAGATAAACTTCTTTTCTTCAGGCCATGTGGCTTTGTAAACTATCGCAGCGGGCGTGTCTTTATCGTATCCGCCTTCCATAAGTCTTCTGCTTAATTCTTCAAGCATTCCTGCGGATAAATATATCGCCATAGATGCCTGATGCGCGGCAAGACTCTCAATTCTTTCTTTTTCGGGAACCTTGGTCTTTCCTTCCATCCTTGTGATGATAAGGGTCTGTGAGATACCGGGAAGCGTATATTCAAGATCAAGGCTTGATGCAGCGCCAAAACATGCGCTCACGCCGGGGCAGCTTTCGTATTTTATGCCGAGCGAATCAAGCTCATCCATCTGCTCTCTTACGGCACCGTAAAGACTGGGTTCACCCGTGTGAAGCCTTACCGTTGTCTTTCCGTTTTTTTCCGCTTCTTTTATTTTCTCAAGTATCTCATCAAGAGTAAAAAGCGAACTGTCATATATCTTACAGTCAGCTTTGGCGTATTCAAGAAGCTCGGGATTTACCAAAGATCCCGCGTAAATAACAACATCCGCTTTTTGTAAAAGTTTCATTCCTCTTACGGTTATCAAATCTTTAGCGCCGCAGCCGGCCCCCACAAAATAAACCATTTTCTTTCCTCTTTTTAAAATATTCACTCCTTATTATTATCAGACAAAAACACTCATATCTCAACATTTTTTAAATTTTTTTAAATTTCTCCCATAAATAACTTTTTTATGATTCGTGTATTGAATGTAACAAGTTAAATCATTGCATAAAAATGCATGGAACTTGATATAGGGAGGAAAAATTATGGAAAGAAAAACTGTATTGAGAAGCGCTGTCGCTTCAATGTCACTTTTAACGCTGACAGCATGCGGGTTATCAAATAATGTTGCCCCTGCTACAGCACCTGACGCAGAGTATTGTGTTGACACTGCACCTGCTACAGCAGATGACGGTTATTATATTGACAGTTATCTGGGTGGAGCTACTTATTCACAAAACTTCGCTAGAGAAGCCGAGGCTGACGGTTTATGGATGTATCCCGACACAAACGAGGATTACATTCAGATGAATACCGAGGAATATTCAAAGATCGTTGAGAACGTATTTAAAGATGTTGCAACATCTCCTTTATCCACATTTTCTGCAGATGTGGATTCGGCTTCCTACTCTAACTTAAGAAGAATGATCAATTGCGGATATTCACTCGATGAGATCCCCGAAGGTGCGGTTCGTGCCGAGGAAATGATCAATTATTTCCACTATGATTACGACGGACCCGAAGGAGACGAACCTTTCGGAATCAATGCAATGATCTCCGACTGTCCCTGGAATCCGGAAAATAAATTATTACATTTAGGACTTCAGACCGAAGCCATCGACTTTTCCGAAACACCCGATTCAAATATCGTATTGCTCGTAGACGTATCCGGTTCAATGTACGATGAAAACAAGCTTCCTCTTGTAAAAGAAGCTTTTGGTCTTCTTATCGACAATTTATCGGAAAAAGATAAAGTTTCCATGGTAACTTATGCAAGCGGTGTAAGCGTTGTCTGCGAAGGTGTAAGCGGCGACAACAAAGAAGAGATCCTTACAGCATTAAACAACCTTAAGGCAGGCGGCGGAACAAACGGTTCGGGCGGTATCGAAGAAGCCTACAGGATCGCTGAAGCCAACTTTATCAAAGGCGGTAACAACAGAGTCATCATCGCATCCGACGGTGATTTCAATATAGGAAAATCAAGCCAGAGCGAACTTTCCGAGCAGATCCAGAACGAAGCTAAAAAGGGTATCTTCCTTTCGGTTCTCGGATTCGGTATGTACAACTATTCCGATACCCGAATGGAAACACTCGCTGATGACGGAAACGGTAACTACGCATACATCGACACATTACACGAAGCAAAGAAAGTTCTTGTTCAGGAACTCAGTGCAAATATGTTAACAGTTGCAAAAGACGTTAAATTACAGATCGAATTTAATCCCAAGTATGTTGCGGAATACAGACTTATCGGATACGAAAACCGTGCACTTAACAACGAAGATTTCAACGACGACAAGAAAGATGCCGGGGAGATCGGTGCAGGTCACAGCGTAACTGTTCTCTACGAGATCGTACCCGCTAACGAAAACGGTGAAGGAAGCGAAAGCAACCTCAAATATCAGGAGAGCAACCTTACTGAAGAAGCTTTGAAATCAAACGACTGGCTTACACTTTCCATTCGTTACAAAGAGCCTGACGAAGACGAATCCAAGCTTCTTGAATATCAGATCGGTGCTGACTGCTACACAGAAGAACCTTCAAATGATTTCATCTTCGCAGCATCCGTAGCTGAATTCGCAATGCTCTTAAGAAACAGCGATTTTATCGCTGACGGCAGTTTTGCTCACGTAGTCGAAGAACTCAACACAATTCCCCTTAACGATGAGTATCGTCGAGAATTCGCCACTCTCGTCGATAAGTTCAACAACTAACCACCTTTCTTCGACATGTGTATAGATCGGGAAGAGGATCGGACTCACTCTTCCCGCCGCACGGCCCGTAAGCCAAACAGTTTCCAATTGCGGGTTCGTGCAAGGCAAAAAGAAAAAGAGATGCATAACGCATCTCTTTTTTATTTGTATATTATTCAACAACTTTATTTTTGCCGCCGGTCTTTCCGATGTAAAGTTTTTCATCGGCAGCCTGTATCCATTTGTCTATCGAAAGATCCTTATTTCGCACGGCTAAACCAATCGTAACGGAAACCTTGATATCTTTCTCATCAAAAACGAATTTTTCTTTATCAACCGCTTCTCTAAGTTTTTCCATCATATCAAGCCCGGATCCGTAATTGATCAGTATAAGGAATTCCTCTCCTCCCCATCTTGAGATGATGCAGTCCTTACAGTTTTCTTTCATGATCAGCGCGATCTTTTCAAGAACATAGTCACCTGCATTATGGCCATAGACATCGTTGATCCTCTTAAAGTCATCGATATCGATCATGGCGATCATGCTTTCATTGATCGAATTGTAAGCCTCATCAAGTCTTTCCATCATATAATGACGGTTAAACAGACCTGTAAGTCTGTCTACATAGCTCATCTCTTTTAATCTCTTTTCCGAATCGATCATCGTATCGACAGTGTACTTCGTATAGAAAACCAGGAAAGCGAATACTATAAGGGAATTACCCATCCAGAAGATCTGAGAGTAAAGAATGTTTTCTTCATATATCGGTCCGTTTACGGCAACCCTCATCGTGCTAAGCAGATAGCAAAGAATAATGATCGCACTGTACAAACCGGTAAATACCCTTTTTGTATTGAGTTTGTATGCCATGTAATTCGTATAATAGATTATTGGGATCATCGACATACTGTAAAGATGAAATCCATACGAATATCCGAGACAGATCGTGGTCAGTCCCATATAAAGCGTCAGCCAGAAATACACAATGGTAAGATAGCCCGACAAAAGACCTTTGGCTATAAGGATATATCCGAAAATATATACAAAAAGGGTTGGAATGCTGAAATAAACAAGGAACGTTGCATGATCCAGGTAAAAAAACAGCATCAACCCCAAAACCATAACTATTATGGCACTGTTTACGATATACGTCAGTTTTTTAAGACCTTTAGAATTCATCTCCTGCATTTTGAATTTCTCCGTTTCCCCAACTTTCAGTATACCACAAATTAGAGATTACTAACAGAGTCAATCAGCATGCGCTCAAACAAAAAAGAGATACGTCGGTATCTCTCTTTCATAAAAAACATAATCCTGTCATCAAACATATCTTATCTGTCAAAGATCAGTTGCAGATTATATATGATATTGGCCCCGTCTGCACATACAAAAAAGTATATCATTCCAATAACTCCTATAACCGTATGCACAAGAACCGTCAATGTTTTTCTTACTTTACTATTATCTTTCAACAGCCTGATCTGAATTATTATAAAAGCGATCAGCCTTGTAACAATAAAAATAAATTCACAGGTTCCGGCTCCAAAGCAATATCTTATCGGATTGGATATTTCGCCCGACCAGTTCTCCAGCTCTATAAAATCAGGTCCGACTATATGCCATAGCAAAGTCGGAATAAATAAAACAAACATCACCAGGAGAATTACATCCAAAATAACCAGCATTATGCTGACAAACGATTTCATCTTCGATTTTCCAGATTCCTTATTAAATCCCTCTTTAGTATTTCGTATTCTGTATAGTATACGAATCACAAGTGATTTTTTATGGACCTAAACCAAATGTATTCCGTTCTCTGCCAAATTTGAAAGTTTTTCTTCCGATACATGTCCCTCGTCCGTCAGGGTTTGGGATAATCGGTAGTAACGGTTGCATGTGTAGTCTAATCCGTCTTCAACGAGTTTAAAAGAATATTCATACTTATCGGGATTAAAGATTCGATCAGGCATTAATTGTCTGACCATATTTATAGTTGCTTCTATCGGAAACCTCTGAAAATCCTTGAAACACCATGCATGAGAAAGGACATTACCATCGTATTCATAATATTCACAGTTTATAATAACGTCATCATTTGGGGTTCCGTAGCCCCTGAACTCTTCCGTACTTACAAGCCTGCCTTCATCATCATATTCATTCCACTCAAAATTATAATGGTCGTATTTTACCGGGCCATCCGAAGCAGGATCAATAAAATAACCTATAGTTAGCTGTTTTGATACATATACGAAAACCATCGTTGCTACAAATGCCATCTTCAAATTTCCGTCACTGTCATATTTAAGTGTGACGTAATTATCAGGATTCGCTTTTGGAGAAATTTTATCCAAAGTTTTTTTCGGAAAGATGTTTTTACGATTCTCAAGTCTTGTGATCAAAAACTTATTATAGGGATTCAACCCATACCAGTCATCATTAAACTTAATGTAACGGGTAGTCCCTCCTGCTGCTTCAAAATCCGGCTCGTAAGGAGCAACATACTGCTCGTATAAATATATGTATTTTTCAAGAAGTTCTTCACGCGGAAAATCCATATTTTTCCCCTTTATTTAATAAAACTGTAATACTCACGTGGGATTTCTTCTTTCTTTATGCAAAGATTGTGATCCGTCTTTTCGTTCAAAAGCAACTTTAGAAAGTGTGCCTATACAGGGAACCGATGTCCTTACATCTATTATTCTGCCGAAAACCATTGATCCATACCTGCTCCGGCATCTTCATTTGGACGAACTTTATTTCTCGTTATTAATTTTATCCAATGTATCTTCCAGTATTGCTTTTCTTAATTCAGTTAACCAACTTGAAAACTCAACAGTATTAAATGCATATGTCTTGTTTAATTCGTATTCATTTTCGGACCATGTATCTATTGGAGATTCGTTGTGCTGAATAAGTGCTTCCAACTTATCAAGAGCTTTAAAAATTTTAGCCTCAACAGTTTTTTGTGCTTCCATTTCAGAATAAAGATCAAACATTTCTTTTGACACTTCATCCGGAAGTGATTTTAACCAATTATTCAATAAAGAATCTTCTACGTCTCTGTCACTATCTGTTTTAATAAACGTCGGAATATCCCCTGTAAAGCACTCGCCCAGATCGTGAATCAAACACATACAGATTACTTTATCAATGTCAGCTTCAGGAAACTCATTTCTCAAAAGAAAAGCCATTAATGATATTCTCCAACTGTGTTCAGCAACACTTTCTGTTCTTCTTTTTGATGTTGTACAATGCCTGGGCGTATCTTTTAGTCTCTCTGCCACATGCAATATATTCAAGTATTCACGAACATCCATAATTTATTCCTTGCTTTATCTATTTCTTTATTCGAAGAAAAAAGTGTTCATCATCCTCTCCGGCTATATAAGCGCCGTTTTTTAACATTACTTTCTGTGAAGCAATATTATCTTTATTAACTCGTAAATATATTTCTTCTTCAGGTACTATTTTCTTTGCTTCATCGATTGTAAGTTTCAAGCCTATAGTTCCATAGCCTTTGCCACGACAACCTTTACGAACACTATACCCTATATGCCCCGATCCGTTTCGAAGAGCATCAGTAAGGTAATGTCTTATCCTAAACTCTCCAACAATTTGATCATCATCCCACAGATAATAGTATGTTTCGGGCACAAACCAATCCGGCATATTTACCGGATTTTCATACGATATCAATTCAGGTAATGCCTTTCCCTGATAATCTTCAAATGTTATACCGTGATATTGATTGGTTAATCCATTTTCATCTTCGGGCAATTCAGTAGTATATTCCCATTGTTTAAAAGCATCTGCTTTATTTATCTTTCTTAATTCCATTTTGCTTCCTAAGAATAACTGTAATTTTTCTTTTTTAGTTTCCGTTCACGTTTTTTATATAATCTTCTGCAGAAATCATAGGCCTTTCAAGTTCAGCTATAGTTTCTACAGAAAGAGTTAACGTAGATTCATATTCTTCCCCTGCTTTTCTGAATCGTTCGAGTAAAGGATCTGCAACAATTGCCGCCTCCGGAACATTCAACATTGGAGTTTCAGGTACACATACCATACTAAGATTACCGAAACAGTTCTTGCACATCAACTTCAAAGCATCGAAATTACCCTCCCAGTCAGGAAATCCACATCCGCTAATAACCACAGTATGGATTTTGGAAAAATCTGCCAACGGTTCGTGTCTAACTGTTCCATCAGGTAACTGAACCATTTTCATTTTTACCAGAGGAATAGTACGATCGAGCACAGCTTTCAAATGAGAAGGCATACCATAGCAATAAAGAGGGAAACTCCAAATGATGACATCAGAATTACGGTACAAATCCAGTATCTCATTCTGATCATCCTGGATAACACAATGTCCTTCAAGTTTCTGCCAGCAACCAAAGCATCCCCTGCAGGGTGATATTTTTTTGTCTATTACATCAATAACTGTTATTTCATGTTTTTTATCACGGTTTAATCCTTTTAAAAAAGAATCGGTCAAACGGAAAGTATCACTTTTCTTTTTAGGTGAACCGTTAAGCACTAATATTTTCATTTTTTCTCCATTACTTTGCTATTGAGGAATACTGAAAGTTTCCAAATGTATATACATTATATGATTTGGGCAGAATAGCCCTTGTTCTTTTTCCCTTTTTCGATGTATTCCTTATATCCATCTATATAGTATTTTTGGTCATCCTCAGAACCATTTTCCATATACTTCTTTACCTTATCCCATGCTTTGATAGAAACTGAATAGTCCGGTTCACCTGCAATCAATATTGGTTGTTGTTCACTTTCTATCCAGTAGTATTTTCCTCCGAAATTTCGTTTCGCCACTTCGAAGACATATGCTCCTGCCATGGTCATAATATCGTTTTTCCTGTCTTCATCTTCTACGAAATCGTTTACTTCATCTAAAAGCTCATTTACTTTTGATAAACTATTGCAGGAAAAATCAAGATCAAACCTGTTGCTGAAATTTTTTGAAAAGTTCTCAGCCGTCTCTCTTAAATCATTATCTAATTTCGATGTTTTGGGTTCGATTGCCGAAGCTCTACTTTCAGCTTCATCTTTTTTATTATCTTTTTTTAAGAAACCAAATAATCCCATTTTCAATCCTATTATTTAGAAATACTGAAATTTTCCAAATCAAAATTTTTTTGCCAAGCAGATTGCTCCATCAAGTTTATCATACGGAGGATAGTTATCAATCTGCTCATATCCCAGCATTGTATATATATGGATAGCCGATTCCATTTGAGGTCTTGTCTGAAGGATTGTTCTTTTGAATCCCTGTTCTAATGCTTTTTTCTCCAACAAATCCATCATATCAGCCGAAATATGATTTCCTCTGAATTCAGGTTCTACCCAAACTCTTTTTATTTCAGCATCCGTGTCTGAATATCTTTTCAATCCAGCACATGCAATTGCTTTGTTATCTATAAACGCTATTAAAACAACTTCAATTGTATCTGAAATATTATACGGAACAAAATCTTTTCTATTCTCTAAGCCACCTGCAATCTTGCTGTAATACTCTTCAGTCTTTTGATAAAATGATTGAAAATCTTTATTATTCCCATCAGTCCAAAGATAAGAAATCATTATTACTCTCTCCATTTATAAATTATTATATTTCATCGCATCTACAAAAGCATTAAAAATATTCATACTATTATTGTCACTTTGAAAAGAAAACTCAGGATGCCATTGAACAGCCCAAAGAAATCGATAGTCCGACGAATATAATGCCTCAATTAAACCATCTTCCGAAATAGCCATTGCTTTCAATTTCGGAGCGATATCTTTTACTGCCTGATGATGATAGCTGTTAACTTCTAACTTTTCTTTTCTCAAGCAATCATAAAGCGGGGAATCTTTAACAATATTTACACTATGAATTGGAACATCATATGGAGCACTTTGATGGTGATCGGTTTTACTTGAATATTGTGCGGGAATATCTTGATACAAAGAGCCACCGAAAGCAACATTTATAAACTGTATTCCTCTGCAGATACCCAAAATAGGCTTATTCTTATCGCAAGCTTTCCTAAGAATAATTGATTCCATTTCATCACGTTCCTTGCAACTAAATACACATTCAAGAGGTTCTTCTTTATACAACCTTGGTGAAACATCATGTCCGCCAGTAAATAAAAATCCATCACATAATAAACTTAATTGTTCCAATTCCGCTTTATCCGACGTAATAGGAAGCATAATAGGAATTCCACCTGCTTTTGTAATACCATCAAAATATCCCGGCAACATCCATATACTTTTTTTACTGTCATCCCACAAGGGCATTACACCGACAATCGCTTTTTCCATAATTACACCTCCTAAAAGAAAAAGGCATTTCATCTTAACCCGATGAAACGCCTTTGTTTCTGTTCATATATTATTATATCATATTAGATAATCTATTCAATATAACTGAAATTCTTTTAATTTATTTCAAAACTTTCTGTTTTCAAATCACAGTAATATCTTCCGCTATTTGCTGTAAATTTCAAAACACAATAATCAGGATCGGTAACACCACCTTTGTAGAACATCGTGTCGCCTTTTTTCCAAATTAAATCTTTTGTTTCTTGATCTGTTAAGACTTCCATTTTGCCTTTTAGCATAACACCTGTATATTTTATTAAACCTTTATGATAGAAATAAATACACGAATTGGGATTATTCAGGTATTGCTTCACACGCATTGAGGAAGTATTTGTTGAGAAATAAAACTGATGTAACCCTTCGATTTTTCGAGGTTTAAGCATCGCTTTAACATTTGGAAATCCTTCTTCATCAACCGAACAGATAAAAGCAACTTTTTGCTTCCTGATGAATTCTTCTATTTTTTTGTTATCCATTCTAACTCCTTATTGAGGAATACTGAAAGTTTCCTACTAAAATAACTTCCGATATAACACGCCAACTTCTGCCCGACAAACTCGAATTTGATGTTGCAAGATTAAAATATACCCGTTAAAAGCCGCCGATATGACTTAATGTTTTAGAAGCGACTCTTGAACCTTCATTCATTGCATTTATAATATCACAATCTCTCAAATATGAACAAAGAAAGCCAGCATGATAA
>CADARM010000022.1 GCA_902790275.1 uncultured Lachnospiraceae bacterium
ATGCGCCTTCGAATGTTGCGAGGGTTTTTCTGATGACCGTATTGATGTCAAAGTCCGTGATCTCAAGGATCATTCCCTCGGTATTCAGGTTGTTTAAAGTAAGAAGCGAGTTGGTGAGTTTTATAAGTCTGTCGGATTCGTTTGTAACGATCTCGAGATACTTATTGTGAAGTTCGGGCGGGATCGTTCCGTCGAGCATCGCTTCCGAATAACCCTTGATACTTGTGAGCGGAGATCTGAAATCGTGAGATACGTTGGCAACGAGCTGCTTCTGATTGTCTTCGCCTTTGGAGAGTTCGCTCGCCATATAGTTAAGCGACGCCGCAAGGTAACCGAGCTCGTCTTCCGAATCGATCTGGAACTGATAACGAAGGTTTCCGGATGCGTATTCCTCGGTCGCTTTCGTGATCTTACGAAGAGGTCTGTATACGTTGCTCGTAAAGAAAATGAGGATTATGAGCGAGAGCACGAAAAGGATGATGAAAAGATAATATGAAAGAGTTAAGAGTCTTTCGGAAAGTTTTCTCAGTTCGGCCACGCTTTTGTGGATTACCACATAACCCTGCACCTGATAACCGTCGGTGATCGGAGCGAATACGCTTAAAACGTCTTCATCGAAGGTTCCGTAAAAATCGCCCACGGTATAATAACCGCCGATATTGTCGGTGGAATTAAAGTTTTCGACATACATGGGATTTTCGACATCGACGGGTCTGTCGGAAGAAAGGACGATGAGTCCCGAAGGGTTCATTATCCAGAGAGTCGAATCAAAATAAAGAGCCAGGATATCGAACTGCTTTTTTACGGATTCGAGACTGGTCTCGGATGAGTAAAGGTTCTTCGCATATGTGTCCGCGATGATGATGGCTTCTTTATAAAGTTTGTCGGCTTCGGTTTCGGTAACAAGATCGTTGATGGCTCTCGAACTGAATGTTGCCACAACGAGAAATCCGAAAAGAGCAAACAAAAGATAAGCAAATATGAATTTTGTATAGACTGTTTTTCTCATTTTTGCTCCGTATTATTCAGACAAAGTTACTTTAAGATCCATATCGATATAGGTATCGCCGTTCGGTCTCATGATGGTGACCGTGACTTCATCACCGGGTGCGCAGTCGTTAAGTTCGAGTTCGTAATCGAGAACACTGGTGATGACTGCATCGTTCATGGCGGTGATGACATCTCCCTTATGGATGCCGCCCTTCATTGCGGGTGAATCCATTTCTATATCGATGATGTATGCGCCCATGGGCACGTTGTAATAACGCATAGCGATGGAAGAAACATTTGTTAAGCTTACTCCCATGTGAGGGCGGCTCACGTCGTTGCAGAGGTTTTCGATAAGCTTTGTAAGCTCAGTTATTCCGACTGCGGATACGAGCGTTTTGTGCTCGGATTTGTTAAAGGACTGGTTTAAGAGTCCGATTACTTTTCCGTTTTTATTGATAAGGATACCGTTTGCATTTTCGGATCCGTAGATATCTGTAGTTAATAGCTGGTAATTGTGATCGATACCGTTTATCTCTGTGTTTGTCGAAGTGAGGATACCGTAGCCGATCGAGGAACCGTATCCTAAGGGATCTCCGAGTGCGATAACGATATCTCCGGGCTTGCAGCTTAACTGTGAATTGGCGAGTGCCGCATAGGCGATCGCACTTCTTGTTGTGTCATTAAGCTCCGTAAGAGGGATCGTAAGTATCGCGATGCCCGTATAGTTATCAACGGCCTTTACCGTAGCCGTGCATTCCTGTGTGTTCTGGAAGGAGACTACGATCTCATTTGAATTGGATAAGATATTCGCATCCGTAAGGATAAAAAGATCCGTTCCGTTGTCTTCGATGATAAGACCGGTCGTTTTTGTTTTGGATTCGTAATCGGAATTAAGCCATGTGGTCTTATCCTGGATCGCGGTGACCGTGACTAAAGACTTTGATGCTTCGGCTGCGAGCTTTTTCATTTTGTTGTAGATGCCCTGATAATCGTCGACATCGGGTTCGTATGAAGCGATAACGTCTTCGATGAGCTCGCTGCTGTCGGGGAAATCGGGAATGATGATCTCAGGCTCGACAACATCTTCTTTTATCATGTTTTCGGGAAGGATCTCATCGGTGGTTTCCTGAAGCGTAAGCTCGATCTTTTTGGAATCCTGCTGTTCCTTTGAGAATCCGTTCAGTGTTCCTTTTTCAAAAAAGAAAAAAACAAAGCATGCCACAAGAGCGAAAGTTACGGCCAGAGTGATGGTCAGAAGTGACTGTTTGATAACTTTTCGCTTGTTTATGGGACGCTCTGTGATCTTTTCCCTTAAAAATGTATAATCGTTGTTTTCGTAAGAGTTGTGCTGTTCGTTCATCTTATTCACTGCTTTCGAAAATTCCTTATTTTTATATCATTCCTGTTAATAATAACACCCGTCAGGGGATGCTTCAACTTTAATTCGGAAAAGAAAGATTAAATAATATGCCAAACCTGCCGAAATATATCTTGTCGAAAGTGAAGCAAAAAGGAGATGCCGATGATCCATTTATACACGCAGAACACTCAGGAAAGTCAGAATGTTACCGCACCTTTTTCAAAAAGCGACAACGATTCGAGAATTATAAAATCTTCCGAAATGGCTGTTCAGGTCGCATCCGGAAGCAATTTTCTCTCTTTATATTCCAATCAGAATGATCTAATGAAGGACGCCGAAAGCGGGGCCCTTCAGTTTGATGTTCGAAACAACCTTGATTACATGACCGTCATGTCCAACACCATGAGCAGCGAAGACTTTAACAGAATGGTCGAAGACGGCTGCAAACCCGGTGATACGGATGAGGCGGAGAGCGTTAACACACTCGACCGCATCAAGGCAAAAATGGCAGAGAGCGGAAACATCATCCGCGGATACAACGACGATCTTTCCGTGGAAGAAATGGAAGAGATCACCGGAAGCAGGGGAGCTGCCGAAGCATTGAAAAAAGAATTCGATGAAAGAGACCTTTCATTGAACGAAGATATAAAAGACAAGATCGCGGACGTATACAAAAAAGCATCCGAGATCACCGAGATCACGGACGGAATGTGCGATTACATTTTAAGAAACGCCATCGAGCCCACGATAGAAAACCTTTACAGAGTAAGATTCTGTGCCGCCGAGGTTCCTTTTAAGGAAGGCGGATATTTCAGCGACGAATACGGACATATCGTAAAAGACGGTGACGGAGATTTCGGCGATTCAAAGTATTTCGAAGACAAGATCCATGAAATAGCATCTGATCTGAAGATAGAAGACCCTGACGAAGAAGCGGAACTTCTGGAAGAAGGAAAATGGCTCGTTAAGTCGAGGATCCTCTGCAACGAAAGAAACCTTTCGATCCTTCACGAATTAAGGGATGTTAAACTTCCTCTTTCCGATGAGGAAAAAGCAGCGGTCGTAGCCAATGCAGTTGAAAGAGGTGTCGGAGCGAACGAAACGGAATTCACCAGATCCGACAATCTTTTGAAAAGAGCCGTAAGGGCAAAGGAAGTTATAGACAACGCTACGGATTCGGACCTTCAGGTTCTCATCAACGAAGGAAAGACATTGAATATTCAGAATCTTTCCGAAGTCACAGGTTCGAATGTAAGGACTTTAAACGAAGGCGTTGAAGATCCCGCGCTTATCACAAGCAAGAGAATACTGGCAGAGACAAGACTCAAGATGAGTGTCGAAGCCAATTACATGATGATAAAAAGAGGCTTTTCCATAGAGATCACCGCACTTGAAGAGACGGTTAACGTTCTTAAAGCGCTCGAAGACAAAGTGAACAGAGACTTCTTCGGAAGCGACGAAGTAAAAGCTGCCGAGAATTCCGCGCTCTGGAAAGAAAGCCGACAGGTCATCGCAGAGATGCCTTATCTTCCCGTAAAGGCTGTCGGCGATATCACAAAGAATTCAAATATCTTTTCGCTCCGTTTGGCATACGAAGTAGGTATCGGATTAAAAGAGCAGTTCGACAAGGCTCAGAAAACATACGAAGCGGTCGGAACCGAAGTCAGAAGCGACCTTGGCGACGATATAAAGAAAGCATTTTCGAATATTGACGATATCCTTAAAGAACAGGGTATGGAAATAAACGAAAACAACCGGAAAGCTGTAAGGATCTTAGGCTACAGCGAGATAGAGATAACAAAAGAAAACATAATAGATATATCCGAAAAGGAAACGATGTTAAACCGTATCATCAACAAGATGAATCCTTCGAACACGCTTGAGATGATAAGGGAAGGCATCAATCCTCTCGAGATCGGAATGGAAGAACTCGAAGCGAAGCTCGACGAGATGGGCAGAGATTCGATCTCTGTCGCAGACAATTACGCATCTTTTATCTGCAAACTCGACAGAGCCGGAGAGATCACCGAAGAGGAAAGAGATTCGTTCATCGGTATCTACAGACTGCTCGATAAGATCGACAAGAGCGACGGAAAAGCTGTCGGCGATCTTGTTAAGGCGGAATCCGAGATCAGTTTCAAAAACCTTTTGACGGCCATCCGTACCGGAAAGAGCAGAGGACTTAATATCAAACTGGATGCATCTTTGGGCGAGGCCATAACGGCAGCAGGATACGAATTCGATATAAGCGAACAGATCGCATCGGCATTTACATCCGTTGTGACTTCCAAGGAAGGTCAGGAAGAATTCTTAAAGAGAGAGTTTGAAACATACAGGGAAAATCTTGTTAGGGATGAGAAAAACGCAGCGGCCGAACTTGAGTTTTTAAATGAAAAGGTAACTCCCGAAAACTTAAAGGCCATGACCGAGATCCTCGCAAACGACAAGGATTACAATCCCTGGAAAAAGATGGATGAGCTCGCAGACGAACTCGAGGACAATTCCTTCAGAGAGGCAATGGAATCCATAGCGGAATCTTTTGATGACGAAGAGACGGTTGCCGAAGCTTATGATAAAGTTTTGAAAGAAGCAAAGGATGCGATCGGGCGTATCGCAGAGAGCGGTATCGGAGATTATTTCGATATCAAGGCCATGAAGCAGACGTTCAAGCAGATCGGACTCGTCAGCAAAATGACTCGCGAGGAAAACTACGAAGTTCCGCTCATGCTCGAAGACGAGACCGTGAATATCAGGGTTAAGATCTTAAAGAAAGCGGAGAAGGAAGGAAAAGTATTTACTTCCTTTGAGACCGAAGAATTCGGCAATATCCTCGCACAGTTTACGGTTAACGACGGAGTGCTTTCGGCACTTGTAGCCGGAGAGAGCAGCGTCGGACTCGAGAGACTCAAGGAAAGAAGCGATTTTGAAGAAAGCTTCAAAAATGCAGGCTTTGAAGAGGTTACGTTTAATTATATTCAGACCGATATAATAAATGTAGATTATTTCAGACAGCATTTCGACAAAGCTGCAAGTGATGAAATAACCACGAAACAGCTTTACAATATAGCGAAAACATTTATTCAGACAGTTAAAAAGGCAGGTAGTGATTTATGAGAGTAGGAACAAACATTTCCGCATTGACAGCTAACAACGCATTAAAGAGAACGGATAACGCTTTAACAAAATCCATGGAAAAATTATCTTCGGGTTTGAAGGTTAATCATGCAAAAGACAACCCCGCAGGTATTGCCATTGCGAAAAGAATGAATTCACAGATCAACGGTCTGTCTATCGCAGGCGATAATGCAGCAGATGCCATCTCTGTTATCGAAACCGCAGACGGCGCACTCGGCGAGATCCATGCGATCCTTCAGAGAATGAACGAACTCTCCGTTCAGGCAGCAAACGGTACAATGACCGATTCCGACAGAGAAACACTCGACAACGAGATCAAGCAGTTAAAAGAAGAGATCACACGAATCTCCAAATCCACGGACTTTAACGGAAAGCCCATTTTGGACGGAACATTCGATCTTAAGGGATACACATCGAGTTCAGATGTAAAGGTTGCTTATTATTCCGACGAAGTTGAGATAGGAAAATATCTTCTTACAAGTATCACGACCGGAACGGATGCAGACGGTAATACGATCGTAACAGGTGCGGTACCCGATGTTTCCGGAAACGGCGGATTCCCTACAGATGCCATCGTATCAAAGATCGTAGGAGATATGGTTACGATCACTGCTTCAGGCGGATTTGAAGTTACTCTTCAGGCAAAAGCCGATGCAAGCAATGTTACTTTAGATCTAACAGGAATCGGTGCAATGCGTATGCAGATCGGTGCAAACGAAGGCCAGGCTCTTGCTATCAGGATCCCCGAAGTATCACTTAAGATGACAGGTCTTGAGGACCTTTCCATAGCAACAAAAGAAGGTGCTGACAAGGCAATGCAGAGCGTTTCCGACGCCATCAATTATATTTCTTCGATCAGAGCAAGACTCGGTGCATATCAGAACAGACTTGAATCCGCATCCGAAAGCCTCGATGTTTCCGAAGAAAACATGACTTCCAGTTATTCAAGGATCATGGATGTTGATATGGCAAGTGAAATGACGATCTATACAACACAGCAGGTACTTATCCAGGCAGGTACGAACATGCTTGCACAGGCTAACGAAAGACCTCAGCAGGTATTACAGCTTCTTCAGTAACAGCAGAAAACTAACGTCAGGGGAAAGGCGGAAGACATGACCAACGAAAAGAAACAGGAGTTTACTTTAAGAATTACATCGGCCAACAGTACCGAACTGATCGAGATCCTTTATGAGATGCTCTTAGAGTATGTCGAAGATGCAAAAGCAGCCATCGAGAAAAACGACATCAATGAGATCCACGATGCGATAAGAAAGGCAAGAGGATGCTTAAGAGAACTTATGGAATCGATCGATTTCGAGTATGATATCGCAGGCTATTTTATGAGCCTTTATGCGTATGTTAACAAGGAACTTCTGCTCGCAGAGATAAGAAAAGACGTCAAGGTTTTCGACAATGTAAAAGTGGTCATCGAGCCTTTGCGCGATACTTATATCGAGCTTGCGAAAATGGATAAATCCGAACCGGTCATGCAGAACACACAGAAAGTGACCGCAGGACTGACCTATTCGAAAAGCGCGATCAACGAATCATTGGAAGAACAGAATAACAGAGGATTCTACGTATAGTAGAATCCTTTTTTATTTGACCTTAAGTGCCATAAACTATATAATTTTCGTAGGCACGTTTACCAAAGGCGGAGTTATTCATAATGGCGATCATGGACGACGAAACATACAAAGAAAAAGATACACTTTTTAACGAACTTATCGAAAGATATAAAAATACGGAATCCGTTTTTGAATTGGAAGATCTTAAAACCGAATTCGAAGAACTCGGTGATTTTCGTGATGCAAAAAATTTCGCAAAGGAATGCGATGAAAAGATCAGTCTTATCAACGAAGAAAAATTAAACCTTGATTATCAGATGTATGTCCGCAGCGTCAACAAAGCTAAAACCGCTGAGGAGTGTGACAGATACAAAGCCTTTTTTGACAGCCTCGGAGATTATAAATCCGCCAGGTATTACAGCAATTTATGTACCAAGGTAAAAGATGAGATCTTAACGACCGAAGCTTTTAAAGCTCAGGACGCACGTGTAAAAAGTTACGAAGATTCGATCTACGATCTGAAAAGGCCGGTTTCCTCTTCGGGAAATGGCGCTTCCGGAAACAGGACTTCGAATCCGAGAAAAAGGATCTACGATCCGGCAAAAAAACTCGAAGATGCCAATACCAATGCAAAAATTATCACTCTTGTCGTTGTCCTGTTCTTCAGGATCCCGGCTATTTTAATGGGATTATGTCTGTTTGTGCTCGCGGTGGATCATCCCGGGATCTTTGCGGTACTGCTTTTCGGAATAATCCTGGATATCTTAAAGATCGCCCAGTGTATCATGGCATTCCAGCCGTTCTATTGTTACTTTGAGGAAAATTTCTGGATGGTAAGCTGGATAAGAAATATTGAGATCACCTTTATACAGACATGTGTAAGGCTTTTCATCCATGCGGCGATATCGATAACTTATTTCATATTCGCATCTGCATGCATTATTTCCACGTTCTAGATTCGTCATTTTCAACAAAAAATTTAAAAAATTTCAAAATTTTATTTACAAATTTCACAACAGCGATTATAATCAAACTCACCCGAAAGGGTCAGGATCAATTCTAAAGGGAGTCTTCTCCCTATATTTCCCTAACGAACAATTAAATACGTTTCAAAAAGGATGTGATTGGCAATAGTTTTACTTATTCTTATTTTATTTGCAGCATGTCTGTTTGATATTCGAAACGATAAGATCCCCAACCGGTTTATTGCGATCTCTCTTGCGGCTCTTCTTGCCCAAAAATTCTTCATATTCCGTGAATCGGATCTTATCGGTACTTTTTTCTCAGTCGTATTTCCCGTATTAATCTTATTCCCGCTCTTTGTTTTAGGTTTATTCGGAGGAGCGGACCTTAAACTTCTCGGTTTGATCGGTGTATGTTTTTCATTCAAAGAAGTTATGTTCATATTTGTGATCTCGCTTTTTTTCGGTCTTTTTCTGGGGCTTTTTAAAGCACTGATCAACAGGTCTTTTTTCGAAAGGTTCAAAGCACTTTTTGTGTTCTCTAAAAATATGATCTTCAGGATCAGGATGAAGGATAAGGAAGTGTTTAACGAATCGTATCTGGACTTCCTTGATAAAGATGATCTTAAAAAAGGAAGTATACATTATTCACTGCCGATACTTTTGGCGGTCGTTACGAAACTGATTGTAGGAGGATGAATTGAAAAGGAAAACTCTGGCATTGTTTGACAGCAATTTAAGTTATATGGAAAAGCTTTACAGATATCTTGATGAAAGCAGAAAGATAAGGTTTTCGCTCTGTGCGTTTACCGATGAGGAAAAGCTGGTTCAGTATCTGGAAAAAGAAAAGATAGATTATCTTATAGCTTCGGAAGACAAAAAAGCGGTCTTTAGCGGAGTGGGGCATGTGATATATATTCACGAAGCCGAGGAGGGCGAAGGCATATTCAGATTCTCACCTGCGGATAAGGTTTTGGAAAGACTCATCGGGATCATTGGCTCGGACGGCATAAATGCTGGTGGGCTTATAAACGGAAGATCAAAGATCATCGGAGTTTTTTCGCCGGTCTCACGATGCATGAAGACTTCGTTCTGCACGGTCCTCGGACAGATGCTCGCAAAGAAGAACAGGGTGCTTTATCTGAACTTTGAGAGCTTTTCCGGAATGAGTGTTTCGGGCGGCCTAGGGCGAAGGGGAGATATGACGGATATACTTTATTACTTTAATAATATCCGTCAGGAATTCGTCTCGAAATTCAAAAGCAGCTTAATGGATTATACCGGCCTCGATATGATAAAGCCTGCGTTTTATTATATCGATCTTGCCTATATAACTCCCGAGATATGGGATGATTTTTTGGACGAGATAGTCGGTATGAATGAATACGATTACATCATTCTTGACTTATCCGATTATCTTCAGGGCCTGTTTGATTCTTTCCTTTCAAGATGTTTTGTTATCTACACTCTTACCGCCAATGATCCCGTGGCTCAGAATAAGATCTTCCACTACGAGCAGATGCTAAACGAATACAAATACGATGATATCCTTCAGAAAACCAGGAAGATCAACATTCCGATAATCAAGAACCTTCCGGGTGAGATAGACAGGCTTCTTTATACGGAACTCGGAGACTATGTAAGAAAGACTACGACAGCCGAGTTTGGCTGGTAGCGGGAGGTTTGAATGATAGACGAAAGAGAGATCTTAAGACTTACATCCATCGTTCGAACTGAACTGGATATGTCGGAAGAACAAAGCGAAGAAGAAGTCCGCCGCCTGATCGCGCGGATCGTATACAGGGAAACCGAGGATGAAAACCTTTCGTTAAAGGAAAGGGAAACGCTTGTAAAAAACATATTTGATTCAATAAGAAAACTCGATGTTTTGCAGGAACTGATCGAGGACGAAGAGATCTCCGAGATCATGGTGAACGGGTATGACAGGATCTTTATCGAGAAGAAGGGAACGATCTTTGAGTGGAATAAAAAATTCTCTTCGGTTGAAAAGTTAGAAGACGTGATCCAGCAGATCGTATCCGAATGCAATCGCGTGGTAAACGAAAGCGAGCCCATAGTCGATGCGAGATTATCAAACGGAGAGAGAGTAAATATCGTGCTCTCGCCTCCCGCGGTAACAGGTCCGATCATTACGATCCGGCGTTTCCCGAAGGAAGTTTTTACTATGGATACGATGATCGAAAACAAAAGCATCACGCCTGAAGCGGCAGCCTTTCTTGAGACGGTCGTAAGAGCCGGATACAACGTCTTTGTATCGGGCGGAACCTCGAGCGGAAAGACAACTCTTTTAAATGTACTCTCGGATTTTATCCCGTCGGGCGAGAGAGTTATAACCATCGAAGACTCGGCTGAATTACAGATAAAGTCCGTTGAAAACCTTGTAAGACTCGAGACCAGAAATGCGAATTCATCGGGCTGTGAAGCGATCACGATTAAGGACCTTATTAAGACGGCTCTCCGAATGCGCCCCGACCGTATCATCGTCGGAGAAGTCCGAGGTGCCGAGGTCGCTGATATGCTGCAGGCCATGAACACGGGACACAACAGTATGTCCACGGGACATGCGAACAGCTCTGCGGATATGATCACAAGGCTTGAAGCCATGTATCTGCAAAACGCTGAAATACCGCTTGAATCGATCCGCCGTCAGATCGCATCGGGCATAGATATCATGATCCATCTCGAAAGATCGAAGTCAGGATCAAGAAGGGTGACGGAAATAAGCGAAGTTACTTCCGACGAAAACAAAAGCATTGTTTTGCGAAAGCTCTTTGATACCGTGATGACCGGAAAAGAGAGCGTGCTCGTTAAGGTCGGGGAACTTAAAAACACATATAAACTGGAGAAATAAATGCAGTATGACGTTTACAAACTGAAGATAAAAGAAGTGCTTGCCGGCGCGGCCCTCTGGGCCCTGGTTTCCGCCCTCTTTGCCTTTTTCTTTTACAGGTCTTTTTTCGCCTGGATCGTTCTTTTTGCACTTCTTCCCGTCTTTTTAAAGTTTGAGAAAAAGTATCTGGCGGAGAAGAGAAGATGGAAACTGACACTCGAATTTAAAGAAATGATAAGGATACTGTCGGTCAATCTTCAGGCGGGAAATTCCGCGGAGAATTCTTTTGTATATACGTACAGGGAGATGTTTAAGATCTTCGGCGAACGCTCAGATATGACCAAAGAGTGCGAAACGATAGTAAGAGGTCTTGAAAACAATATCGTTTTGGAAAGTCTTATCTCTTCATTCGGGGAAAGAAGTCATGTCGAAGAGATAAACGAATTTGCCGAGGTGTTTTCGATCGCCAAAAGAAGCGGCGGAAACTTAAGGGAGATATTAGCCGATACTGCGGAAGTCATAGATACAAAGATCGAGATGAAAAGGGAGTTTAAAACTCTTATATCTTCGAAGCAGTTTGAGCACAGGCTGATGTGCGGGATCCCTTTTCTTATCTTAGGATACATCGGCGTAACAAGTCCCGGATATTTTGATATGTTTTACGGCAATCTTAAAGGGATACTGATAATGAGTGTTTGTCTTTTAGTCTATATCGGAGCGTTTGTATGGGGAGAAAAAATAGCGAACATAAAAGTTTAAACAAGAATGTAAAAACAGCATTGCTGATACTCGGGGCAGGGCTTCTTCTTTCGATGCTGCTTTTCTTAAAGAACAAAAACGATCCGGGTCCAAGCGATGAACTCATAAGGGACGAGGACGGAAAGACGCATAACGTGAAGCTTATTGCAGCAAGCGATTACGGCGAAGAAGAGATCGATATTAAGATCCTTTCAAGAACATATTCTCTCAGTGAAGCGGAAGCTATGAAAGACGGTTTTTTGGAGAAACTTAACAGTACGATCCTTGGTGAAAACTCATCTTTTGATTCGATTAAAAGCGATCTTTATTTTCCCGACAGAATTGAAGGATACCCCTTTGACATCGAATACAGGGTGAGACCGAGGGGGTATGTGGATCCCTCGGGAAAGATCACGGACGAGATCGATGAAGATACGGATATCGGGATAGAAGTCACTTATTATCTCGAAGGATTTGAGGAAAAAGAGATGATCGAAGGCGTGATAAAGGAACCTGAGATCACCGACGATGCAAAGTTCTTTAAAAAGCTTAAGCAGTATCTTGATGAGAAAAACGAGAATGAAAGAAACGATAAAAACATAACCCTTCCCGAGGAACTCGACGGAGTAAAGATCTCATGGAGCAGAAAAAAGAACAATAAGATCCCGTCGGTTATCGCGATGACTCTTCTTTGTGCGTTCCTGGTTCTTTTTAAAGACAGGTTTTCATTCGGTGAAAACGAAAAGAAAAAAAGGGAAGCGATAATCGACGAATATCCGGACTTTGCGGTTAAGTATGCACTTTTAAACGAAGCGGGTCTTACACACAGACAGGTGATCGAAAGGCTCGGGGCGGAATACAAAAAGAATAAGAAAAACGATCCTTTGTATGAAGAGGTATATAAGGCGAGTACGGATATCAAAGGCGGACTGTCTCTTAATGAAGCACTCGAGAAAATGGCATCGGAATGCAATGTCAGGGAGATAACTTTTTTCGTCGGAAGGATAACAAGGAACATCAAAAAAGGCGGAAAGGATTTTGCCGAAGAAGTAAGGAATGCTGCCGAAGAATCCGGCAGCGAAAAAAGGGAGAAAATACGAAGAAAAGCCGAAACTGCCGGAACCAGACTTTTAATCCCCATGGTTTTTCTTTTGATAATAGTTTTTGCATTGATAATGATTCCGGCATTCGACAGTTTTTCGTTTTAAAAATATGAGAAAGGAGGAAAAACATGAAAGAAGCTATTAATCTTATCAAACGGTTTGCAATGGATGAAACGGGCTTGAGTACCGTGGAAGTAATTTTGATCCTGGTTGTGCTGGTAACATTGGTAATTATATTCAGAGAAGAAATGATTGAGATTGTTGAAGATGTATTTAAAGCTATTACGAACAAAATTAAGAAAATCACATAAAGGAGAAATATCAATATATCTCAGTCTTGTATTTACATTGATTATTTCATTGACATTGGCAGTTATTACGGGAGCCAGGGGAGCGGCTCTTCAGGTGGCATACGAATGTGCCGTGGAGAGCGCACTCCTTTCGGCTTTCGGGGAATACAACAGGGAACTGTTGGAAAGATACGATGTGTTCTTTATCGACCTTTCGTATTTATCCAACAGTCCCGATCCAAAGAACCTTGAAGCAAGGCTGAATGAATATTTTGACGATAATTTTCATCCGGAAGAGGATACAAACTTTTTGTTTTATTCGGATATCCTGGATGTTACTGATACAAATGTTTCTTTAAGCGAGTACGAGCTTGCGACCGACAGGTGGGGAAAACCTTTTGCGAAACAGGCAGTCGAGTACATGAGAAATCTTGTCGGGATAAACGATATTACAGAGATGGCCGATCTTGTTGCGGTCTGGGATTCGTATGATCTTGATACTGAGAAGTATGAAAAGATAAAGGATGAAGCGGCCTCGAAGATAACATATTCGGATGATGATACATGGGAACAGACGGCGATAAAGGATAACTATCTTTCGTGGATAGATTATGACTACGGCGCCATAGGCATCATGGGAAAAGATTATTTCAGTCTTTCCAACGCGAAAATAGATGGTTCATATACTCTTTTGAAACGTTCAAAGGAACAGGGAAGCGGCGATCTTTCAGAATTCAGTTTCGACCCGACTGAAAACATATTGTTTACGGAATACATTATGCAAAAGACCGGCGATTACATCCATCCGAAGGATGACACTCATCTGAAGTATGAGACTGAGTATATCATCTTCGGGCGGACCACGGATCTTATGAATATGACGGACTGCGTAAAAACAATGTTTTATGTCAGAGCCTTTGCGGATTACATATCCCTTAATATGGCTTCGGATAAGGTAGAGGTAGTTCAGAGCGCTTCGGAATTGATATCTGCCATTACGGAAATACCGGAGCCTGTCATAACGCAGGTCGTTTTGCTCATATGGGGAGAGATGGAAGCCCTGACGGATATGAAGAGTCTTTTAAAGGGCGAGGGAGTTCCGCTTATAAAAACGTCGGATCAGATAAATGTCAGCGTGAGCGGACTTATAGGTCTTTTGGGCGGAAGTGTTGATGACGATGCGGCTGACGCAGCTTCTGCGGTAAGCTCGGATGGGATACCGACGGTAAAGGTCAACTATAACGGGTATATGAGGTTATTCCTTTATTATGTGCCTTCTTTTGTTAAGACCTACAGGACGATGGATATCATCGAATTCAATTTAAGGGATTCGGGAACCGGAAACGAGTTTTTCAGATTTGATGTCTGTGCGGATAAGGTAAAGGCTGTATTTTCGGTTGAAACGGGTTTTGATTTCAGATTTTACGGTGAGAAGAAGTATTCGTATTTTTAAAAGGAGCGGGATGGAATGAAAAAACATAAAGGAAGTCTGACACTTGAAGCGGCACTTGTTCTGCCCATATTCTTAAGCCTTTCCATATCTCTTATTTCCGTTCTGGAAATGATGAATCTTTATGCAAGGGTAGAGTATGCCCTGCATGAGACGGCAAGAGAGATATCGCTTATGGCATATCCGGCTTCATATGTGAAAAACATTGGGGAGGAATTCCTGGGCGCGGATACCGATATTGAACTTCCCGATGCATCGATCCTTAATCCTTTACTGTCCGAGACGCTTGTCAGGGCGATGTTTACCGAAAACTTCGGCCTTGGAAACCTAAATGATTCCATGATAAAAAACGGCGAAGCGGGGATCTTTTTCTTTCGCTCCGAAGTGATAAACGAAAAGGGTGATACAGACTTGATCGTCACATACAAAGTCGAACCGCTTTTTAATCTTTTTAAAGTGGACGGCATGACCTTTGCCAACAGGGTAAAGGTGCATTCCTGGACGGGGTATGTGCCGGACAGCGTGGACGGTGAGGAAGAATATGTCTACATCACAGACAATGCAAGCGTTTACCACACGAACCGCAACTGTTCGCATCTTCGTTTATCGATAAACACCGTTTTGTTAAGCGACATAGAGAACTGCAGGAATAAAGACGGGAAAAAATACGAGGTCTGTAAGAAGTGTGCAAAGGATAAGGATGCGGATACACCCCAGGTTGTATTTATTACGGACTACGGGGAAAGCTATCATACGAGTCTTTCATGCAGCGGTTTAAAGAGGACCGTATACAAGGTTAATTTAAGCGAGGTATCCGGAAAGAAACAATGTGAAAGATGTGCTTCGTACATATCCGGAAAAGTTGAAGGGGATGGTGAAGATGACGGATCCGATCAGGATTATTAGATTTGTGATCGTAATGGGTTTGCTTTCGTTTGAAGCCGTGATCGACTTAAAGAGAAGGGAGATAAATATCGTTTTTCCGATAATAACGGGCGTTTTTTCTGTGGTATTTATGCTCCTTTCGGACGATGTTTCGGTAGCCTCTTCACTGATCGGTCTGGCCGAAGGCGTCCTACTGATCGCTCTTTCTTTTATCACGGACGGACAGATAGGGAGCGGGGACGGGATAATACTTGCGGCAACGGGACTTATGCTCGGATGGAAGGATAATCTTATAATGTTTTTTTTCTCATGTCTTATAAGTGCTTTTGTCGCGATAGGTCTGATGGGAATAAAAAAAGCGGATAAAAAAACAAAGATCCCGTTTATCCCTTTTATGGTACCGGGCTTTTTTCTGTCGGTGTTCCTTATGATCTTTTAGTTTAAACGAAAGGGAATTGTGATGAGAAAACTTAAGAGAGGAAATCTTACGATAGAATGCGCTCTGATAATGCCGGTAATACTTGTCTGTATCCTGGCGATCGTGTGGCTCGTCATAGTTATGTACGATAAAAACGTGATGTACAGAGCCCTCGTTCATGCTCTCGAGGCAGCAGACTATAAGAATTTTTCCACAAACAATCAGCTGAAAAAAGAGATCGAGGAAAGGTTTTACGAAGATATAAAGGGTCAGCTTGTCGGTGTAAAAGACCCCGTGTTTGAGATAAAAGTCAGTGCCGGTAAAGTCACCGCCGGGATAGAGAGCAGACTGGATGTTGCGGCAGATAATGCAGTATTATCGACACTCGGTGAGATAAAGATATCCGTCACGAAAAAGAGAATGGACGGGGCCAAGATCATTTCGGATATTCGAAGGGTAAAGGCTTTATACGATATCGCAAACAATCTGATCGAAAGTGAAAACAAGGATTTGAGTGAGACGGCGGAGGGAGAATGAAAGCGGAATATCAAAGAGATCTAAACAGAAAATATCTGGTCATAACCGGAGAGCTTGATGAGTTTCAGACAGAGATGCTTTTAAGGAACAGATCTGAAGGCTTTGTCATGCTTAAAAGGGAAGACTGGGACAACGAAACGAAACTTTATTATGACATAACCGGAAAACAGTCCCTTGAAAAAGGCTTTATGAAACGGAAGATCACTTATCGGGACATGTCGGATCTTCTGTATTCGATAAGCAGTCAGGTAAAGGAATGCAAGAGGCTTTTTTTGGATGTATCGGGACTCGTGCTTTCGCCGGAATTCATTTACAGGGATTTAAGTACCGAGAAATATTACTGGATCTTTAATCCGGGAGAGAGGGATCCTCATGAGCTTCTGGAACTGGCTGAGTATCTTTTGGAGCATATAGACAACGGAAATCAGAGCGTCGTTAGAACTACCTATGAGCTTTACCGGAGAGCCAAGGAAGGCAGTATCGATGCCGAGAACCTTTACGAGATCCTTCAGGGATGCGAAGAGGAAGAGCCTGAATACGAAGAAAGTCCGAAGGAAATAAAGCCGGAACCTTTGAAGGAAGAAGAGGCAAGAGAGACCAAAAGTCTTATCAACAGAAATAAGAAAAAGGTCGAGCAGACGATCGACAAACTGTTTCTTCTTATGAAGAAAAGGGATACCGAAAGCGAACCTGTAAAGGAGCCTCTTTTTAATCACGAAGAACTTTTGCATGAAAGGGACCTCGACGATGACGGGTGGACCGGGAGCGAAACGGTATTTATAAGTCTTCCCGAAGGTGATGCGAGAAGGCTTATAAGCAGGGACGGAAAGATCCCGGATGCGGACCTCGGGGACTTCCCCTGTATTTTAGGGTCCAAGGCGGACTGCGTGGATATATTTTTAAACGACAGATCGGTCTCGAGAATGCACGCACAGATCGATGAGGCGGCAGGCAAACTGTACATTTATGACCTGAACAGCAAAAACGGAACTTTCATTAACGGTCAGAAGCTTGTTTCAGGGGAAAAAGAGATAAAACAGGGCGATGAAATCCGCC
Source organism: uncultured Lachnospiraceae bacterium (assembly GCA_902790275.1). GTDB lineage: Bacteria > Bacillota > Clostridia > Lachnospirales > Lachnospiraceae > UBA3766. The sequence continues at coordinate 17,347 of CADARM010000022.1, forward strand.
TCGGAAATCTTCGTTTTGTATTGGCCTGACAATAGCAAATATGCTTGCGTATGATATCCTGCGATATTATAATTGACCTTGGAAGCATTTTATATGAAGTATGGCTTCATTAATGTATTAAGAAAAGGTGTTAACAGGGTGAATATTAATATCTATTATGGCGGACGCGGTCTGATAGGGGATCCGACGCAGTATGTCATAAAGAAAATGTGCGAGGTTCTGGAAGAACTTAACGTAACCGTTAAAAGATACGATCTCTACGAGATCAAAAGTGCGATCACGACACTTCCGAGGACCTTAAAGGAAGCAGACGGCGTTATCCTTGCCACAACCGTTGAATGGTACGGTATCGGCGGATACATGCAGCAGTTCCTCGATGCATGCTGGCTTTACGGCGATAAAGACGTTATTTCAAAAATATATATGTGTCCGGTTTGTATGTCGACAACAT
>CADARM010000023.1 GCA_902790275.1 uncultured Lachnospiraceae bacterium
ATTAAGAATAAGGTTGAAGAAGCGAGCGAAAAATATGAGAAGGGCGATGAAAACTACGCGGTACCCAAATGCGACAAGTGCGGCGGCATCATCAAGCCCGACGTTGTTCTTTACGAGGAAGGCCTCGACGGATATACGATGCAGAAGTCTGTTGAGTATATTCAGAATGCGGGTGTACTTATAATAGGAGGAACTTCGCTCGCGGTTTATCCTGCGGCAGGCCTTATTGATTATTACAGAGGCAACAAACTGGTCTTAATAAACCTTCAGCCCACACCCAGAGACAAGTATGCTAATCTTTGCATCGCGGGCAAGATCGGAGAAGTATTCTCCCGGATTTAAAAAGAAGCTTCATTATATATAACAGGAAAAAACATTTCGATGCCGGCTGTCTTAGAGCGGCCGGCATCGTTCATACGGGAGAGACAATGGCATTTAAAGAAGGCGACGTGATCGAATTTAAAAAGAAACATCCCTGCGGAAGCAATAAATGGAAGGTTCTGCGTACGGGTTCGGACTGCAGACTTCAGTGCGAAGGATGCGGTCATCAGATAGAGATTTCCAGGAGCAAACTGGATAAAAACATCAGGTAAATAAAAATATAAAAAAATTATAAAATTTTTCTTGACACGGCTTTCCCGATTTGATATGATAAGCGGGTGTGAAAAAAATAGAAGAAGTTAAAGATTAAAGGGCAAACATACAGAAATGTATGCACGCAAAGTCGTAAGCCGTAATAATTAGGTGGTTTGACTGCAATCAAGTAGGTTTTCTTATTTGATTGCTTTTTTAATGCAAAGACAGGAAGAACAGAGTAAATACCGATTTAAAAAAGCAATCCCTTCAAATATTTTAGTATTTGAGCACCATAAGATGCTAAGACACAATTTGACTAAACATCAGATTTTGTCGGCAGACGAAAAATATTAGGTTAAGGAATGTAAAGTAATGGTATTCTCTAGTATCCCGTTTTTGCTTATTTTTTTGCCTGTCGTTCTGATAGGCTATTATATCTTGAGTTTTTCTCGAGTACTGCAGAACATATTTTTGCTCGTAGCCAGTTTATTCTTTTACGCCTGGGGCGAGCCGTTCTACGTAGTTCTATTAATAGGTTCCATAATCGTTAATTACATATTTGGTATGATCATCGGACGTATCCGTGAGAAGCACGAGTACGAAGATACCACGGCAGCGAAAGTACTGTTGGTCATAACGATCATCTTCAACATCGCTATGTTAGGTTTCTTCAAATATACGGACTTCGCGGTTGAGATCCTTAACAACATCGCAGGAAGCGAATGGATCAAGGCTCCCGGGATCAAGCTGCCGATCGGTATTTCCTTCTATACATTCCAGGCTCTGTCCTACGTTATCGATGTATACAGAGGAGATGCTTCCAGACAGAAGAATCCTTTCAACCTTGCGCTTTACATTTCGTTCTTCCCTCAGCTGATCGCAGGTCCTATCGTCAGATATACAAGCGTCGAAGACCAGATCAAACACAGAAGACCGAGCTGGAATATGTTCGTATCGGGTGTCTGCAGATTTTCGGAAGGATTACTTAAAAAAGTATTGCTCGCCGATAACCTCGCTATCGTAACAGATAACATCTTCGCATTGTCGACATACGGTATCGATACGGTCAAGGTTCCGGTACTTGTTTCGTGGCTCGGAGCATTCGCATATATGTTCCAGATCTACTACGACTTCTCCGCTTACTCGGATATGGCGATCGGCCTGGGCAGAATGTTCGGATTCGAGTTTGACGAAAACTTCCGTTATCCTTTTATCAGTAAATCAATGAGAGAGTTCATGACCAGATGGCACATTTCACTGGCTGCATGGTTTTCTCAGTATGTATATAAGCCTCTCGGCGGTTCCAAAGACGAGAACAAAGACAAGATGATAAGAAACCTTTTCATCGTATGGCTTTTGACAGGTATCTGGCACGGCGCCGCATGGACATTCGTATTGTGGGGATTGTACTACTTCGTATTCATCCTTTTCGAAACGATATTCCAGCTTGATAAAAAAGAGGGCTTCGATTTCTTAAGACATGTTTACGTGATCGTTGCGGTAGCGATATCGATGGTAATATTCCGAAGCGACAGTAACGAACAGCTGGTCCTTTATGTCAGAGAGATGTTCGGACTTGCACATAACGGATTCTACTCACCCTGGTTAGTGATGTACTTAAAAGAATTCGGACTTGTATTTGTGGCAGCGATAATTTGTGCACTTCCCGTAAAGGATTACTTCAGAGACTGGCTTGAAGACAAACCGATCGGAAAAGCTCTGGCGGCAGGTGCAAAGTTCATATATGTAACTGCGATACCGGTACTGCTGATCTTCTGTATCGCAACATTTGCAAAAGGCACATACAGCCCGTTTATCTACTTCAATTTCTAATCAGGAGAAAACATGAGCGAGAGATATCAAAAAATATACGCAGTAATATTTATGATAATGCTGTTCGGGTTTGCCGGTTATAATATCTGGATGAACTGGGAAAACATTGTAACCGAGGTAAGAGACGGCATAGATAAAAATGAAATAATCACGGATCTGACAGAGAATTACGACATAAGTTCCCTGGAAGCATCGGCACAGACGGTTAACACGGCAGTAAACAACAATTTCGTCGGCGGACACCTCTGGAATGAAGTTTACGGTGCGTTTAACGCAGCTATGTGGAAAAACGAAGAGAACAACTTCGCATATGTAAGAGACAAGGACGGACTTGAATACTACGCAAACTTCTGGAACCAGCCCAACATCACGATGAAGGAACTGGCCAAGAGAATGAAGCGTATGAAGGACGATCTGGAACCGCAGGGTACAAAAGTAATCTTACTTCTTTATCCGACCAGATACGATTCCGAATGGGCCGACGGATACTACGGTATCCCTTATCAGGATTACAACGAATATGCGGATGAGTACTTAAGATACCTTCGCCGGTACGATGTGGATTACATAGATTACAGAGAGATCTTTGAGAACACAGGCAAGAGAGGTGATGAGCTCTTTTATAAGACTGACCACCACTGGCACTCACAGGCTGCATTCTATGCGATGACCAAACTGGTTGACTACATCAGATACGAGTACGGAGACGATCTGGATCCTACCGGAAAGTACTGTGATATGAACAATTATTACCAGGATACTTACAAAGAGTCGTTTATGGGATCCATGGGTCGTGAGACCGGAGAATTATACGGAGGACTCGATGACTTCACTCTGATGACTCCGAAGTTTGAGACATCGGTTCGCTACAGTTACTACACTTCGAGCGGACAGACACTCGGAAACGAAGGATCGTTTACAGATACACTCATTCTTAAAAGACAGTTCACAAGAGATGACCTTTACTTAAGAGACTTGAACAACTGTTATATGAGCGGTGTAATGCTTGCGGATGAGATCGAAAACAATCTTGCGGAAAACGATACATCCGTACTTATGATAAGAAACTCCTATTCATCACCGGTTGCGGTCTTCCTTACACCGATGATCAAAAAAATGGATCTGGTATGGGGAATCAACGCATCCGAGAGATCCATCATGGAAAGAATAGAGAACAATCATTACGATTATGTCATAGTTGCCATAAATGTCGACAACTTTGATAACGAAGAAAACTTCACTTTCTACACCGAAGCAACGGAAGAACTGGGAAGCGAAGATGAAGATTCGGAGGTGGAAGATGAATAAATCATTATCCGTCAAAAGAGTCGAGAAGAAATATGTAATAGGAAAGCTTCAGGCCGAAGAACTCTTATTAAGACTGAAAAAGGCATTGCCGCCCGATCCGTATGCAGGATACGAACCGTATTTCGTAAGGTCGTTGTACTTCGATTCATACGATAACGATGATTATTACGACAAGATGGCGGGAATCCAGAACAGAAAAAAGATAAGGATTCGAATCTACGATGAGAACACCGATGTCATAAAACTTGAGCTAAAGCAGAAATTCGGAGTTACCCAGCAGAAGCATTCATTCTCGATAGACAGAGAACTTTGTGAAGAGCTGATGAGAGGAAGATACGAAGGGCTTTTGGAGTTTAACGATCCGATGCTCGATCAGATCCACTACCTTATGGTAAAGGAAGTATACAGACCGAAGTGCATCGTTGAATACGAAAGAACGGCATTTGCTCTTCCAAACAACGACACCAGGATAACTTTCGATACCAAGGTAAGGACTTCGGTAGGATGCCTTGATCTCTTCGCCCCGCGTTCACATTACAGACCGGCGGACATCGAAGACCTGGTGGTCCTGGAAGTTAAGTACAATCATTTCTTGTTAAGTTACGTAAAAGATTTACTTGCAACAAGTGATTTATATATAGGTTCATACAGTAAATACATTAATGCCAGACAGGATCTGGTTTAAACGGGAGGATAATCATGAAAGAAGATTTATATCAGTACTTGGCGAACCAAGGCGGAAACATGACAATAAGGGAGATCGCTATCTGCTTTGCAGCCGCTTTGGTAATCTCATTTGTAATATTTGTATCATACAGAATTTCACATGCAACAACAGTTTACAGTGCAAAGTTCAACGTATCACTTGTAATGCTGACGATCGTTTCCACATTGATCATGAGCGTTATCGGTAACAACGTAGCTCTTTCCTTAGGTATGGTCGGTGCGTTGTCAATCGTACGTTTCAGAACTGCAGTTAAAGACCCCAGAGATACGGCTTACATTTTCTGGTGTATAGCAGCCGGCGTTTGCTGCGGTATCCAGGACTTCACGGTAGCCGCCATCGGTTCCGCAACAGTATTCTTCGTAATGCTCATCCTCGGAAACGTAAAGAGCAACGACAGATACCTTATCATTATCCGCGGAAAGCAGAACAGCTCGGAATCTATTCACAATGCTATCAAGGGTTACTTCAACAACGCTGCATCACTTCGTGTTGAAAACACAGATCATTCCTGCACTGAACTTATCTATGAAGTATCACAGTTTGCATTAAAGAGATATGAAAAGAAAAACTCCAATATTTCCATTCGTTCCAAGTTAATGGAAGTTAAGGATGTAGAAAGCGTAAATTTGGTTTGTCAAAATGATGAGATCACGAGATAAAGGTATACCGTTAAAAAAATCATATACAGTCTGGATATATTCGATAATTGTGGCGATCGTTCTCATAGTATTTGTGATCGTCTTTACAAAAGAGAAAACCACAAGGTATTCGCTTGAGACCAGAACGATTCAGCATATCGAAGACGCGGATGCAAATCCCAATATCGGTCCTACGGAAGTAAATCCGGACGGAACGGTCGATCCGGAAACATTCGAAACACACCTTCCGCTGTTTGTAATAGATACAAACGGAGAGGAGGTTCCCGATATTTACGATGTTCTGGATTCCGATACTCAGGAAAGAGTCTTTAAAGACCCCGAGGTGACGGATCCCTGGATCGATGTAACGATGTATATCGTCGACAACGATAACGATGTAAATAAGATAACGGACGAACCGTATTTTTCCAACAACGGAAAGATCAAGTTAAGAGGTAACTCTTCAAGAAAGTTCGCCAAGAAGCAATACGGAATAAAGCTGCTTAAGAAAAACGGAGAAGAACTTGAATATCCGCTTCTCGGAATGGATGCCGATGAAGACTGGATACTCTGCAACAGTATCCTCGATGCTTCGTATCTTCGTTCTTATGTGGCTTACAATATCGGAGGACTTCTTAATCCTTACACTCCGGAAGTAAGATTTTGCGAAGTAATCCGTAAAAACGGAGACGAATACGAATTTAAGTTATATCGTAGACAGAGACCGATTCGACCAGACGACTACAATGGTTCCGACATACGGTTCGGACAGTCAGATCTGCTTCGGATACTTCAACCTGATCTATCCGAAAAAAGACAAAGCTGACGAAGCGACTGTGAAAGCCATCGGAGATGAGATCTCCCAGATCGAAAAAACTCTGTATTCGGATGACAAAAAGGAATTCCTGGAATATTCCAACTACATCGATGTTGATTCGTTCATTGATTACTTCGTTTATAACGAATTCATGATGAATTACGATTCCGGACTGCATTCGACATATTATTACAGAGACAAATCTCATAAGTTCTCAGTCGGACCTTTCTGGGATTACGATAACTGTCTGGACAATTACAAACTGGAAGCTGCCGGTTTTGACTGGATGGTTATGCCGTCAAGACCATGGTACGAGCGGCTGGTTAAGGATCCTCTGTTTGATCAGAAGCTTGTTTCCAGGTACAAAGAATTAAGAAAGTCCATCCTCTCCGACAGATTTGTGGAGGAATTCGTAATGGATGCCGACGCATATCTCGGAAATGCGGCTTTAAGAGAGCACAGCAGATGGGGAGCGACCTACGAAGAGGAATGTGCATTGTTTGTGTCCGAAGTCGAAGGCTTTGACATAGACAGAACGAGAAAAACTCAGGACGAAGAGGTAGTTCGTCTGCTGGATGCCCAGAAAATCCATGCGGATTTCCTGGATGATCATATGGGTGACCTGCTTAAGGATTACATTGATGAAGATCTGAACACCGGATCAAGAAAGTTCTTCTCGGCAGCAGCAATCGTAATGATGATCATCTTTGTTATCGCGGTATACGCAGTATCAAAGATGAGCAAGGGTGAGATAAAGTAACAAGGGTTATATTAAATCAAGGAGAAACAAAATGAAAGTTAAGAACAAATGGTTTTTGCTCATTTCGATCTTGGGAGTAGTACTGCTTCTTATTTACCTTTTATGGCGTGCTATTTTCACGATCCCCATGCCTGCACAGTACGGATGGGTAGCATTTATCTGTGGCGTAGGCTTGCTTCTTGCTGAAGCATTTTCAGTATATGAAGCAATATTAAGTTACGTAGACTTAAACCTGGCATATCAGCCCGAAATGCCTGTTATCCCGGATGAGATGTTCCCGGAAGTCGACGTTATGATCGCAACACATAACGAGGAAGTTGACCTTCTTTTCAAGACGGCCAATGCCTGCAGAATGTTACAGTATCCCGACAAATCAAAGGTTCATGTATGGATCTGCGATGACGGAAACAGAAAAGAAGTAGAAGAACTCGCAAACAGACTGGGCGTCGGTTACATAGGTCTTGCAGATAATAAATTTGCAAAGGCAGGAAACTTAAACAACGCATTAAGCAAAACTCACGCACCTCTTATCGCAACATTTGATGCTGATATGATTCCTAACAGTGAGTTCCTTTTAGAGACGGTTCCTTATTTCTTCCTTCCCGTAATGAAGAAAAATAAGGATGGGGTATGGGTTAAAAAAGAAGCAAACGAGATAGATTCAAAAGAGAAGATCGGTTTCATTCAGACACCTCAGTCATTCTACAACCCCGATCTTTTCCAGTACAACCTTTACAGTTCGAACAATATTCCTAACGAACAGGATTATTTCTTCAGACAGGTTAACCTCGGTAAGAACAGAACCAACTCTTCGATCTATGCAGGTTCCAATACCGTTATTTCAAGAGAAGCTCTTGATGAAGTCGGCGGTATCGCAACCGGTACTATCACAGAAGACTTCGAAACAGGTCTTTTGATCGAGAGTAAGGGTTACCGTTGCTACGCTATCGATAAATTACTTGCTAAGGGCTTAGCTCCCATTTCCATCCCTGCACTTATCAAGCAGAGAGAAAGATGGGCAAGAGGCTGTATCTATTCATTGAGACGTATCAGATTGTGGTTCAATCCCAATATCAAGTTCTCACTGAAGCTTAGCTACTGGGCTTGCCGTCTTTACTGGCAGAGTTTTACAAGAAGACTTTTCTATATTTTCGCACCCCTCTTGTTCGCGATCCTCGGTATTCCCGTTGTAGTCTGCGGACTTAAGGAAATCCTTCTTATATGGCTGCCCGCATATCTGATCTATACATATACATTGAAAAAGATATCAGGTGATATCAGAAATACCAGATGGAGTAACATCGTGGATACTATCATGTTCCCTTACCTTTTGATTCCCATCTGGATGGAAACACTCGGAATCAGAAAGAAAGAGTTCAGTATCACAAACAAGTCAAAGAAGTCTATTGAAGAAACACCGAAATATATGGTACTTCCTCATTTATTCCTCTTTGCATTATCGGTTGTTGCTTTGATCTTCTCTATCAACGATCTTATCGCCAACCACTCACTTGGTACTTTGGTAGTTATTTACTGGATCATCCAGAACGGCTTAAACCTTCTTATGGCTGTATTCTTCATGACAGGAAGAAACAACGAGCGTCAGACAGAACGTCTCGAAGTACGTCTTCCCATCGAGGTAGATTACGAAGACAGAACTTTGGAAGGAACTGTTGTGGATATTTCCGAAGGCGGTTTTGCGTTTGTACTTAACGAAGCGGTTTACTTACCTTATAAAGAAGGCGAAGAAGCCGAATATATCATCAGAGACAGAGATTATGTTGCAAGAGTGACAGGCCGTATCGCTACGGTTAAGGAATTAAGAGAATCCGACTCAAGCAAATGGAAATACTGTATCTGCATCACCGGTATGGATGAAGAGAATAAGGAACAGTACAGCCAGATCATCTTCGACAGAGAACATACATTGCCCAAGACACTCAGCAAACGAAGCAGTTACATCGGTGATGTTATCAACAATATCGAAATGAGAATCGGTCGAACAAGAGTAAGCTCTGCACGTCATACTCCCAGAATCAAGGCAAATGAAAAGGTCGTTCTCGAGAGCGGCGAGGAAGTATTGGTCGAAGACTTCAGCTTTGAATATGTAAGACTCAGTTTTGCAGCAAACGGCGAAAGCAAAGACTCTCTGATCAACTTCCCTCAGAAGATAGTACTTTTCCCTCAGGAAAGTTACAGAATGGTTTGTGTACCCAGCGGATTCAATCAGAATATCTTCAGGATCGACAATTTCAGAGAGCTTGAAAGAACCAATGCTTGGGAAGGAAAGATAAAGGAATGGGAAAGAAACAACAAAACGAGGAAAAAGAGCAGAAAACAGAGATAAAGAAAAAGCGCGTAAAGAAAGAGAAAGTAAAAAAAGAGAAGGTCAAAAAAGAGAAAAAAGTCATATCATTCAAGCAGATACTTTTGACATTCGTTGTCATACTCGTAATAGTACTGGCCTATCTCGGAATAGCTTTCAGAGGCTGGACTGTTTCAAAGGATACTGTTTTCAGACATATCAGGGATTACAGGATCAATACGTTTCTTTCATTAGAGGATTTTAACGGAACAATACTGATCGCCAAGGACGGTGATATAGTCTTCTCCAAAAGTTACGGAAATGTTGACGGAACCAGAGGAGAAGACGGAAAAAAGTTTGATGTCGATACGATCTATCCGATCTTTTCGCTTACAAAACAGTTCACGGCATATGCGATCTTACAGCTTGAGCAGGACGGAAAGCTTTCAAGAGAAGATCATCTGTCAAAGTATTTCAAGGATTACAAATACGGAGACGAATTAACGATCAATGATCTTTTAAGAATGGAATCGGGGATCCCGGAGTACATTCATGATATGCCTGAAGAAGATACCATCGGACCCGTGGATCGTGAAGTGATCCTTTCCAAGATCTTAAATTATGATCTGGAAGGAAAGGGCGTTAACGACTACAGCAACTCGAATTACTTTCTTTTGGGATGCATCATAGAGCAGGTATCGGGAATGACTTACGAAGATTACATTCAGCAGTATGTTGTTGATCCGGCGGATATGGGAGAAGTCAGATTCGATCCCCAGAGGGCACAGACCATAGGATTTACCCCTCATTTCAGCGAAGGAATGCAGAATTCAGAATTCAGCCAGTCGGTAACTTTTTCGGCGGGTGAGCTTTGTACATCGGCGATAAGTCTTTACCGTTGGGAGAAATTCCTGTTTTCGGATGATTCGATACTGGATTATTCGGCTTTCGAAGAAAGTCCCGAAAGCGTATACAATCTTGGCCTTGTAAAGAGCGACAGTGATTACGGACATTCGGGCGGCGGTATTTATCACAGACACTATGTTAACTATAATACCGACAGAAAAACTATGGTGATAGTATTGAGCAACAGCCAGGGCTGCAATGCCGATTATGTTGCAAAAACACTTGACCAGTATTTTATGGATTACTACAGATGGGAGGATTGGACATGGAAAGAGATCAGGTTTTAGAACAGGTTATAGAAGTAGTTGAGAAGACATTAAAAGTTAAAGACATAGATGAAGATACTTATATGCAGGACGATCTGCATATCGAGTCATTGGACTTCTATTCATTGCTTGCAAATCTTGAGAAGCAGTTCAGGATCCGTATCCCCGAAAGAGTTCTCGCCGAGGTTGAGACGGTGGGAGACATCGTGGATGAAGTAATGAACATCCAGAGTAAGAAAGGCTAGATATGCTTTTAAAAGATTTATTCATAAATCATGCCAGGATAATGAAGAACAGAAGGGTGGCATATAAATATGAGTTCGGCGAATTTACGGAAGTTTACTGCGAGGAATTTCATCAGGATCTTCGCCGGGCCGTAGCCTTCTGGAATGAGATAGCCGGAAACGGAAGGATAAAGATCGGGATCGTGGCCGAAAACTCGTATACATATCTGATCCAGATCTACGGTATCATCCTTTCCGGAAATATCGCTATCCCGATGAATCAGAACATGTCACACGACGATCTTTGCGGATTCCTCGAGGAACTTAAGGTCGATGCTCTGGCAGCTGACGAAGACTGGGTGGACGAATTAAAAGAATTCGCGACTTCGAAGAAGATGCAGATAACCAATATCGAAGATGCTTTCAGCAATTCATCCGAATCGGCTATCGTTGAAAGACCCGTTAAGGAAGACGATATGTCTTTGATACTTCTTTCATCGGGTACGAGCGGAAGGAGCAAGGCGGTTAAGATATCTCAGAAGAATCTTACGGCATCCAGCAGAAGATTTTTCTTCGAGAACAAAGAGTGCCCTCAGAACGTACTTCAGGTGCTGCCGTTATATCACATAGGCGGAATACTTTTAACTCTCGAAGAACTTGTGAGAGGCAATTCACTTCTTATAAGCAACGCGAAGTATTATATGATGCAGGTCGAAAGATTCGAGATCCAGAAGCTCATCCTTGTACCCGCCATGGCGCAGAATCTGTTTAACAAGGCTGCCGACAAAGAAGGCATCAAAGAAGGCTTGAGAACCGCAAGGGAAATGCTTTGCGTAGGGGCGGCACTTCAGGCGGATACCGTAGCAAAAATGAGGGAGTATAACATCGAACCCATCGTTTACTACGGACTGACGGAGACGACCGGAACCGTTTCGTGTGACGGACCGTACAGAGACGGAGCCTGCGGAAGGATTGCAGCATATAACGAAGTTAAGATCGAAAACGACGAGATCCTTATTCGCGGTGAGAATATAACGAGCGGATATCTTAACAACGATGAAGCCACAAAAGAACTGTTAAAAGACGGATGGCTTCATACAGGTGATCTCGGAAGGATAGATGAAGACGGATATCTTTATCTTATAGGACGTTCCAAAAACATAATCATTCTTTCGAACGGAGAGAACGTGTCTCCGGAGGAACTTGAAGAAAGATTATATGAGTGCAAAGACATAGCGGAGACCATAGTATTCGGAAAAGAGGATACGATCTGCGCAAAGATCTACTGCGGCGAGGAACAGAGTGAGGAGAAAGAACAGTCTGTCAGAGATTTCGTAAGAAGTCTTAACAAAACGCTTCCGACCACCAAAAAGATCAAAGAACTGATCTTTACGAAAGAGGAATTACCGAAGACGGGTGTGGGGAAAATAAAAAGATGATCCCGTGTTCGGAAAATGTGTAAAAGGGAAAAATATATATGGGCGAATTTATTTTTAAACTCCCTCAGGGGTGGAATTCTTTAAAGATTCCCACCCTTGAGGAACTTGTTACCTGGATTCCGGTTGTATTGCTTTTGCTTACAACCCTTATTTGCTTTTTAGGCTTAAGATTCTGTATAACCACATGCTTCTTTGGTTCGGCGTTTTACTGCGGATATCTGGGACTTCATTTTCTTCAGCCGATAATAAGCAGCAAAGTCAGCTCGGTCATCGTATTCGCGATCTTCACGGCATTCGGCGGCTGGCTTGTTTACGTTTTTGTATGTCTTTGGAACAGTGCCGTTAAAAAGTTTAAGCTAAGAAAAGCTGCGATATTCATCTTTACATATGTATTTCAGCTTACGGCCGCTGTGAGTCTTACGGTTCTTTTATACAGATTTGTATTTACGGGACTCGTTATCGATATCGTTGTCGCACTGCTGATCGCAGGACTCGGATTGCTGTTCCAGAAAAAGAGCGGCATCCATGAAAGAGAGATGCGTCACTACGAAGACAATCTTCAGATTTAATACTGTTTTTTTCAAAGAGTTTCAAAACACGGAAAGTTATGAAAAAAATTCTTGCGTATTGAAAATCGCTGTGTTATCATATAAGTCCGTGATGAAATAATTTCCTTGCTCTCATCATGAGAATGAGGGCCAGAGACCAAAAGGAGGTAATTAGCATGAATAAGTATGAGTTATGTATTGTTGTCAATGCTAAGATTGAGGACGATGAAAGAGCTGCGGTAGTTGATAAGTGCAAAGCTTACATCGAAAGATTCGGCGGAACGATCACAGAAGTTGAAGATGCCGGAAAGAAGAAATTAGCATATGATATTCAGCATATGCATGAAGCATTTTACTACTTCATTCGTTTTGATGCAGAAGCAACTGCTCCCATCGAAATCGAAAACCGTGTTCGTATCATGGACAACGTGCTCAGATTCTTAGTTGTTAGACTTGATGAGCAATAGAAAGTAGGTAAAATATGAATAAAGTAATTCTTATGGGTCGTTTGACCAGAGATCCCGATATGAGAGGCGAAGGTACAGGTCTTGTTGCAAGATATACTCTCGCAGTAGACAGAAGATTTTCCAGAAACGAGGAGAACAATACGGATTTCATCAACATTGTTGTTTTCGCCAAGGGAGCCGAGTTCGCAGAGAAATATCTCAAAAAGGGAACGAAGGTAGTAGTTACCGGTCGTATCCAGACAGGAAGCTACACAAACAAAGATGGTCAGAAGGTATACACAACAGATGTTGTGGCAGAAGACCAGGAGTTTGCTGAGAGCAAAAACGCAGCAGGCGCCGGGGGACAGTCAGAAGTATCATCTTCGAACAATTCGGTTCAGGACGACGGAGATTTCATGAATATTTCCGACGGAGTTAAGGATGATATGCCGTTTTAGTTTTTAGGAGGATTAATCATGGCATTCGTTAAAGAGAATAAAACAGCCGATCCTGCAATGAAGAGGAAAGGCAATGTTCGCAGAAGAAAGAAAGTCTGCGTATTCTGCGGTAAGGACAACGAGATTGATTACAAGGATACAGCAAAGCTCAAAAGATACGTATCTGAGAGCGGAAAGATTCTTCCCAGAAGAATCACAGGAACATGTGCAAAGCATCAGAGAGCTTTGACAGCTGCTATCAAGAGAGCACGTCACGTTGCATTAATGCCTTACACAGTAGATTAATAAAACTATTAAGGATGCGATTTTCGCATCCTTTTTTATTTGTCAAGTGGCAGATTTGGAAAGGCCGGCACTATATATAGTAATGGTACGGGATTGAAAAAAGTGATATAATACACATATCTTTTGGGTTAATTGTCATATATTGCGAGGATAAGGATATGGCTAAAAAAATCAGAATAAAAGGCAAGATGAGACTTTATTTTTCTCTTCTGATTGCTTTCGGGGTTATATTGGCACTGATCGATATTCCCATATATATTCTTAACATTATCTCGGGAGTCATCATTTCATTCTTCCTGATAGTGTATTTTGTCGGCGTACTTGTGATGTGGATATATTTCAGGCAGTTCCTCGTCGACGAAATGGTCAGTTTCGCCACGGAGTACGGACAGATTCAAAAGCAGATATTAAAGGAATTAAACCTTCCTCATGCTTTGATCGACAGTAACGGACGAATCGTCTGGACCAACGGCGAATTCGAAAAAGTCATCGGAACCAACAAAGGTTTCGGAAAAGCGGTAAGTTCTTTCTTTGAGGAACTGACACTTGAAGCATTTCCGAATGAAGAGTCCGAGACCGAAGTAAGCGTTAATTTCGAGTCCCGCGAATTCAGAGCCAACATCAAAAAGATCAGCATTGAAAATATGCTGCAGAACAGCAAGTTTATCGAAGAGACCAGCGAAGAGGATTTCCTTTACGGATTGTATCTCTTTGACGAGACAGCCCTTAAGATCGCACTTAAGGAAATAGACGACCAGAGCGTTGTAGTCGGAATGATCTACATCGACAACTACGAAGAAGCCCTGGAGAATGTTGACGATGTAAGAAGATCGCTTCTTCTCGCGCTTGTCGACAGAAAGATCACACAGTGTATTTCGTCTCTCGACGGTATCGTAAGCAAGATCGAGAAAGACAAGTACATGATCATCATGAGAAAGAAATCGCTTGCCGAATTAAAGGAAGCGAAATTCGATATCCTCGAAGAGATAAAGACCGTCAGCATCGGTAACGAAAGACCTATCACATTAAGTATCGGTATCGGCCTCGACGGTTTGTCATACAGCCAGAACAGCGGATTTGCAAGAGCAGCCATCGATCTCGCACTCGGACGAGGCGGCGACCAGGCGGTTATCAAATCCCCCGGCAACGTACAGTACTTCGGCGGAAAGAGTCAGTCCACCGAAAAGAATACGCGAGTTAAGGCAAGAGTTAAGGCTCAGGCTTTGCGGGAGATCCTTATCAACAAGGATCAGATATTTATCATGGGTCACCGCCTTGCGGATGTGGACAGTTTCGGTTCCGCGATCGGTGTATACTGTATCGCCAAGGCACTTGATAAGAAGGCATATATCATATTAAACGATGTAACGCCTTCGTTAAGACCTCTGGTAAACCTCTTTGCAAACAACGAAGAGCAGTATCCGGGACTCCTTGTCAATACGGAGGGCGCACTTCAGACGGTCGGCAACAACGCTGCACTTGTAGTCGTAGATACCAACAAGCCTTCCATGTGCGAGTGTCCCGACATCTTAAAGAACTGTAAGGCCATCGTCGTTCTCGACCACCACAGACAGGGCGAGGAGATCATCGACAACGCCACACTTTCCTATGTCGAGCCCTATGCTTCATCGGCAAGTGAAATGGTAGCCGAGATCCTTCAGTACATCGACGAAGGCGTTAAGCTTTCGGGTGTTGAGGCGGATGCTCTTTACTCGGGTATCATGATCGATACCAACAACTTTATGACCAAGACCGGTGTCAGAACATTCGAAGCCGCAGCCTACTTAAGAAGAAGCGGGGCCGATGTGACCAGAGTCCGCAAGCTTTTCAGAGAGGATGCTTCGGAATACCTCGCAAAAGCAAAGACCATAAAGGATACAACCATTTACAGAAACGATTATGCGATCTCGGTATGTGATTCCAACGGATGTCAGAGCCCTACGATCGTTGCTGCACAGACTGCCAACGAGCTCTTGAACATCAACGGCATCAAGGCCAGCTTCGTATTTACCGAATACCAGGGCAAGATCTACTTGAGCGCACGTTCCATCGACGAGCTTAACGTTCAGGTAGTTACCGAAAAACTCGGCGGCGGCGGACATATGAATGTAGCGGGTGCCCAGTTCGAAGGCATTACGGTGGATGAAGCCATCAATCGCTTAAAAGAGATCCTCGATTCCATGATCGACGACTAAAAACTAAAATTTCAGACTGGAGATTAAAAATGAAAGTTATTTTATTACAGGACGTTAAACCCCACGGCAAAAAAGGGGATATGGTAGAGATAAACGACGGTTACGCAAGAAACTTCATCCTTCCCAAGAAACTGGGTGTTGAAGCAAATTCCGCTAACGTCAACGACCTTAAGCTTCAGAAAGCAAATCACGAAAAGATCGCCGCTAAGCAGCTTGCAGATGCAAAGGAACTCGGCGAAAAGCTTGAGAAGCTTAAAGTAAACATGAAGATAAAGACCGGCGAAGGCGGAAAGACCTTCGGTTCGATCACCGCAAAGGAAATCGCGGAAGCACTTAAGAAACAGCACGATCTCGATATCGACAAAAAGAAGATCGTTATGAACAATGCGATAAAGAGTGTGGGATCTTTTTCAGTGAACGTTAAGCTTCACACCAAGGTTACCGCCAATCTTGCTGTCGAGGTAGATTCCGAATAAACCGGAAGTTTCTGTATGGCAAAAAATAATTAGGGTTACACGGAGAGTTAACAATGGAAGAAGCTTTGGTCAAGCAGGAGCTGCCAAAAGATCTGGTTGCTGAAAAAAGCATACTCGGATCCATTTTAATGGACCCCGAAGTGGTTATCACGGCTTCCGAAATGATCACCGGAGATGATTTTTATCTCAAAGAACACGGCGTCATTTTCGATACCATGGTAAGCATGTTTAACAATAAAATAACGCTCGACTATGTTACGCTTCAGG
The DNA here is from genome assembly GCA_902790275.1 of uncultured Lachnospiraceae bacterium. GTDB lineage: Bacteria > Bacillota > Clostridia > Lachnospirales > Lachnospiraceae > UBA3766. The sequence goes on from CADARM010000023.1 coordinate 16,475, forward strand.
ATAAATTAAGGGAGACAAATCTTCCCGAAGAAGCCTTCAGCGATGACAAGATAAATTCGTTCATCGATGTTGCCACGACATCGGTAGGCATAAAGCATCACTGCAAGATCGTTTATGAGAAGTCTGTAAGAAGACGTCTTATCAAGGCATGTGATGAGATATCCGCCAACTGCTATGCGGGCAAGGAAGAAATGACGAAGGTTCTGGACAATACCGAGAAAATGATCTTCGATATCGTTCAGCAGAGAAACACCGAAGACTTTGTGCCCATCAGCAAGGTTGTAATGAACTCCTTAAAGATGATCGAAAAGGCACACAATACAGACGGTACCGTTACGGGTATCGCATCGGGATTCACGGATCTTGATTACAAGACCACAGGATTCCAGCCTTCGGATCTTATCCTTCTTGCGGCACGTCCTTCAATGGGTAAAACAGCGTTCGCGCTCAATATAGCGATCCACGTTGCGGCTGTGGAGAGAAAGCATGTTGCGATATTCTCTCTGGAAATGAGTAAGGAGCAGCTCGTTAACCGTCTCCTTGCACAGGAGTCGCACGTAGATTCACAGCATTTAAGAACAGGTAACCTCGGAGATAAAGAGTGGACTGCACTTATCGAAGGTGCCGATACAGTCGGAAAATCACTTCTTGTGATCGACGACACACCCGGTATCTCTGTTCCCGAACTTCGTTCCAAGTGCAGAAAGCAGCAGATGGAACACGGACTCGACATGATCATCATCGACTACCTTCAGCTGATGAGCGGTTCGGGAAAAGCCGAATCCCGTCAGAACGAAGTATCGGAGATCTCGAGATCCTTAAAGGCGATCGCCAGAGAGTTATCGGTTCCCATCATCGCACTTTCACAGCTTTCCCGTAAGGTTGAAGACAGAGCGGATCATAAGCCCCAGCTTTCCGACCTTCGTGAATCCGGTGCCATCGAGCAGGATGCCGATGTCGTAATGTTCATCGACAGGGAAAGAAACGAAACGGAAGATGCGAACAAGGCGACGATCATCATAGCCAAGCAGAGAAACGGCCCCATCGGCGACGTTAATCTTATGTGGCTTCCCAAATACACGCAGTTCAAGGATATGGATAAATCCTTATTCAAAGAAGAAGCAGAATAAAAAAGGAAATAAAAAAGTGGCGGTTAGAAATCTAACTGCCACTTTTACATTTAAAATTATTATTCAGTAATTATGCCTGAGAAATAGCCTCTGCGGGACATCCGTCTGCACATCCGCCGCAATCGATACACTTGTCAGCATCGATAACGTACTTTCCGTCTCCTTCAGAAATAGCTTCTGCGGGACACTGTGCTGCACAAGCACCACACATAACGCAAGCATCACCAATAGCGTAAGCCATGTTAATTTCCTCCTTATACTATTATCTAAAATAATATGTTAGCCGTACATATTTACAGAATAAGTGTATTATATATTTTTGAAAAAATCAAGAATATGGGAAAATAACATCGTAATGTGAAAACGCAAGTTAATTGCATTTTGAGCGCTCATAAGTATAATTATGATGTAAAATACGTAAAAACAGGGAGGGATCATATGAACGATTTCAGATTTTGGGCACCCACGGAAGTTATCTTCGGAAAAGATGCGGAATGTAAGACCGGAGCTGTCGCTTCATGTTACGGCAAAAAGGCACTGCTCGTTTACGGTATGCAGAGCGCAAAAAAGAGCGGACTTCTGGGTCGTGTCGAAGAATCCCTTAAGAACGCAGATATAGAATATAAAGAGTTCGGGGGCGCAAAGGCCAATCCCACCCTTGCCCATGCAAGAGAAGGCATTAAGGAAGCACTTGCTTTCGGTGCGGATCTTATCATCGGCATAGGCGGTGGAAGTGCTATCGATACCGCAAAAGCTATAGCCCACGGTGCTGCCAATCCCGAATACGATCTCTGGGATATCTGGACTAAAAAGGTTCCCCTTACAAAGTCACTCGCGGTCGGAGCCGTTCTTTCCATGGCTGCTGCGGGAAGCGAGATGAGCGATTCGGCGGTCCTTACCAACGAAGAGATACATAAAAAATCAGGCATTAACACCGATTTTAACAGATGCCGCTTTGCGATCATGAACCCCGCACTTGAAGAGACACTTTCAAAAGAGCAGATCGCTGCGGGCGTTACGGATATTATGATGCATACGATGGAAAGATATTTCATCCCCGGAGTATACGAAGGGATCACGGATGAGATCGCCGAAGGCCTTTTAAGAAGCGTTATAGAAAACGGAAGAAAGGTCGTTGAGAACCCGAAGGATTACGATGCCATGGGCGAAGTTTTCTGGGCTTCGAGCCTTTCCCACAACAATCTTACCGAGTGCGGCAGGGGCAAGGATTTCTCGGTCCACAAATTCGGCCACGCACTCTCGGCAAAGTATGATGTGACTCACGGAGCATCTTTATCGGCCGTCTGGGGTGCATGGGCAGAAAGTCTTTACGAAGACGCACTTCCGAGATTTGTAAGATTCGCAAAGAAAGTCTGGGGCATTGAGAATGAGGACGATAAGGCAGCCGCAAAGGCCGGTATAGACAGGACGGTAGAGTACTTTAAATCCATCGGAATGCCCGTTAATTTAAGGGGCTTGGGCATTAACCCCACGGATGAGGATCTTCACTCCCTTGCACTCGATGCGACAATGAACGATACGGTCAAGCTTTCGAGGATAAGGCCCATCGATGCCGCGGAAGCAGAAAAAATATATAAGAAAGCGCTTGATTACTGATATGTCGATTCTTTACATGTCAGAAAGCGAATGTTATAATAAATAGTTGATTTTTGCAATAAATATAAAGGAGTTTGCTATGTATAACAAAGTCGAAACAGACTTGAATTTCGTCCAGAGAGAAAAAGAAGTCGAAAATTTCTGGAAAGAAAATGACATTTTCAGAAAAAGTATGGAAAACAGAAAGGAAGGCCCCACATATACTTTCTATGACGGACCTCCCACTGCTAACGGAAAACCCCACATCGGTCACGTTCTTACAAGAGTTATCAAGGATATGATTCCCAGATACCGTACAATGAAGGGATACATGGTTCCCAGAAAAGCGGGATGGGATACTCACGGTCTTCCCGTAGAACTTGAAGTTGAAAAGCTTTTGGGCTTAAACGGTAAGGAACAGATCGAAGAATACGGTATGGAGCCCTTCATCGACAAGTGTAAGGAATCCGTATGGAAATACAAAGGTATGTGGGAAGACTTCTCGGGAACCGTAGGTTTCTGGGCAGACATGGATGACCCCTATGTAACATATCATGACAATTATATCGAGTCTGAGTGGTGGGCACTTAAAGAGATCTGGAATAAGGGCCTTCTTTACAAAGGCTTTAAGATCGTGCCTTACTGTCCCCGTTGCGGAACCCCTCTTTCGACTGCAGAGGTTTCACAGGGATATAAGACCTTAAAGGAGCGTTCTGCTATCGTTCGTTTCAAGGTTAAGGATGAGGATGCATATTTCCTCGCATGGACGACAACACCCTGGACACTTCCTTCAAACGTAGCACTCTGCGTGAATCCCGACGATGAATACTGTAAAGTAAAAGCTGTCGACGGTTATACATATTACATGGCAAAAGCACTTCTCGACACGGTTCTTTCACCTCTTTCAAAAGAAGGCGAAGCTCCTTATGAGATCCTTGAAACTTATGTCGGTAAGGATCTTGAGTACAAAGAGTACGAACCTTTATACACATGTGCAAAAGAAGTTGCTGACAAGCAGAACAAGAAAGGTTTCTTCGTAACATGTGACGGATACGTTACCATGTCAGACGGTACCGGTATCGTTCACATCGCTCCCGCTTTCGGTGAAGACGATGCGAATGTAGGAAGAAATTATGACCTTCCTTTCGTACAGATGGTTGACGACAAGGGCGTTATGCTCGATGCCACACCTTTCGGCGGCATGCGCTGCAAACCTACTCAAGCCGAGATGGAAAGAGGTGCCGTAAGCGCCGATCCCGAAGTTATCAAAGAACTTTCTTCAAGAAAGCTTCTTTTCGATGCTCCCAAGTTCGAGCATGAATATCCTCACTGCTGGAGATGTGACACTCCTCTTATCTACTATGCAAGAGAGTCCTGGTACATCAAGGAAACAGCGGTAAGAGACGACCTTATTAAAAACAACAATACAGTTAACTGGATCCCCGAATCCATCGGTAAGGGAAGATTCGGCAACTGGCTTGAGAACATTCAGGACTGGGCTATTTCCAGAAACCGTTACTGGGGTACTCCTCTTAACATCTGGGAATGCGAATGCGGAAAGTTCGAATGTATCGGAAGCAGAGAAGAATTAAAAGAAAAGAGCGGCATCGCAGACGCTGACAAGATCGAACTTCATCGTCCTTATATCGATACCGTTACCATAAAGTGTCCCGACTGCGGAAAAGATATGCACAGAGTTCCCGAAGTTATCGACTGCTGGTTTGACTCCGGTGCAATGCCTTTTGCACAGCATCACTATCCTTTCGAAAACAAGGAGCTTTTCGAGTCACAGTTCCCCGCACAGTTCATCTCCGAGGCTGTTGACCAGACAAGAGGATGGTTCCACTCACTTATGGCTGAGTCCACACTTCTTTTCAACAAGAGCCCTTATGAAAACGTTATCGTTTTAGGTCTCGTGCTGGATGAGAACGGACAGAAGATGAGTAAGTCCAAAGGCAATGCCGTAGATCCTTTCGAAGCATTAAAGAAGCACGGAGCCGATGCCATCAGATGGTATTTCTACACCAACTCCGCTCCCTGGCTTCCCAACAAGTTCTCGGACGCAACAGTTGTTGAAGGTCAGAGAAAGTTTATGGGTACGCTCTGGAACACATATGCGTTCTTTGTACTTTACGCTAACATTGACGAATTCGATGCTACAAAATACACACTTGATTATGACAAGCTTCCCGTAATGGATAAGTGGCTCTTATCAAGACTTAACACAACGATCAGAGAAGTAGATACAAACCTCGACAACTACCGTATCCCCGAAGCAGGCCGTGCACTTGACGACTTCGTTGACGAGATGAGTAACTGGTATGTTCGCCGCGGCAGAGAGCGTTTCTGGGCTAAGGGCATGGAGCAGGATAAGATCAACGCTTACATGACTCTTTACACAGCACTTGTAACGATCGCCAAGACTGCAGCACCCATGATCCCCTTCATGAGCGAGCAGATCTACAGAAACCTTGTATGCTCTATCGACAAGAACGCACCTATCTCCGTTCATCTCTGCGACTTCCCCGAAGTTAATGAGAAGATGATCGATACCGAGCTTGAAAAGAACATGGATGCGGTATTAAAGACTGTAGTTATGGGCCGTGCATGCAGAAATGCATCCGCTATCAAGAACAGACAGCCCATCGCCAACATGTTCGTTAAGGCAGACTTCACACTTGATGAATTCTACAAAGAGATCATCGAGGATGAATTAAACGTAAAAGCGGTTACATTCACAGACGATGTAAGCGAACTTACAACATACAACTTCAAGCCCCAGCTTAAGACTGTCGGACCCAAGTATGGCAAGCAGCTCGGAGGCATCAGGGAATACCTTGCAAATGTAGACGGAAACAAGGCTATGGCAGAACTTAAGGCAAACGGTGCGATCAAGTTCGAAGTGGCAGGTACGGAAGTTTCACTCGCAGAGGAAGATCTCCTTATCGAGATGACTCAGAAGGAAGGCTATGTAACAGAGGCAGACAACTATGTAACGGTTGTTCTTGATACCAACCTTACGGACGAACTCCTCGAAGAAGGATGCGTAAACGAGATCATCTCCAAACTCCAGACAATGCGTAAGGATTCCGGATTTGAAGTTATGGACCGCATCAAGGTTTACATCGACGGCAACGACAAACTTGCCGATGTTGTAAAGAAGAATGAGGCAGCCATCGCAGGCAAGGTACTCGCTAACGAAGTTCTTTACAATGCAACAACCGCTTTGTCCAAGGAATGGAACATCAACGGCGAAAAAGTAAGCCTCGGTGTCGAAAAGATCTAAAAAATGATTTGAATACATAAAAAGTCGGATGATGAGCATTTGGGATATCCGATAAAAACGGAGGAAATGAAAGATGGCAGCAACAAAGAAAACAACAGCAAAGAAAGAGACTGCAAAGTCAACTGCTAAGAAAACCTCGACCGAAAAGAAGACTGCAGTAAAAGCAACAGCCAAGGTACCCGCAAAGAAGACTGCTGCAACAAAGACGGCAGCCAAGGCGCCTGCAAAGAAAGCAGCAACAGCCAAACCGGCAGCAAAGGCTCCCGCAAAGAAAACTGCAGCAAAGACAACAGCTGCGAAGACAGCGGCTAAGGCACCTGCTAAGAAAGCAGCACCCGCTAAGAAGGCTGCAGCAAAGGCTCCCGCCAAGAAGACCGCAGCAAAGACAACTGCAAAGAAGGCAGCTCCCGCAAAGAAAGCACCCGCAAAAACAGCTGCAAAGAAAGCAGAGCCCAAGAAGGTTAAGATCCCCAAGGCTAAAAAGCCTACTATCACATTTGACAAAGAATTGTTTAAAAGAAGCGTTCTTTACAACGTAAGAACACTTTACAGAAAGAATATGGATGAAGCCACACCCCAGCAGGTGTTCCAGGCTGTATCTTATGCGATCAAGGATCAGATCGTTGATTACTGGATGAAGACCCAGGAAGCATATGAAAGAGAAGACCCCAAGACGGTTTATTATCTTTCGATGGAATTCCTTATGGGTAGAGCACTCGGCAACAACATGATCAACTTAATGGCTTACAAGGACGCAAAAGACGCACTCGAAGAACTCGGTGTCGATATCAATGTCATCGAGGATCAGGAACCCGATGCAGCACTCGGTAACGGCGGTCTCGGACGTCTTGCGGCATGCTTCCTTGATTCGCTCGCAACACTCGGATATTCGGCTTACGGCTGCGGTATCAGATACAGATACGG
>CADARM010000024.1 GCA_902790275.1 uncultured Lachnospiraceae bacterium
TCCTTAAGATCATTGACGGGAGCTGAATAGCATACATAGTCGTTCTGGCAGAAAAAGTGTCCGCCGAATCTGTCATGTGAGCCGTATACGTAAACCCTGTCACCGAAGACATGGGGCTCTCCGTCGGGAACATACTCATATGAGGGTAAATACGGGTTAAAAGCCTGTTTCATATAATTATCCTTTCAAACTCTTTTCGTTGATCCATTCCTTGATAAACTCGCCGAATTCGGAATCGCGAACCACGGGAACGGGACCGTTGGGAGTAAATTCCATTCCGGCCTTGTTTTCCTTTGTGTAAGGAGTCCATGTGGGCATGGGTGTTCCGTCTGCGTCGTTTCCGTTGGGATCGCCGGTCTTAACAAAGTTTGTAAGGTAGTTGCAGATCTGTCTTGCGAGGTCGAAATGTCTTCCGACGAAAGGTCTCCAGCAGAGGCCGAGGGTCTCGAAGAAGAACCAGAGGTCTACCGAGTGGAAAGAACCGGGATTGTCCCATCCGGGGATATCGGAATTGAAAAGATAATAGTAGCAGTCTTTGTCGTTGTGCTCAAAGATTCCTTTGACTGCACATTCGATTCCGTCTGCGGTTGCATACTGATTTCCGTTCTTTGCGTAAGCTTCCTTGAAAGCGAGGAACTGATCCGCTTTGTCGCCGAAGATCGCTCTTGCTTTCTTTTCGAATTCTTCGTCGTTTTCGGCAACGATGAAGCTCTTGAACTCGTCGTTCGTGTTACCCGAAAGAATGGGCACGTGTGCGTGGTTGCCGCTTAAGAAAGCTTTGGACTGAGGTGCCGTTAAGAATTTTCCGTCGACCGAAGGACAGAAGAAGAAACCGTTCTTGTTTCTGAATTCGCTTGCTTTGTCGCGAACGAATACGGCATCGAGCTTTCTTGCTTCTTCGATGGTGTTTACGCCAAGTGATTTGATAAATTCATCGCCCTTTGCCTTAACTTCCTCAAAAGTTCTGGGGATGATGATAAAATCGTCAAAATAAGGGAAGCCGATGATACCGCTCATGATAACGGCCTTCTGGAAAAGACCCTGTGAAGAACCGGTAATGTGAGAGAATACCGATCCGCCGCCTGCGGACTGACCCATGATCGTGATATTGTCGGGGTCACCGCCGAATGCGGCTATATTTCTTTTAACCCACTTGATACCTGCCTGCTGGTCGAGAAGACCGAAGTTGGTAGGTGTGTCGGGGCTTTCTTTGCAGAGTTCGTCGTGAGCAAGGAAACCGAACGCACCAAGACGGTAGTTTACGGATACTACGATAACGCCTCTTTTTGCGATGTTCTCACCGTTGAATTCCATTTCGGGAGGATATCCCCACTGGAATCCGCCTCCGAAAAACCAGATAAGTACGGGAAGTTTTTCGTCAGCGCTTTTTGCGTTGGTCCATACATTAAGATAAAGACAGTCTTCGTCCATATCGATCTCGGGATCCACGTGCCAGTCGCGTACATAAACGTCGTCCGAAAGGCCCGGAACATCCTGCATTGAGATGGGGCCGAATTTGTAAGCCTCAAGTACTCCGTCCCAGTTCTTTACGGGCTGGGGAGCACGCCATCTGTTCTCTCCTACGGGCGGAGCTGCGAAGGGGATTCCCTTGAATACCGATATCCTTGCGTTGTTACCCGAAAGGCCTCTGACAGCGCCGTTTTCGGTCATGACTGTTTTTAACATGTATTTTACACCTCCTGTTTTTTGCTCATACATCACAATTATAGTAAAAACCATATGTAGAGTTAACAGACAAAGTTCAGTAAAAATGGTTACAAAATACAGTATAAAAAAGGTCTTAAAGCAGAGCACGGAATGTCCTTGAAAAATCGAAAAAGAAAGCATTATACCGACAAATTATAGATAAAAACACCACAAAGTCTACATGTGGAAATATAGCCCTTTTTTCGTTTTATTTCTTTGTAAATTTATGTATAATATTAGTTGTGGGTTTTTGCTTAATTTAATTGGGCAATTAACCGCGATATTTTTTTCTTAGGAGACTTATATGTACAGACATATCGTTAATCCCCAAAGCACCAAAGGACATATCAATCCCGAGATCCAGGGACACTTCAGCGAGCATCTCGGACGATGTATCTATGAAGGTATCTTTGTTGGTGAGAATTCAGATATCCCCAACGTCAACGGCATGCGTACAGACGTAGTCGAAGCTCTTAAGGAAATGAAGATCCCCGTGCTCAGATGGCCCGGCGGATGTTTCGCCGATGAATACCACTGGATGGACGGTATCGGTAAGAAAGAAAACAGAAAGAAAATGATCAACACCAACTGGGGCGGAGTTGTCGAAGACAACAGTTTCGGCACACATGAGTTCATGGAACTCTGTCGCCAGCTCGGCTGTAAGACATATGTTAACGGTAACGTCGGAAGCGGTACCGTAAAAGAAATGAGCGAATGGGTTGAGTATATGACTTTCGAAGGCGTATCACCCATGGCTGACTTAAGAAAAGCAAACGGCCACGAAGAAGCGTGGAATCTTGATTATTTCGCAGTAGGCAATGAGACCTGGGGCTGCGGCGGTAACATGAGCCCCGAGTATTATTCCGATCTTTACAGACACTATCAGACTTTTGTCAAAAATTACAATCCTGATAAAAAAATAAAAAGACTTGCGGTAGGACCCAGCGACAAGGATTATGCATGGACCGAGACACTTTTAAAGAAATGTTTCGACAGATCCGGTTCCTGGAACAACGCACACGGATTTATGGACGGACTTACCCTCCATTACTATACTCTGCCTTACGACTGGGCAAAGAAGGGTGCGGCTACCGGATTTAACGAAAAAGAATGGTACATGACCTTAAGAAAGACTCTTTTCATGGAGGATTACATCACCGGTCATTCGGCGATAATGGACAGATACGATCCCGAAAAGCAGATCGGTCTCATGGTAGATGAGTGGGGTACATGGTACGACGTTGAAGAAGGCACCAATCCCGGATTCTTATATCAGCAGAACACGATCCGTGATGCACTCGTTGCCGGAATCAACTTAAACATCTTCAACAAGCACTGCGACAGAGTAAAGATGGCAAACATCGCACAGCTTGTTAACGTTCTTCAGGCAGTTATCCTGACCGAAGGCGAAAAGATGATCAAGACACCTACATACTACGTATTTAAGATGTACAGCGCTCATCAGGACAACGAACTTCTCGAAAGCTCGATCGACACAAAGAAGATCGGTCTCGAAGACGAGTACATGGTTCCCAACCTTACAGAGTCCGCTTCTATCGACAAGGACGGAAAGATCCACTTAACGATCACCAACCTTTCACTCGATGAAGCAGCAGATGTTGAGAGCACACTTCTCGGAAAGAGCATCAAGAGCGTAAAGGGAACGATCGTAACAGGAAAGATGGATGCACACAACACATTCGACAACCCCGATGCTGTTAAGGAAGAAGCATTCGACAAAGTATCTTTCGAAAACGATACGCTCAAGTACAGCGTTCCCACCTGCAGCGTTCTTCATCTCGAAGTTACAGTATAAATATGGAATATAAAAAAATTTGCAGACGATGTCTTTTCTCCGAAATGGGAGAAGAAGAATACCGGGAAATGATCGGCAAGCATGTCGACATCATCAAACCGGAAGACAGAAGCGATGACGCTCTTTACGATTCAAGGCTTTCGGTCTGCAGGGAATGTCCCAAACTGAATGCCGGAACATGTGCGGCCTGCGGATGCTTTGTGGAAATAAGAGCGGCGCTCAAGCGGTCGGTCTGCCCCGACAAAAAATGGAAATAAAAACAAGTCGTATCTACGGCTAATAAATAAAAGGAGAAAAAACTATGGAAATCAAAAAAGTAACAGACCCGTCATTTAAGAAGTATGGCAAGATCATCGAAGGAATCGATTTTTCTGAGATCCTTAAGAATCTCGAAGCTCTTCCCATGCCCGCAGAAGGAGTTGAATACTTCCCCGGCGTGAAAGAACTTGAGAGCACACCTGCCACAAAGATCATTTCCGAAAGCCTTTACGGCGGAATGCCCATCCAGATCGGTATGTGCAACGGACACAACAAGGCACTTAACGCAGTTGAATATCACAGAGATTCCGAGATCAACGTTGCTCTCTATGATATGGTTCTTCTTATCGGCGAATTAAAGGATGTTACGGAAGATTTCAAATATGATACATCCAAGATCGAAGCTTTCCTTGTACCTGCAGGCGTAGCAGTTGAAATGTATGCAACAACTCTTCACTATGCACCCTGCCATGTTGAAGACAAGGGCTTCAAGGCAGTTGTAGTTCTTCCCAAGGGAACAAACTACGACCTCACATTCAAGAACTCCAACACAAAGGAAGACAAACTTCTTACAGCAGTCAACAAGTGGCTTATCGCTCACGAAGACGCTAAGATCGACGGCGCTTTCAACGGCCTCGTTGGAGAGAACATCACAATTCAGTAATATGCGAGCGGTTATAACCGCTGCTCGCGAAAAAGTTCCTCCGCAGGCACGAAGTACCTTACTAAAGGAATCTTTTTCGCTCGCAGCATAAAACCGCACGAAGATAATAATAAAAGGAGATAGAATATGTACTATATTGGCGTTGATTTAGGTACATCAGCCGTTAAGCTCATCATGATGGAGAAAGACGGCACGATCGTAAGTTCGGTTTCAAAAGAGTATCCTTTGTACTTCCCGAATCCCGGATGGTCAGAGCAGAAGCCCGAAGACTGGAAGGCAGCAGTACTTGAAGGATTAAAAGAATTAGTTAAGGATTTCGATGCTACACAGGTAGCCGGAATCAGTTTCGGCGGACAGATGCACGGCCTTGTAGTTCTTGATGAGAACGACAATGTTATCAGACCCGCAATTCTCTGGAACGACGGACGTACACAGAAAGAAACAGATTATTTAAACAATGTAATAGGAAAAGATGTTTTGTCAGCTGAGACTGCAAACATCGCATTCGCAGGATTCACGGCTCCCAAGATCCTCTGGATGAAAGCCAACGAGCCCGAGAATTTCGCAAAGATCAAAAAGATCATGCTTCCCAAGGACTATATCGCATATGTTCTTTCGGGCGTATTCTCAACAGACTACTCAGACGCTTCAGGTATGCTTTTACTTGATGTTAAGAATAAGAAGTGGTCAAAGAAGATGTGTGAGATCTGCGGCGTAGACGAATCCATGCTTCCTAAGTTATACGAATCCTACGAAGTTACAGGTACGGTTAAACCCGAGATCGCTAAGGAGATCGGATTTACAGATAACGTAAAAGTCTGCGCAGGTGCAGGCGACAACGCAGCTGCAGCGGTCGGAACAGGTGTTGTAGGCGACGGCGGATGTAACATCTCACTTGGTACATCCGGAACAGTATTTATCTCATCCGCTAAATTCGGCGTAGACGAGAACAACGCACTTCACTCATTCGACCATGCAGACGGAAACTTCCACCTTATGGGATGCATGCTTTCAGCAGCATCATGTAACAAGTGGTGGATGGATGAGATCATTAAGACTAAGGATTACGCAGCAGAGCAGACAAACATCACAAAGCTCGGCGAGAATCATGTATTCTTCCTTCCTTACTTAATGGGTGAGAGATCACCTCACAACAACCCCGATGCAAGAGGAACATTCATCGGACTTACAATGGATTCCACAAGAGAAGACATGACACAGGCAGTTCTTGAAGGTGTTGCATTCGGTCTTCGTGATTCCATCGAAGTTGCAAGAAGCCTTGGCATTCCTCTTACAAAGACAAGGATCTGCGGCGGCGGCGCAAAGAGCCCTCTCTGGAGAAAGATGATCACCAACATCATGAACATGGAAGTAGAAAGAATCACATCCGAAGAAGGACCCGGACTCGGCGGTGCAATGCTTGCGGCAGTAGGCTGCGGCGAATACGCATCTGTTGAAGAAGCAGCTAAGGCTATCGTAAAGGTACTTGATGTTGAAAAACCCGATCCCGTACTTGTTGAAAAATACGAGAAGAAGTATCAGCAGTTTAAGACCATTTATCCGGCTTGCAAGCCTATATTTGATATTATTAAATGATAAAAGCATCAAAAGTCGAGATTGTTCGAGCTTGCTCGAAACAATCGAAGAATTTGGATGCCTAACAAAGATGAGGAAGTAGCGAAATGCATGAATTCATGCATTTCTGCGGATTCCGAATTTTTGTGCGAAATTGCGGGAGTTTCGAAGAAACGGAGCAATTTTGCGTATCATTTGTGTATAAAAAAATTTTACAGGAGAAAAAGTATGAACGAATTGGAACTTAAGAAAAAGGCCAATGATGTCAGAAAAGGTATAGTTACTGCAGTTCACGCAGCTAAAGCCGGACATCCCGGCGGATCACTTTCCGCAGCTGATATCATGACATATCTCTACTTTGAAGAGATGAACATCGATCCCGCCAATCCCAAGAAGGAAGACAGAGACCGTTTCGTATTGTCAAAGGGACATGTTGCTCCCGCTCTTTATTCAACACTTGCCAACAGAGGATATTTCCCCGTTGAAGAGCTTGAAACATTAAGAAAACTCGGAAGCAGACTTCAGGGACATCCCTGTATGCAGGAAACACCCGGCGTAGATATGTCTTCAGGTTCACTCGGTCAGGGCGTATCCGCTGCATGCGGTATGGCACTTTCCGCTAAGCTTTTAAACAAGGATTACAGAGTATACGCTCTTTGCGGCGACGGTGAGATCCAGGAAGGTCAGATCTGGGAAGCTGCCATGTTCGCAGGCCACAGAAAACTTGACAATCTTGTAGTTATCGTTGACAACAACGGACTTCAGATCGACGGTAAGATCGAAGATGTATGTTCACCTTATCCCATCACAGATAAATTCAAAGCATTCAACTTCAATGTTATCGAGATCGACGGTCATGATTTCAACCAGATCGCTGATGCTTTCAAGAAAGCCAGAGAGACAAAGGGTATGCCTACCGCGATCGTTGCAAAGACAACAAAGGGCAAGGGCGTATCATTCATGGAAAATCAGGCTTCATGGCACGGCACAGCTCCCAACGACGAGCAGTACGCAGTAGCTATGGAAGATTTGGAAAGGATTGGTAAAGAGTATGTCTGATGTTGTAAAGATCGCTACAAGAGAGAGTTACGGCAACGCTCTTGTAGAATTAGGAAAAACAAATGATAAAGTGTATGTACTTGATGCCGACCTTGCAGGTGCTACAAAAACAGGTACTTTTAAGAAGGCTTTTCCCGAAAGACATATCGACTGCGGTATCGCTGAAAGCAATATGACAGGCATCGCAGCAGGTCTTTCCACAACGGGGATCATTCCTTTCTGCTCATCTTTTGCAATGTTCGCAGCAGGACGTGCATTCGAGCAGGTTCGTAACTCCATCGGTTATCCCCATCTTAACGTTAAGATCGGTGCAACCCATGCAGGTGTTACCGTAGGTGAAGACGGCGCTACACATCAGTGTAACGAAGATATCGCTTTAATGAGAACCATCCCCGGAATGGTAGTTATCGTTCCTTCGGATGACGTTGAAGCAAAAGCTGCTGTTAAGGCAGCAGCAGAATATGTAGGTCCCGTTTACATGAGATTCGGCAGAAGTGCGGTTCCCGTGATCAACGACAAGCCCGATTACAAATTTGAGATCGGCAAAGGAATCACACTTAAAGAAGGTAAGGATGTTACTATCATCGCTACAGGTGTTTGCGTATGCGAAGCTCTTAAGGCAGCTGAAGCACTTGCAGCAGACGGTATCGATGCAGAAGTTATCAACATTCATACCATCAAACCCCTTGATAAGGATCTTGTACTTGCAAGCGCTAAGAAGACAGGTAAGGTTGTTACCGTTGAAGAGCATTCCGTAATCGGCGGACTCGGAAGCGCTGTTGCAGATGTCCTTGCAGAGACAGGTGTTGCTACATTAAAGAAGATCGGTGTTCAGGATGTATTCGGTGAATCGGGAACTGCAGCTCAGCTCCTTCACAAATTCAAACTCGATGCCGAGGGTATCACAGAAGGCGTTAAGGATTTCGTTAAATAATCCGACGCGGCAAAAACGTTTATAAACTTGATATGACAGAAGTTGCGACTGATTCTGAGTATTTGAGTTTATGATATAAAAAAGAAAAATTATATAATGGGAGGCAAATTTATGAATAACATTCCTAAGATTAAAATCGGTATCGTTGCAGTAAGCCGTGACTGTTTCGCCGAATCACTTTCGGTTAACAGAAGAAAAGCTCTTATTGATGCTTACAAGGCTAACTATGATGCAACAGATATCTATGAGTGCCCTATCTGTATCGTTGAGAGCGAGATCCACATGGTTCAGGCTCTTGAAGATATCAAGAAAGCAGGTTGTAACGCTCTTTGCGTATACCTTGGAAACTTCGGTCCCGAAATCTCCGAGACACTTCTCGCAAAGCACTTTGAAGGACCCAAGATGTTCTGTGCAGCAGCAGAAGAGACACAGAACGATCTTTGCGGCGGCAGAGGCGACGCATACTGCGGTATGCTTAACGCAAGCTACAACTTAAAGCTTCGTAACGTTGGCGCATACATTCCCGAGTATCCCGTAGGCGATGCTGAAGACTGCGCTAAGATGATCAATGAATTCGTTCCCGTAGCAAGAGCACTCGTTGGTCTTTCAAAACTTAAAATTATATCATTCGGTCCCAGACCTCTTAACTTCCTTGCTTGTAACGCTCCTATCAAGCAGCTTTACAACCTCGGTGTTGAGATCGAAGAGAACTCAGAACTTGACCTTTTCGAAGCATTCAACAAGCATGCTAATGATGAAAGAATCCCTGCAAAGGTTAAAGAGATGGAAGAAGAACTCGGCGCAGGCAACAAGAAGCCCGAAGTACTTGCTAAGTTAGCTCAGTACGAATTAACACTTCTTGACTGGGTTGAGGCTCACAAGGGTTACAGAGAGTACGTTGCCATCGCAGGCAAGTGCTGGCCCGCATTCCAGACACAGTTCGGATTCGTTCCCTGCTACGTTAACTCACGTTTAACAGGTATGGGTATCCCCGTATCTTGTGAAGTTGATATTTACGGATGTCTCTCCGAGTTCATCGGTACATGCGTATCAGATGATATCGTAACACTCCTTGATATCAACAACTCCGTTCCCAAGGATATGTACAAAGAGTCTATCGAAGGCAAGTTCGATTACAAGCATACAGATACATTCATGGGATTCCACTGCGGAAATACATGCTCCAAGAAGCTTGCATTCCATGAGATGAAGTATCAGATGATCATGGCAAGAGCACTTCCTATCGAAGTTACAAACGGAACTCTTGAAGGCGACATCATCCCCGGAGATATCACATTCTTCAGACTTCAGTCAACAGCTGATGCTAAGATCAGAGCATATCTTGCAGAAGGTGAAGTACTTCCCGTTGCAACCAAGTCCTTCGGTGGTATCGGTGTATTCGCTATTAAGGAAATGGGACGTTTCTATCGTCACGTGCTCATTGAGAAGAACTATCCTCACCACGGTGCCGTTACATTCGGTCATCACGGCAAGGCACTCTACGAAGTATTCAAATACATCGGAGTTCCCATCGAGGATATCAACTACAATCAGCCCGCTTCACTTCCTTATCCTACAGAGAATCCTTTCAAGTAAGATAATATGTGAATATTTACGGTGCCCGGCGTTTGAAAAGATGCCGGGCATCTTTTATGTAAAAAGAAAAAAGAACCCGGTGCGTTTAACGCATCGGGCTCTTTTGATAAAAGGATGGATGATTAAAAACCTGAAAACAGTGTTAATTCATAAGAGAGGATAGTTTTAATCCAAGAATGTCGTTATATAAAAAAATATGATACAATAGATAAGATATGAGAAAATTCCTGAGGGTATTCTACAGACCGGTCGAAAAATTCTTTAATAACCTAAGATTCCGACACAAATTTTTTGTGCTTTATTTTTCGTGTGTCATCATACCTCTGATAGTTACCGACGCGATCATCTTAAACGCTGTTTACCAGCAGGAGATAAACACCATAAAATACGATATGGAATATGTCGCAGGCGTTTATCAGAATTACTTCGAAAACATGTTAAGCAGCGATGTTACACTTGCGGAAAGTGTTAACATGAACCCTAAGATAAATGATTTTGTAGTTAATCGATATGATACCGGATATGATTTTGTTTCAGAATATTACGATGTGATCAACGACTCGTTCCTCGAGACCACATCAGGTCTTAACAGAAACAGCATCGTCATATATGCGGATAACGATACCATGCTGGATTCGCAGTTTGTAAAAAAACTCTCCGGTGTCTACACGCAGAAATGGTATCAGGACTTTATCAAGAGTGGAAGAAAAGACCTGATAAGTGCATATTACGATGTAGACGAGACCAACGAATTCAGAAGCAAGAGAAAATTTTACTATGTGAAGAGAATGGATTACGAAAGAGAAAGCGGAGTCGCAAAGCTCGTTGTTATCGGTCATGACTCCAGTACTCTTCAGAGTAACTTAAAATCCTTCAATTCAAAATATCCCGCATACGTTATCATAGATGATTATGTAGTATTCTCCACTCTGGGCGATTCGATAATCTACAGAGAACAGGTGAATCTGAAAAATAAGAACAATGTAGTAAAGAGCGTGACCATCGCAGGTGCAAAGGTTGATATCATCATCGTTAACGAAGAAAGGATCATTTCTTCGGCGATAAAAGACAACTGGGAGATAGGTCTTCTGCTTATCATCTTTACGGTTATCGTTCCTTTCTTTATGCTCTCCGTGATCGAGAATACGGTTATCAAGAGAATAGCGATACTTGAGAATGCGTTCGGAAGCGAGAAGACAAACACCTTTAACTCGATCAAGAACGTTGAAGGTAATGACGAACTTGCGTCACTGATGAATAAGTACAACAGGATGGTCGATATAACCAACGAACTTGTGACCACCGTATATAAAGACAAGATCAAGGAACAGGAAAGCGATATCGCAAGACAGAAAGCCGAGCTTTTAGCCCTTCAGAGTCAGATCAATCCGCACTTTATGTTCAATGCGTTAGAGAGTATCAGAATGCACTCTCTCTTAAAGGGCGAGACGGAAACCGCATCGATGGTCGATAAGCTGGCCGTCATGGAAAGACAGAACGTTGAGTGGGGCAGGGATTTCGTTACGATCAAAAAAGAGATCGAATCCATCGAAGCATATCTTGCCCTGCAGAGTTACCGTTTCGGCGACAGACTTTCCTTTGACATCGATGTCGAAAAGGACTGCGAGCTTTACGAAGTTCCGAAGCTTACGGTCGTAACATTTGTTGAAAACGCGTGCGTTCACGGAATCGAATCCAAGGCTACGCAGGGCTGGATCTTCGTCCGTGTTTATAAAGGGGAAAAAGAACTGTTTATCGAAGTCGAAGATACCGGTGAAGGTATGACTGAAGATAAAGTCAAAGAGATGGTTAAAGATATAGAGGAAGCTTCGATCGAAACCATCAAGAACAGAAAACATGTCGGAATCCTGAATGCCTGCTTAAGACTTAAGATGGTGACCGGACATACGGTCAAATTCGATATCGAAAGCGAAGAGGGAGTAGGCTTAAGTGTAATAATTCGTATTCCTCTTGATAAACTCAAGAAGGCAACGGAGGTAGAATGATGTTAAAAGTCATGCTTGTAGATGATGAGCCCTTTATTTTGCAGGGTTTAAAGATCCTTGTTGACTGGGAAAAAGAAGGCTATGAAATAGTTTGTGCCGCATCGAACGGAAAAGAGGCACTCGATTATCTTAAGGATAACGAAGTGGACCTTATCATTTCCGATATCCAGATGCCGGTAATGACAGGTCTCGAACTTCTCGAAACCATCCACAAAAAAGGAATATCCAAGGCAAGATTCGTTATCCTTACGGGTTACGATGATTTTTCATATGCCCAGAGAGCCATTAAGTATAACTGTATGGACTATATCTTAAAGCCCGTTCAGAAGAAGGATATCCTTACTCTTATAAGAAAAGTTTCCAATCTCGAAAAAGCGAACAAAGAGCAGGAAGACGACCGTCAGAAGATGGAAGACGCTTATCTTGCAAGAAACGTTATCGCCCTTATCAAGGGTAAATTCGACGAAAACAATCTCGAGCACGTAAAAAAGCACATGCAGCTTTCCGGAAAGATCAGATATGTCGACATCGAACTTGCCGGCGAATACAGAGAAAACGAAGAGGACGATTCCGATGCGAGAGGTCTTCAGCATCAGCTCCATTCCGTATGCCGCGAGGTTCAGAAAGAAAACATCAACCACTTTATCTTCGATGTTTCCTACGACGAATCGAGTTATGACGTAGGTTTTATCTACTGCGACAACATGGCCACAAGATACGACATGACGGATCTAGAATATTTTGAGAGCATGATCAAAAAGATCGAAGGCGTGCTCTTAAAACCCGTAAGAATGATCTGCGGAAAAAGAGTCAATGACATTTCCCAGATAGCAAAATCGTACAGCTCATGCAGAATGCTTAACAGTATCAAGGGCTTCCATAACGAAAAGAGAGTATACATTTACGAGGACGAAGTTCAGATCGAGCAGAAGAGTGCATACCTTTGCAAAAAGAGCCTCGACGAATGTATCGCGGCGATAGAAAAGAACGAAAAAGAACAGATAGAAAAGAGCGTGGAAAAACTCTACGAGGAGATCACCAACGTAGGCGAGAACTACAACCTCGTAAACTTAAACATCAACTATCTTTTATTTCAGCTCATCCACCTTGCGAGCGAGCAGGATGACAATGTCAATCAGGAAGAAGTCATCCAGTACATTTCAGAGAACTCGTTCGAAGAAACTTTATCGAGAGGTTCGAGCCAGCACTTAAAGAACTTCGCACTTCAGTATGCGGACTATCTTATGAGCTTAAGAAAGAACGTCTCAAGAGGAATCTTATCAAGCATCGAAAAAGATATCGCAGAGCATTATGCCGAGAACATCTCTCTTAGAAACCTCGGTGAAAAATATTATATGAACAGTTCCTATTTGGGACAGGTCTTCAGAAAGAAATACAATGTTTCGTTTAAGGATTATCTTACTAACATCCGTATCAACGAGGCCGCAAAACAGCTTATCATGACCGAAAAGAAGATCAACCAGATCGCCGAGGAAGTCGGTTACATGGACTGCGATTATTTCATCAGGAAATTCATCGAGATCAAGGGCTGTACCCCTTCGAAATACAGAAAGAACAATAACCTTCAGTAAGGAAAAGATATGAAAAGCATAGCAATCATAACCGCCAGAGGCGGAAGCAAAAGAATCCCCAAAAAGAACATAAAGGAGTTCCTCGGAAAACCGATCATCGCATATTCGATCGAGGCGGCGCTCAATACCGGACTCTTTGATGAAGTAATGGTCTCCACGGACTCCGAAGAGATCGCGGAAGTTGCAAAAAAGTACGGCGCAAAGGTTCCTTTTTTCAGAAGCGAAAAAACAAGCGGCGATTTTGCAACGACAAACGATGTGCTCCTTGAGGTTATCGACGAATACGAAAAGAGGGGCGAGAGATTCGATTACGGCGTATGCGTATATCCCACGGCACCCTTTGTTACCGCAGAAAAGATAAAGGATGCGATGGAGAAGTTTATCGAGAGCAAAGCGGATTCGCTCATTCCCGTGGTCGCATTTTCTTTTCCTCCGAAAAGAGCGATGGTCATAAGGGACGAAAGACTTGTATTCGAATATCCCGAATTCATGGACGCCAGATCCCAGGATCTCGAGAAAGAATATCACGACGTCGGGCAGTTCTACTGCTTTAACGTCGAAAGCTATAAGAAAAACAAAAAGCTGATGCTCGGAAACATACTTCCCTACGTTATCGACGAGATGGAAGTTCAGGACATAGACAACGAATCCGACTGGAAGATCGCAGAGATCAAGTATCAAAAACTTCACCCGTAAACATTTTTTATCAGAGGAAAAAAGATGAAAATACTTCTTACCGCCATCGGAAAAAGAGTGGAACTTATCAAACATTTAAAGACGAGATTCACCGTTGTGGGCGCAGACTGCAGCGACCTTAATCCCGCAAAATATTTTGTCGATAAATTCTGCCTCATACCCCGTGTAACGGATGGGGAATACATTCCCACCCTTTTAAGAGTGTGCAAAGAAGAAAAGATCGATTATCTGATCCCCCTTCTTGAAAACGAATTTCCGATCCTTGATAAGGCGAGAGAAGATTTTGAAAAAACAGGAACGCGTCTCGTGCTTTCCGACGGAAAGGTCCTTGATATCTGCAAAGATAAGAAAAAGACCAACGGATTTTTCGAGAAATATTCGATCCCCGCACCGAAGGTGATCGGTGAAAATGAGACATGCAGATATCCCGTTATCGTAAAACCCGCGGACGGCATGGGAAGTGCCGGAGTTTATTCCTGTGCGGATGAAGATGACCTTAAATACGCATTAAAGAAAGTTAAAGATCCCATTATCCAGGAAAAGATAAACGGCACCGAGTATACGATGGACGTTCTCTGCGATATGAACGGCAAAGTGATCTACGTTGTTCCGAGAGAACGTATCGAAGTTATTAACGGTGAAGTAAATAAAAGTGTGGTCGTTCTCGATGAAAAGATCATCGAACTTTCAAAGAAAGTCATGGGAGCACTTAACAAAGAAGGAAAGGCTGTCGGCCCCTATACCCTTCAGTGCTTCAAAGAAGAAGACGGCTCATTGAAAATGCTTGAGATCAATCCGAGATTCGGCGGCGGCGTTCCGCTTTCATTTGCGGCAGGCGCAGATTATGCCGAAGCACTTTCCTGTATATTCGAGGGAAAAGAACCCGAGGTTCATCCCGTAAAAGAGATCACCATGCTCAGATTCTCCGAATCCGTATTTGTACAATAAGTGGAACATATGACTTTTAAGGAGCTTCTTAACAGAATACTTAAAAAGAAAACAATCGTTACCGGAACGATCGTTTCTTTTCTTATCACTTATTCTTTCTTTTTCGGGTTTCTCTGTGATACCGAAAAGAACGGTTTCAGAGGATATTACCCGATCGTTTTCCTTTCTTTGTGGGTCGTATTTCTTTTTATCACGATCCTTTTATGGACCGGAGTCGACGGGCTGAATGAAAAGATAATAAAGAAAAGCAAAGGCGCAGAGGAAAAGGAAATATCGAAAAGAAAGAAGATTATCCTGTTTTTTGTTTCGTTCGCGCTTCTTTTTGCAGCATGGATACCCTGCTGGCTGGCGTCATGGCCCGGATTCTTTTCGTATGATGCGGGAAAAGAATTCGTTCAGATCTGGTATCCGGAAGTTCCTATCTGGGGAAGGATCCCGATCATCCATTCGACTCTGCTTCTTTTATCCTGCAAGGCGGGAATGAAACTCTTCGGGGATTTCAATTCGGGGATTGCGATCTTTACCGCGCTTCATCTGCTCCTCGGTGCGGCGGTCCTTTCGTACGAGACGGTATTTTTATATTCCTTAAAAAGAAAAAAGATCGTATATGTGCTGACGATGGCGTACTTTATGTTTTCGCCGACAGTGATCCTTTTTTCGGGATGCTCGAACTCGACGATATTCGGCAGCCTCTTGGCTTCCCTTATGATAATAAAGTTTTACGAGATCTTTATACTTGATTCCCTGAAAGATAAGAGCAAAGCATACAGGATCGTTTCGTTTATCGCTTTTGCTGCATTATCGATCCTGACATGCCATATACGAACATCGTTCATGTTCCTCTTTTCTTTGATGATGACGTACGTGATCGTCAAAATGTATAAAAAGCCTGCAAGGATCGTTTTTATGATCGCAGTCTTTATAATGCTTTTTGTGTTCAACAAAGGACTTGTGAAACTCGTAAACGCCGAGAATCCTCCGGATTCCGAACTTATGAGCATTCCGGTCCAGCAGCTCGCCAATGTATATGTAAAAAAAGGCGATGCCGCTTTTACTCTCGAAGAGAAGGAAGTTCTTTTAAGATATTATGCCGAAGAGCATTTTCGGTATTACTGCCCATGGTGTGCGGATGCGATCAAGCTCGGGTTAAACAACGATGAGTTTGAGTACCGCGCGGGAGATTTCTGGAAGCTCTGGATAAAGAAGGGGTTAAGATATCCTTTCGAGTATCTCGAGGCGTGGAATTATCTTTCATACGAAGCCTGGTATCCGTTTACCGAGCCCGATGGCTATACGAGAAGAAATTATATCGAATCCGAATACAGGAGCGATTATTTTAAAGTGAATCCCGAGGCACCTGCGGAACTTGACAGCAAGATCCCCGCACTTTACGACCTTATGGAGAGCTTTTCGACAGAGGCGTATGTTCACAGGATCCCCATACTCGGGCAGCTTTGCACGATAGGATATCAGTATCTTTTCCTGCTTTTTGCCGCGGGTTATTCGATACATGCAAAAAGAAAGGGATTCAGATTCATAAACGCATTGAATCTCGCTTATTTTACAATGATGCTTTTTGCACCGATCGTATTGCTTCGATACCATCTGCTTCTTTTCTATCTTTTCCCGATAACGGCCGCGAGCCTCTTCGGAAAAAGTTCATTTGAAACAAAAGGAAAAGCCGAATGAATCTAAAAGGAATAAAAGCCTACATCTTCGATCTGGACTACACGCTCTACAATGAGATGCAGTTTTTCGATTCCGGAATGAAGGATGTAAGCGAATATGTCAGCGAAAAATATAATATCTCCGCAAAGGAAGTGTATGACTTTTGCATCGGATCCGTAAAAAAAGAAGGAAGAGGCAAAACATATAACCGGCTCTGCGAAGAGTATGATCTTGATGAAGATCCGATGAAACTCGTAGAGGTATACAGGGCAACGAGGCCAAAGCTTTATTTATATGAAGAAGCAGAGGAAGTCTTAAAGGTCTTAAAGAAAGAAGGAAAACTCATCGGGGTGATAACGGACGGAAACGCAAAAGTCCAGGAAGCCAAGATCGAACTTTTAGGGCTTTTTGATATCATTGATGCGCTTGTCTTACCCGATGCTCTGGTAATAGACGGTGAAACGCATTTTACCAAGCCGAATCCCGTCGTTTACGAAGCGTGCCTTGAAAAACTTGGCGTCAAACCGGAGGAAGCGGTATATATAGGAGACAATCCGGCCAAGGATTTTGCGGGTGCGAAGAAGATCGGGATGAAAACGATCCAGATCGTAAGGGATGAAGGCCTCTTCATGAGAAAGGACGCTCCTTCGAAAGAATACGAGGCAGACGTTAAAATAAAAGATCTTAGAGAGATCTTAAGATAAAACAGCAGAGTTCATTTATAAAAGAGAGAAACGGTATGGAAAAAGTTATAGAAATCGACGGAAAGAAAATAGGCGGAAACAATCCCGTGTTCATAGTGGCCGAGATGTCGGCAAACCATAACGGCGATTACAACCGTGCGGTGGAGATCATGCATGCGGCCAAGGAAGCCGGTGCGGATGCGATAAAGATCCAGACTTATACCGCGGACACGATAACACTCGATTCCGACAAGCCGTATTTTAAGATCACACAGGGAACCCTTTGGGACGGAAGGACCCTCTACGATCTTTATAAAGAAGCTTATACACCCTGGGAATGGCAGGCGGATCTTGCAAAAAAAAAAAAAAAGATGGGACTTACCTTTTTCTCAT
>CADARM010000025.1 GCA_902790275.1 uncultured Lachnospiraceae bacterium
ATAAGAACGCTCTTATCGAAGTCATCAAGAATGACAAAGCTCTGCTTCTGCCGGTCATTCAGTTAAAATTTTCGATCACAAGGACTTTTCTTTTTCCAAAAGAAAGGAATTCCGCTGTGACCGATCAGTATTACAGGAATGATTATTTCTCCTGCAGACCTTTTCAGATAATTACAAGAAAATATATTTTTAAAGCGACCAAAAGAGGTGAGTACAAGATCACCTCTATTGATATTATCTGCAAAGATATATTCATGGATAAAAGCAATTTTGCGACATCCGATGAATTCTCATCTGTTCTTGTTCTTCCTTACAGGATAAGAAGAGAGGATATGAGAGACGATATCATCAGATACACGGGTGATGTCGTAAAAAGGATCAAACTGAATGAAGATCCTTTTGAATTCAGGGCGATAAGAGAATATCAGCCTTACGATCCGATGAATCATATCAACTGGAAGGCTACCGCAAAGAGCGATAACCTTCACGTAAACACATTCAATTCCACGAACAGAAAGAATGTTGTGCTTCTTCTTAACCTCGATATGAACCTTGTAAGAAACAGCGAGGATCTTGCTGAATGGTCCATCAGGATAGCTTCCTGCCTTGCGGACAGATTTATCGAAGAGCAGATTCCGGTAGCTTTATACACAAACGGAACAGATTACGAATCCGATGAAGCGATCGGTGTGGATGCCGGCTGTGATGACGGTCATATTAGAAATATCGACATCGCTCTCGCGAGGATCCTTGTGAAGGATACCTGTCCTTCGTTCATTAAGCTTCTCGATGATCATATCGATTACGAATCCGATAATGAGTATATTATCATTTCAAATTACCGTAAGAATGATTTTGCAGAGAAATTCGATGAGATAAAAAAGAACGGTGCAAATGTAAGTGTTATCATTCCCGATTACGGTTATGCAGATATCTCGCCTTTCTATGAGAACGGTTCCGATACATTTAAATGGGTTATAGAAAATGAAAAGTAGAAGATTTCTGGTTCTTGCCGAGATTTCCAATTTCATAATGATATATCTTCTTGCCGCAACTGCGGGCGAAATATGGGATATGGTCTATAAACGTCCTTTTTCGCCGATACTTCCGGTGGGGATTCTTTTGATGATCGCATTTTCTTATTTGTTAAGGATGGCATTTAATACAAAGGCGTTCTTTTTCAATATCTTTTTTGTATATGCTTTTTTACATGCCATTCCGCTTCTTCTAATCATATTTCTGCCTTTTGATTTCATTTACAAACTTTTCCTTTTCGGCGTGTTTATGGTTTTTCTTGTTACGGATATGAAGAATTACTTTGACGCAAGAGGAGAAGGTTTTACTTACATTGGCATAATATTTGTGATCGTGCCTGCTCTGGCATATCTTTTTGCAGATGTATTTGATTTTACGTTTGCGATGAAGTTTTTCTTTGTCACCGGCGTATTGTATGTTATTTCATATTACTTCCGTCTGTTTTTTGAAAATGCGTATTTCCTTTCTATCGAGAGAAAGAAAAACGAAAAAATGCCGCTCGAGGAAATGCTTAAAAACGATTCCAAACTCGCGATACCGTTTATTATCTTTTCTTTCGTAGTGATGGTTGTAACAAAGATCGAGGCATTTGACAGGGTAACGCTTTTCCTTTATCTGAAATTTGCCAGATTCCTCGGATTCCTTTTCACGAAGATCACCGAACTGGCGGATTATCTTTATCAACTGTTCTTCGGAGATGCTGAAGACGTGGATCTTAAGCTGAATATGGATGAATTATACGCGGCTGATAATGCAAGCTCCGAATTCAATATCTTTTCGGCTGTTTTGTTTGTGATACTTGCGGCCATAGTTATCTTTGTTCTGGTAAGGATAATCATTTCCATTGTCAAATCGCTTATCGTCAAGAAGGAAATCCAGACTACGACGATCGAAGATGAGGGAATGATCGAGATCAGAGAAAAGATCGTAAGGAAAAAGAACGTGAAAAAAGAAAATCTTTCAAAGATCCGAAAACAGTATAAGAAAGCTGTTATGAGGAATATTAAAAAAGGTTACGAATTAAAGAAATATCAGACGCCCAAAGAAAGAGCGGAAGATATACATAAATTGATGAATGAAGATATTTACGAATTAAATGCCCTGTACGAAAAAGAAAGATATGGACAGGTAAATGACTAATTCTCAAAAGACCTTTTATTTTGTGTTTAAAAGTGTTATAATCAATAGGTGTTGTGGTTTTACTAAAAACATAATGAGAGGAAGGTTATATGAATTTAAAAAAGATTAAATCATTTGCCATTCTGGCTTTAAGCATTACTTCACTTGCAGTTATGTTTGCTGCTTGTAAAGGAAAAGATCCGAATATCGTTTATGATAATGACGGTGAAGATCAGGAACCGGTAAATGTCGTAAGTATTGACAGTGATATTATCAGTACAAATACAGAACCCGAAGAGGAAGAAGAAGTTTACGAGGAAACCAAGGAAGGTTGTGTAAGAAGTGAACTTACAAACGAATGGATCGATGAGGCTTTGGAGAACCAGAGACCTATCGCATGTATGGTCGATAACGAATTGACAGCGCTCGATCATTACGGTGTTAACCAGGCTGATGTTGTTTACGAACTTATGAACTCCACGGCTAACGGAAGGATCACCAGACTTATGTGCCTTATCAAAGACTGGGAGAAGATCGAACAGCTCGGAAGTATCAGAAGTACACGTACAACAAACGTAATGGTTGCAGGTGAGTGGAACGCGATCCTTGTTCATGACGGCGGTCCTTTCTACATCGATAACTATATCGGAATGCCTTACTGTAACAACTTATCCGGCGGATTTGCAAGATATTCAAACGGAAAGCCCACCGAATTCACCGAATATGTTACATATGAGAACTATACCAATCCCAACACAGGCAAGTCTTATAACGGCCTCGGAAAGAGGATCGAAGCTGCCGGATATTCCAAGGAATACAACAAGTATTATGAAGGAAAGCATTGGAACTTTGCAAAGGGTGACAATAAGATCGGTGAATTTGCTGATGCAAAAGATGTAAAGAACATCGAGCTTCCTTTCCCTCATAACAAGTCACAGCTTAAGTACAACGATGAGAAGCAGAAGTATGAATACTATGAATACGGCAAGGCTCACATCGACGCACTTGACAATGAGGTTACAAGCTTTACAAACGTGATCCTTGAATGCATCTCATTTACAGAACTTGACAAGAACGGATACTTAACATATAACGTTACGGATTCCACTTCTCACGAAGGTTATTACCTTACAAAAGGCGTTGCGGTTCCCATTACATGGTCCAAGGATAAACCCGAAGGAATCACACATTACTATTACAAATCAAACGGAAAAGAGATCGAACTTAATACAGGTAAGACATACATCGCGTTTGTACCTGCTGATTCCTGGAGCCAGTTGATTTTGAAGTAAGGTTAAGCATTAAGCACGAAGTGCTCGCGTATTCATAAATGCTTCGCATGATTTTACGCG
Source organism: uncultured Lachnospiraceae bacterium (assembly GCA_902790275.1). Lineage (GTDB taxonomy): Bacteria > Bacillota > Clostridia > Lachnospirales > Lachnospiraceae > UBA3766. The sequence continues at coordinate 3,507 of CADARM010000025.1, forward strand.
TTAAGCACAAGGCGCTCGCTGCATTCGAATGCAAAGCACAAGCACTCACGGCGCATTCATTTACGCGTTAAGCACAAGGCGCTCGCTGCATTCATAAATGCTTCGCATTTATTTCATCGCGAGCGTCGTCAAATACACAGAAAAAATGGCAGGATTGCAAATGAATTTGCATCCTGCCTTATTTTTTCGTGTATTTGCCTTGTGCTTAACGCGTAAGCTGCTAACGGGAATCGGACCCGTGACCTCCGCACTACCAATGCGACGCTCTACCTACTGAGCCATAGCAGCAATTACAACGAGAATTATATTATCATAGTTGCTTTTAATTTGTCAACAAATTGTTCCTTTAAAGTGTTGTATTTAAAGTACTTGAAATGGTATAATAATCTTCGTGTTAGGTTTGATTTTTATGTATAAGGAGAAGGGTTATGTATTGTAGTACTTGCGGAACCAAACTTGCTGATAACGCTCAGTTTTGTCCTAATTGCGGAACTAAAGTTGAAGTTCAGACTGAAGAAGTAAAAGAAATGGTTGCTGAAGTTAAAGAAGCGGCAGTAGAAGTTAAAGAAACAGTTGAAGAGAAGAAAGAAGAGACTGTTCAGGCCGCTGTAGAAGTTAAGGAGACTGTTGCCGAAGTTAAAAAAGAAGTTCAGGAACAGGTAACTGAAGTTAAGGAAGAAGTTAAAGAAACAGCATCCGAAATAAAAGAAGAAGCTAAAGAGGCGGTTTCTGAAGTTAAAGAAGCCGTTGAAGATAAAGCAGCTGAAGTTAAAGAAGCTGCAGCAGAAGTAAAAGAAACCGCAGAAGAGGTTAAAGAGCCTGTTGCGGAAGTAAAAGAAGAAGTAAAAGAAGCAGTTGCCGAAGTTAAGGAAGAAGTTAAGGAAACTGTTGCTGCACAGGCAGCACCCGAACCTGCACCCGCACCTGCACCTCAGGCTGCACCTGAACCTGCACCCGCACCTCAGGTAGCACCTGCGCCTCAGGCAGCTCCCGCTCCCGCACCTGCGCCTCAGTCGGCACCTGAACCTGCAGCAGCACCTGCATCCGCTAAGGAAGCCAAACCCAAGAAGAAAGGCAAAGGATGCCTTATCGCATTTATTATTGTTGCAGCCATCTTTTTAGTGATTGTTGTACTTATCGTCCTTGCGGTTGTTATATTCCTTCTTTTAGGAAGATCCTCAGGCGTTACAGCAAACGATTATACTAACAGTTCAGCTTATTACGGCGATTATGTAGGCTATTCAAAAGTTGAAAATACATACGGATCACAGCAGCTTGCAGATTACTTAAGCGATAACGGTATTAACATCGCGGTAGAAGATCTCTATACAGACAGTTCGGAAAAGCCTTTTGCTATTTCGCTTTATGAAGATTCAGATACTACACCCGCTGCATGGGATATGATCATCAATATGGGTGATTATCTCGGAGATCAGAGATTCAGCAATAAGACATTTATCACATACGCTGATTATGCCAAAGGAAATTATGGCGGCGGTGATATCATCATCAGCGAAGACAACTATGATTCATTCAGCATTTCGGTGTCTGACATCGATCAGAACGGATACCTTTCGGATTCGCTTTTCGGAATAAAAGATACGGAAGGTCAGTATCAGATCGACATGAACGGAAGCTGTGACGGAAACAAGATCTCAGGCGTTATGACGATTTCCATCCTTTACGGCGATATGGAAACACCCTACACGGCAGAGATTACATTTGACGCTCAGAAGAAATAATATTTTGGACAAAGAGTTATGGCATTAATTGACAAAAAATCCAGAACTTCGATCATGTACGGCGTAATGATATGCCTTACGGTCGCGATAGTATTCTGTGTGATAAAGATCGCGACAAGACCTCCTGTTGCAATGGATGAAGATCAGGCAAACTTTTATCTTCCGGCTCATGAGAAGATAGACTTGTCGGAACTTGAAAACCAGGTGGCCGAAAACAAAGAAGAAGTACACATCGAAGTCGAAGACAGAGCAAGACTTATTGAAGACAATGTAAATATAAGAACCGGTCCGGGAACCGATTACGATCGTCTCGGTTCCGCATATAAAGGTTTTGACTTTAAAGTTCTCGGTGATAAGGATAAAGAATGGATCAAGATCGAGTACGACGGCAAACCTGCTTATGTATTTTCAGAGTATGTAGAAGTTATCCCGATGTTCTTAAATGATGACGGAGAGTATGAAGAATATGTAACATTTGATAATACTTCTTCAGATACTTCGGACGAACAGACGGAAGAGAATACGGATACGGAAACTGATACGGAAAACGAAACAGAAGAAGATTAATATGATAATAAAAAATAATCCCGAAACATATCGGGATTATTTTTTTATGTCTGAAAATATTATATTTGATTTTTTATGACGTGCGGCTGTTATTTATATAGCTGTTATCATTATCTGTTCTGCATTTCCCACATCTGGTTCTGAAGGATCTCCTGGTAGTTGGGCTGTGCAAAGAACTGTGAGTTATGACAGCAGTGATTGTCGGGTACGCTGTTCTGACCGTAATCCAAAACTTCGGATTCTCTTAAAGGAAGAGTAGCGATGCCCTCTGTAGCGAAAGGACAGGACTCACATGCGATCTTTCCGTCATATCCGCATACAATACCCTTGTAATGGATATCGCAGAATTCAGTGGGTTCTGTGCCCTCTATAAAGTATTCCATACGAACGTAGTCTGTACACAAACCTTCTCTGGGTATTTTACCTGACTGCGAGCATACAGCAGCCTGAGTGATTCCGTTGGGCATATCGAATGATGCATTGGGAAGATTCGAATGAATCCTTGACATACATTCTTTCCAGAGGAATTTTGCGATATCGTGCTGGTTGCCTGCAAGGTCTACGTTGTTGTCAAATCCTACCCAGACTGTAGCTGTGTAATAAGGTGTATAACCTGAAAACCAGATATCGTTGTATGAGGATGTTGTACCTGTTTTTCCGGCGATCGACATATTACCGAAGTTAACCATGGAACCTGTACCGCCTGCACCCGATACAACGTCTTTCATTGCACTTGTCAAAAGGAAAGCGGATGTTTCCTGCAATACTCTGTGTGATTCGTTCATCGTATTGTCGAGGATGATATTTCCGTCAGCGTCCGTAACTTTTGAATAAAGAGTGGGACGGTTATATACACCGCTGTTTGCTATACTTGCGAAAGCAGCGGTTGTTTCCATATTTGTAACACCGTGCGTAATACCGCCGAGAGCAAGAGCCTGGTTGATATCACTCATGACCTGACCGTCTTTGGTAACTTCTCTGTCGACCAAAGTAGTAAAGCCGAAGTTCTGAAGGTATTCAAAACCTTTCTTGGGCGTAACCTGTGTAAGGACTTTAACGGTTACGATATTAAGGGAACTTACGATACCTTGTCTTAACGAACAGATTCCTCTGTAGTTCTGTCCGTACCAGTTTGAAATGGGACGTCCGTTTGTATAAGTGAAAGGTCCGTCGTATTGTACGTCAGCCAGAGTGAACTGATAAGTATCGATAGCGGGAGCGTAAGTTGAAAGAACCTTAAACAGCGAACCGGGCTGTCTCATCGTATCCGAAGCTCTGTTAAGAGTCTTACTTGCGATCTTCTCACCACGACCGCCGACCATGGCTACTACATAACCCGTAGACTGATCCATAACCGTGATGGATGCCTGAGGCTGGGGTACGAGGTTGATATTCTCGGCACGTTCTTCGTCGCCTTCTTCCATGATCGCAGCCTTATAAGCTTCGATCGCTTCCATTGCTTCTTCTTCGGAATTGTAGATAAGGTTGAAGTTGGAATCGAATTCCTTATAATATGCCTGATACATCTCCGTAGAGTAGTTCATTACGTCACCGTTAGCTTTATCGACGGTTAACTGGTAACTTAAGAGATATTTTGTCTTTCCTGCATAGTTTTCTTCGTTTGCGAATACTTCGTCACAATAACCCTGGATCTCGGGGTTCTGTGTGGAGTAGATCTTCAAACCGCCGGAATATAACAATTTATAAGCGGTGTCTTTATCGTATCCTGCGATATTTATAAGATCTTCGGCAACCTGATTTGTAAGTTCATCGACAAAGTATGAGTTAACATTGTTTACCGATGCAACTTCGTTAACTTTCTGGATCCTTGAATATACATCATCAGCCATTGCTTCGGCAAATTCTTCTTTTGTTATGTAGTTCTGCTTGAGCATTTTTTCAAGAACGACTTTTCTCTTTTTCTCGTTTTCTTCGGGATGGGAGATAGGGTTGTATCTTGAAGGGTTCTGTGTGATACCGGCCAAAACAGCACTTTCGGAAAGTGTGAGCTGATAAACGGGCTTTCCGAAATATCTCTGTGAAGCGGCCTGAACACCGAGAGTATTCTGACCGAGGTTGATAGTGTTAAGGTAATACTCGAGGATCTGTCTCTTATCGAGTCTCTTTTCCATTTCGACAGCGAGATACTGTTCCTGGATCTTTCTCTTGAATCTTACGATATCGTCTGTCTCTGTTACCCAGCTGTCGTCGAAAACGTTGTTTTTAAGAAGCTGCTGTGTAATGGTAGAAGCACCCTGATGGAATTTACCTCCGGCCTTGATACCCTCAAATCCCGCACGGATGATACCTTTGATATCGATACCGTTGTGCTCGTAGAAACGTTCGTCCTCGGTAGCTACAAATGCATCCGCAAGGTACTGGGGGATCTTATCCATTGCTACGTAACTTCTGTTTGCGTTGGAGGTTACGAGTTTTGTCATTTCATGACCTTCACAGTCATAAACGAGAGTAGCATATCCGGAAGGGATAAGATAATCTTCCTCGATCTCGGGAGAACTTGCCAGAACTCCGTTGAATGCTCCGAGGCCCACGCACATCAAAAGCACACAGCCGGTGATGAAACCTATAAATAATAACTGCATGATAGTTACTTTAAAAAGGTTTGCGACTTTGATACCTTTTGAACGCATCTGTCTTAATGTTCTTTTTATACCTAATTTGGAAAAATTCATTTTGTAGCCTTTCGATTAGTAAAGTTATTCTGTAAAATGAATGCAAGTTTATCTATATATTGTGTTTGTTTCAAAACCACATATAAAATCAAATATATATTATACTATAAAGTGGTTTTTTTGTTAATACTAATATAATGAAAGAAAAGAAAGGGCTTCTGATCCCTTTCAGCCTTGTCAACAAATCATTTTCAGGCGATTTGAGCGTATGAGCTTTTCATATATCTTGTAAAAAGATATGTGCTTTGATAGAATAATAATCGAGGTTGATATGAAAAAACTTATCAGTTCCCAAGAGGGAATATATATTGAAAAAAAGTCAAAATTCATTTGCCATCTTTTCAATGTTCAAAGTGTCGACGAAGTTACCGAGATCTTAAAAAGCGAAAAGAAAAAATATTATGATGCAAGACATCATTGCTATGCATATATTATGGGTGATGATGCTTCTGATATCAAATGCAGCGATGACGGAGAACCTTCCGGAACCGCGGGAAGACCGATGCTCGATATCCTTCAGAAAGAGGGAGTTACCGATATCTTATGTGTCGTTATAAGATACTTCGGAGGAACTCTTTTAGGAACGGGAGGACTTGTAAGAGCATATTCCTCGGCATTAAAAGATGCTCTTGAAAGATCTGAGTTTAAGAACGAGTGCGAGGCGGTTATCGTCAAGTACAGATATGCATATAATTTTGATGCGAAGATCTCATCTTTTTTAAGAGATAAAAAGATAAAAGTTCTAACAAACGATTATTCGGATTCGATAGAGATAACGATCGTTCTTACAAAGGATATGTATTCGGATACGGATTTAAGACTTGTTGATATTACAGGCGGTACGATCGAAAAAGTTGATGAAACTGAATGTATGTATGCGCTTGATTGATTATAAGGAGATAAAATGAGTTACGCCGATCAGATTTTTATTAATATGTGTAAGGATATTCTTGAAAACGGTACGAGTACCGAAGGTGAAAAGGTCAGACCTCATTGGGAAGACGGAACCAGTGCGTATACGATCAAGAAATTCGGAGTCGTTAACAGATACGATCTTTCAAAAGAGTTTCCTCTTATCACTTTAAGAAAAACAGCGCTTAAATCAGCGACTGACGAGATATTGTGGATCTGGCAGAAAAAGTCCAACAATATCCATGATCTTCACAGCCATATCTGGGATGAGTGGGCGGATGAAGACGGTTCGATAGGAAAAGCTTACGGATATCAGCTCGGTGTAAAACATCAGTACAAAGAAGGAATGATGGACCAGGTTGACAGAGTTATCTACGACCTTAAGAACAACCCTTTCAGCCGAAGGATAATGACCAATATCTATGTTCACCAGGATCTGCATGAAATGAACCTTTATCCCTGTGCCTACAGCATGACCTTTAACGTTACACAGAAAAAGGGAGAAGACAGACTTACTTTAAACGGTATACTTAATCAGCGTTCTCAGGATGTTCTCGCTGCAAATAACTGGAATGTCGTTCAGTACTCGGTCCTTCTGCATATGCTCGCTCAGGTTTGTGATATGAATGTCGGCGAACTTGTTCATGTTATCGCGGATGCACATATTTACGACAGACATATCCCTATCATAAAGGAACTGATCGAGAGACCCACATATGATGCACCGACATTCTGGCTCAATCCGGATATTCATGATTTTTACGAGTTCACCAGAAACGACGTTAAAGTAGAAAATTATATCACGGGTCCTCAGATCGAGAATATACCCATAGCCATATAAGGAGATTGCGATGAATTTAATAGTATGCGTTGATGCAAAATGGGGTATCGGATATAAGAATGAACTTCTTGTAAGGATCCCTTCCGATCAGAAGTTTTTCAGAGAGACCACGACGGGAAAAGTTGTGGTAATGGGAAGAAAAACACTTGATTCATTCCCCGGCGGAAAGCCTCTTAAGAACAGAACAAATATCGTTGTAACATCAAATACGAATTGCGAAAAAAGGGATGAAGAGATATACGTTCATTCCGTGGAAGAGTGTCTTGAACTTCTAAAGGATTACAATGATGAAGACATATATATCATCGGCGGAGCAAGTATTTACAAACAATTCCTTCCGTACTGCAAGAAAGCGCTTGTAACAAGAGTGGACAGAGAATTCAGTGCAGATACGTATTTCCCCAATCTTGATCAGGATGATGAATGGGAGATCACAAGCGAATCCGAAGAACAGACATATTTTGACAATACATTTGAATTTCTTGTTTATGAAAGAAAATAACAATAAAAAATCCTCTTTTATGAGGATTTTTTTATGATACAACTCTGTTTCTTCCCGAATGTTTGCCTTCGTAGAGTTTTTTGTCAGCACTCGATATGGTTCCTTCGATACCTGATATGTGATAGTATTCTTCAACGCCGATCGTTATAGTGATCCTTATCTCGTTCTCTTTATAAAGGAATTTTCTTGTTTCGATAACCCTTCTCATTTCGTCAAGGATATTTACGCTTTGTTCCAGATTCAGATCGCTGAAACAGAACAGGAATTCCTCGCCGCCCCATCTGGCAACTTTTCCTCTGCCTTCCATGGTCTGCTCGAATATCTTGGCCGTTTCCATCAGGATATAATCGCCTGCATCGTGTCCGTACTGGTCATTTATCTTTTTGAAGAAATCCAGATCGGCGATCGCTATACAGAATACATCGCCCTTCTTTTCTTTTTCAAATGCTACCTGTGAAAGATACTCGTTCATGCTTCTTCGGTTGGCCAGCTGTGTGAGTGCATCGAGAGAAGCCATCTGCTGTAACTTCTGGTTGTAGTTGTGAAGTTTGATCTCCGATGCGTTGAATTTCTTTGAAAAATAATAGGAATTGATCGCAACTGCAAGTCCGTAGTATATAGCGGTTACCAGGGAAAAGAAAATATTGGAAAGATTTGTTCCTTTCTTCTGAGGACCGATCAAATGGGAAACGATCGATACTGCAACAAGAGAGATCAGAACTATCTCCATATGATTGCTCTTGTATTTGCTGTTTTCATCTACGGAAAAGAAAATAACAAGACATACTATACAAAGGAGCCATTGATAGTTTTTGTCCCAGCCCGTGAAAACAGTAAAGATGATCGAAGATGCGATAGTGGTATAAGTGAAAATGTTAAGAGCGATCTTGGTCCTGTTTTCGTATGTCTCAATGAATGCTCCGGCATACAGACTGATAATGGGGATGGATAATATAGCGAAGAAATAGATCGCATTTACTGCGAAATATATGGAATTGATAAGAAAATAAAAAGCCGTAAGAATGCACATTATTCGAATAAGAACAGCAAGCTCTTTTGATTCGGATTCATTCTTTACGTCTCTAAACAGAAATTTTCTTATTTTTATAAGCAAATTTTGCATTTCGCAACCCCTTAACCATATGCATTTTGATAAGCATATAAGTATTATTATTTTACCACAAAGCACTCGTGTCATCAATAATTTGAGATTTCATTCTAAATTCAATTGACAATTAAAGTCGATAAGTTATAATGGGAATTGTTAATTTTTGAAAGGAGAGGTGAAATATGTCAGTTTTTACAGGCGCGGCCGTTGCCATAGTAACGCCGTTTAATGAAAACCAGGAAGTCGATTACGAACAGTTTTACAAGAATATTGAGTTCCAGATCGCTCATAAGACTGATGCCATCGTTGTATGCGGTACAACAGGCGAATCTTCAACAATGAGCCATGAAGAACATCTGGACGTTATTGAGGCATGTGTCAAGCGTGTAAACGGCAGAGTACCGGTTATTGCCGGAACAGGTTCCAACTCAACAGCCGAAGCGATCCACTTGTCAACAGAGGCTGAAAAGAGAGGTGCGGACGGACTTCTGCTCGTATCACCTTATTACAATAAAGCAACTCAGAAAGGTTTATTCCTTCATTTCAAGGCTATTGCTGATTCAGTAAAGATTCCCTGCATTCTTTACAATATTCCCGGTCGTACAGGGGTTAACATTCTTCCACAGACTATCGTGAAACTTTGTACAGAAGTTCCCAACATTGTCGGTGTTAAGGAAGCTACAGGTGATCTTGCCCAGACCGCAAGATTGTATCATCTTTCAAAAGGCAAAGTTGATATATATTGCGGCGACGATATAATGACACTTCCTTTTATGTCAGTTGGCGCTAAGGGTGTTATTTCGGTTCTTTCCAATATCGCTCCCGAAGATGTACATGATATGTGCGAGAAATTCGAGCAGGGCAATATTAAGGAAGCAATGGACATTCAGATCAAAGCAGTTCCTCTTATTGATGCATTGTTCAGTGAAGTAAATCCTATCCCCGTTAAAAAGGCCATGAGCTATATGGGATTCTGCAAGGATGTTTACAGATCACCGCTTTGCACAATGGATGAAGCAAAAGCCGAAGCTCTTAAGGAAGAGATGAAAGCTTACGGATTGTTATAAAAAGCAGACTTAAGGGCACCGAGTTTTCGGCGCCCTTTTTTTAAACATTTTTATGAAATAAGGAGGAGAGCAATGCTTTTGCATTGCCGAAATAAATATGGTAAGAATCATAATGCACGGTTGTAACGGCAGAATGGGCCAGACAATCTCAAGACTCGTTAAAGAAGACAATGATGTTCAGATAGTTGCGGGGATCGATCCTTTTGACGGACCCGTAAACGATTATCCCGTATATAAAAACATTAATGAATGTGACATTAAAGCAGATGCCGTTATCGATTTTGCATCCGCACAGGCAGTTGATAATCTTTTAAGTTACTGCCTCGAGAAAAAACTCCCCGTTGTACTCTGTACAACAGGCCTTTCCGAAGACCAGCTTAAAAAAGTCGAGGAAGCGAGCAAATCCATAGCCGTACTTAAATCGGCAAACATGTCTGTAGGTGTGAATTTGCTTATCAAGATCCTGAAAGAGAATGCAAAAGTTCTTGCCGATGCCGGATTTGATATAGAGATCGTTGAGAAACATCACAAAATGAAAAAAGACGCTCCCAGCGGAACTGCACTTGCTCTTGCTGATTCTATAAACGCAGCAAATGATAACAGATTCGCATATGTATATGACAGAAGCCCCCGCTCCGAAGCAAGACGTGCAGACGAGATCGGTATCTCCGCAGTAAGAGGCGGTACTATCGTCGGAGACCACGATGTAATCTTTGCAGGTGAGGACGAAGTAGTAACATTCTCGCATACAGCATATTCGAGAGCCATTTTCGGCAAAGGTGCGATCGCAGCGGCAAAATTCCTTGCAGGAAAAGAGAGCGGCTGGTACGATATGCAGGACGTTATCAAATAATTATTCCTAAACAGAGATAAAAAGGAAAAATATGAAATTCAGACCCTGTATAGATATCCATAACGGAAAAGTAAAACAGATAGTCGGATCATCACTTACTGACGATTCGGCAAAAGAAAATTTTATATCGGATAAAGATTCCGCTTTCTTTGCCAATCTTTATAAGAAAAACGGCCTTTTCGGCGGACATGCGATAATACTTAATAAAGCAGGAACGCTTGAATATGAGGCTTCCAAAGCAGAGGCGATAAAAGCGTTTAAGGAATTCCCCATGGGACTTCAGATAGGAGGCGGTATCAACGATAAGAATGCTCCCGAATTTATCGAAGCCGGTGCATCACATGTTATCGTTACAAGTTATCTTTTCGAAGACGGAAAACTTTCCGAAGAAAGAATGGATCTTTTAAAAGATGCAGTCGGAAAAGAAAGGATCGTATTTGATCTTTCCTGCAAAAAAGTCGGAGAGAAGTATTACGTTACCACAGACAGATGGCAGACGGTTACAGATACTGTTATGGATGCCGATCTGCTTAAAAAACTTGAATCTTACTGTGACGAATATCTTATTCATGCCGTGGATGTGGAAGGAAAGTGCAACGGACCCGAGACGGATATCATAAAAGAACTTTCGAAATATGACGGGAATAAGGTCACTTATGCCGGCGGTATCCATTCGTATGAGGATATTGAACTTATTAATAAAGCTTCCGACGGTAAGATCGATTTTACGATCGGTTCCGCACTTGATATTTTTGGCGGCGATCTTGAATTTGAGAGAGTAATAAAATATTAAAAAGAAAAAGGACCCTAATCATTAGAGTCCTTTTTGAATCTCGTTAAACTTTAATCCCTTTTAAATAGCTCTCTATATTAAAACAATATAAGGCACATTTATAAATGACTAATTATAACTTGGTTACATTTACTGCCTGAACACCCTTGTCTCCTTCGATAACTTCGAATTCAACGGCAGCACCTTCTTCAAGGGTCTTGAAGCCTTCGGAAACGATTCCTGAGTAGTGTACGAAAATGTCTTTTCCGGACTCGTCAGAAATAAATCCGTAACCCTTCTGGTTGTTAAACCACTTAACTGTACCTTTCATGCCGGTTACCTCCGTAAAAAATTAAGTTGCATACGCAACACAAATAGAATATCATAATAAAAATTGAATGTAAAGTTATTTTATAAGGATTTTGTCCATGAAAAAACATGTTGAAAACAACAAAAAATCGAACTCTTTGATTATGTATTGGCTCTTAATGCTGACACTGATTTTCCTCGCCGTTAACATCATTTTTATAGTCAGTTTTGCAAGGATCACATCCGATTTCGAATCGTTTCGTGAGACCTCTTTGAAACAGAACGACGATTATGAAACAGAGATATCAAATCTTCAGCAGAAAGTAGCGCTTCTTGCTGAGAGAGTGAGTGTCGAAAATGAGAATAAATCGATTGAAGATGCAAAGAAAAATCCTATCGGCATTCCTGTAAGCGGACAGGCTACGATCGTTTCCGAACCGAAGGAAGAAGAGAGTGATCTGACAGAGGAAACTCCCGAAACGGATCCCGATCAGAATCCCGAATTCGAGGATACTCTTATGAATCCTTATACGCTTGAGATATCATTATCGAAAGGCTCCAAGGTCATAGCTACGGGAAACGGTATCGTGGAAGAAGTTTCCGAGGATGATATCTACGGATATCTTGTCAAAATAAATCATCAGAACGGTTATGTCAGCATTTACAGATATGACGAAGAACCCAAGATCAAAAAAGGCGATGAAGTTTTAAAAGGTCAGATGATATTCGAAGTGACAAAAAATAAAGGTACTCTCGCATATCATATTTTATACGAGAATACCTATATCAATCCTTTTGACATGATCGAAATATCCGGCTGATCATTTTTCCTTATCTTTTTTGGCGAGACGGTTGAAGATCATTTCATAGCCGTCGCAGCCGTAGTTTAAGGATCTGTTCACACGGCTGATGGTTGCTGTGGAAGCACCTGTTTTTTCCACGATCTCCATATATGTTTTCTTATCACGCAACATTGTTGCCACTTCGAAACGCTGGGAGAGTGACAGCAATTCGTTTATAGTACATAAATCTTCAAAAAATGTATAGCAGTCTTCTTTAGTTTCAAGGCAAAGGATAGCATCGAAAAGCGAATCCATTGCGTCTGTTTTTAATTTGGGATTCATATCAAAACCTCCGAACTTTAACACTTAAAAACTTTAAAACTTTACATTTGTAAAGCGATTAAAAACAGTATAGCATAACTGTTTTTTTATTTCAATCGAATATTTTATTTATTCACTTCCTTTTCCTTTACTTTTAGGGAGTTTATTATTATAATTTAAGAGTATCTATATGTGTAAATATCATTTTTTTGTCCATTTTCATCGATGGCAGAAATAATTCGAATTACAGGTTGTTATGGGCCAAAATAAAAAAGAAAAAGAAATAAATCCAAGGTCATTTGATGAGATCCTCAATTCAATAACCGAAGAGATGGATAAGGTGTTCAATATCAAGAGTGACGATATCCCGAATATCGATCTCTATATGGACCAGGTGTTGTCATTCCTGGACGATAAATTGAACTATACAAGAAGAAATACATCCGACGGCGAAGAGAAGATCTTTACAAAGACAATGATCAATAATTACGCCAAGAACGATTTGCTTCCTTCACCGGTAAAGAAGAAGTATTCGAAAGAGCATATGATGGCTCTGATCTTCATTTATTATTTTAAGAGCTTTCTTTCGATAAACGATGTTCAGACATTGATAAATCCGATTACCGATAATTATTTCGAAGGTAACGGAAGCATAAAATTCGAAGATATTTACGATTCGATCCTTGATAAAGGCGAAGAAAGGATCGGATTGCTTCGTAAAGATATTCAGGATAAATACAAAGCCAGCCTTGAGACGTTCAAAGAAGTTGAAGGCGAGGAAGGCGAGTATTTAAGACTTTTCCTTCTCATAAGTCTTTTGAGTTACGACGTGTTTATCAAAAAGATGCTGATCGAGCAGCTGATAGACGAAGTAAGAAATTCGGAAACGGTAAAAGAATCCGAAAACACAAAGACTGAAAAGAAAAAAGGCAAATAACTTTCACAAAAGGGGTTTTGGGGAATGAAAAAGGTTATAATTATTGGAGCTGGACCTGCCGGTTTGACTGCCGGTTACGATTTACTCTCGAAGTCATCGGATTACGAGGTTACAATAGTTGAAGAATCGTCCGTTGTCGGCGGACTTTGCGCTCGTTTCGAAAATGAAGAAAATGTCCTTGATGCGGGCGGTCATATGTATATTTCCAACAGCTCTGCGGTAAAACAGTTCTGGTATTCTGTTCTGCCTGCTCAGGGCGTTCCTTCCTGTGATGATTTAGCTTTAGACAGATATTGTAAGATTCACAACGGCGGGCCCGATCCCGAAGTCAGTGAAGATGTTCTTTTGTCGCGTGAAAAATTAGTCAGAATATATAAAGACAACAAATTTTATGAGAGCCCTGTTAAGTTTAACAAAGACGCCGTAAAGAATTTCGGCTTTGCAAATTCGATCAAAACAGGTTTTTCTCAGATCGGAAATAACGTATTCAAACATAAAGAGACTTCTCTTGAAGATTATTATATAAACCGTTTCGGTAAACAGCTCTATACCATGTTTATCGCGGAATATCTTGAAAAGATCTGGGGCAAAGAGCCTTCCAGGATCAATTCCGAATGGGGCGTTGTT
>CADARM010000026.1 GCA_902790275.1 uncultured Lachnospiraceae bacterium
CAGTATTAAAACTATCTACTTAACGAATTGGCCTGACCCATCATCTCGTCCGTTGCCTGGATAGCTTTTGAGTTAAGTTCGTAAGCTCTCTGTGCAACGATCATGTTAACCATTTCATCCACAACCTGTACGTTGGAGCCTTCCAGATAACCCTGTCTTAAATCGCTCTTGGTAAGCCCCTGAGTTGTGTTTTCGTTCATTGCAGGGCCGCTGGCTGCTGTGACCGAATAACTTGAGTCACCGATCTTTTCAAGACCCGAAGGGTTGTTAAACTGCCAGAGTCCTATGGTGATACCCAATGATTTGGGATTGTTTGTTTCGTCGGGATAACAGAGTTCGCCGTCGCCGGAGATCGTAAGTTTGCTGGATAAGATGTTGCTTCCGAGCTCGATGGCTTTTCCGTTTGTATCAAGCACAAGATTTCCGTCGCTTGTGGAAAGAGCAAGGCCTTTTCCGTATGTGGCAAGATGGAAATCACCGTTTCTTGTGTAATATGTGTTGCCGTCCTGGCCTCTGATACCGAAGAATCCGTCGCCGCTTACAGCAAATGCGAGGTCATTTGTGGAATCATAGAAGTTACCCTGTGTAAATCTCGAAGTAACCGATGAGTTCCTTACACCTAAGCCTACCTGAGCGCCTACGGGCTTTGTCTCGCCGTTACCCGAAGTGGTCTTTGCCTGAATGTCCTGATAAAGGAGCGATTTAAACTCTGCCACTTCTGTCTTGTAACCTGTTGTATTTACGTTTGCTAAGTTGTTTGCGATTGTATCTACGTTATTCTGCTGAGCAATCATACCTGTTGCTGCAGTCCATAATGATCTGACCATTTTCTACCTCCCAAATCCTTATAACTTGCCGAGTCTGTTAACTGCTATCTCAAGCGATGTGTCATATGTCTGAATTATCTTCTGGTTTGCTTCGTACTGTCTTGTGATGGAAATGAGATTAACCATTTCTTCTACGGTCTGTACGTTGCTCTGCTCGAGATATCCGCTTACTACCTGACAGTCGGGTTCAATGATCTGTGCTCCCTCAACAGGTGTAAAGAAGTTCTCGCCGTATCTTTCAAGATAATCGTAATCTTCGAAATCCGTAACCTTTATCTGACCGACTACCTGATTGTTCTGATATATCCTTCCGGATCTGTCGATCGATGCTTCGAGGTTAGGATTGATCTTTATATGACCTGAAGCGCCGCCTGCGCCTTCACCTAAAACAAAGTCTCCGTCTTTTGTTACAAGATAACCTTCTTTGGTAAGTGAAAAATTACCGTCTCTGGTGTATACCGTGGAAGTATTTCCCGACTTGTCGGTAAATTCTATGTTGAAGAATCCGCTTCCCGAGATGGCCACGTCGTATGTGTTGCCCGTCTCTCTGAATGCGCCCTGGGAATAATCCACGTAATTCTCGCCGATCTTTACACCCGGTGTGCCGATGCCGATATTGACATTGTTCCATAAACCGCTGCCTTCCATGTCTTTGATCCTGTAGGCAAGAACATTGTCAAATCCCTGTGATGTAGAACCTTCCTTCTTAAATCCGACCGTAGCGGAGTTAGCAAGGTTGTTGGTTAAGACATCCATTCTGTTTTGCTCGTTGAGCATTCCGGTATAAGCTGTGTAAAGACCTTTAAGCATAATTTACTCCTGTTTAAACCTCATAGTATTTGGTATCAAGATATTCCACATACTTTCCGGTGCCGATGGCAACGCAGGTTAAGGGTTCGTTTGCGGTATTTGTTTCGATACCGGTCTTGATCTCGATAAGATCTTCAAGACCTCTTAACATCGATCCGCCGCCTGTTAAAACGATACCACGTTCTGCAATGTCGGCTGAGAGTTCGGGCGGTGTTTTCTCAAGTACCGAGTGGATGGCGTCAACTATCTGTGTGGTAGTTTCCTTTAAAGCCTCTTCCATTTCGGTAGATGTTACTTTAACCGTGTTGGGAAGTCCGGACAAAACGTTAAGTCCTTTAACTTCCATCGAATCCTCTTCAAGTCTTCTGTAAGCGGAACCAATCTTTATTTTGATATCCTCGGCTGTTCTTTCACCGATGGATAGATTGTGTTTTCTCTTAATGTATCTTGCGATAGCTTCGTCAAAATCATCGCCTGCGATCTTAATGGATTCCGATACTACGGTACCGCCGAGTGAGATAACTGCGATATCCGTTGTACCTCCGCCGATGTCGACGATCATGTTGCCGCAGGGCTTACTGATGTCGATACCTGCACCGATCGCTGCTGCGATGGGCTCTTCGATAATGGATACGTCTCTGGCACCTGCCTGATATGTAGCATCGAGAACGGCTTTTCTTTCAACTTCGGTAACTCCCGAAGGAACACATACCGCAACTCTGGGCTTTCTGAACATTCTTCTACCGACTGCCTTCTGGATGAAGTATTTCATCATCTTCTCTGTAACGGTATAGTCGGAGATAACTCCGTGGCGAAGAGGTCTGATAGCCTGGATGGTACCGGGTGTACGGCCTATCATAAGTCTTGCTTCTTCACCGATAGCCCTGATCTTGTTTGTATCTTTATCAAAAGCCACAACTGACGGCTCTTTTAAAACAACGCCCTTGTTCTTAACGTATACAAGTACGGACGCTGTACCTAAATCAATTCCCAAATCCGAATTCTGCATTTTTCTTTCCTTTCCTCTGCATCATTTATGAGCCGAATTATCATCCATGGCTTAGCGGATTATATTTCGGCTTCTTTGCATATAATCATAATAATCGCATAATAATCTATGATGATTATACTCCAAAGAAGCAAGAATTAAAAGGTAAAAATGCACATAAAAAAGGAGACCTTATGTTTGAGACCTCCTTGTCTACACTAAATATATCGAAAAAACAGAGGCAAAATTTAACCTCTGTTTTCAAAATTTTTGTATGGAAAAAATTATTACCGCAAGATGTTGTGTGAATCGGTATCTTTATGAATTCTTCTTAAGCATCTTGGCTATATATTTACCGGTAAAGGACTTCTTATTCTTGGCCACTTCTTCCGGTGTGCCGGTAGCGATTACCGTTCCGCCGCCGTCTCCGCCTTCGGGTCCGAGGTCGATGATATAATCCGCGGTCTTGATGACATCAAGGTTATGCTCGATGACTATGACAGTATTTCCCGCATCCGTTAATCTCTGAAGGATGTCAACAAGTTTGTGAACGTCCGCAAAATGAAGACCTGTCGTGGGCTCGTCGAGAATGTATACCGTATTACCCGTCGATGAACGTGAAAGTTCGGTCGCGAGTTTGATACGCTGTGCTTCACCGCCGGATAACTGCGTAGAAGGCTGTCCGAGTCTTATGTAGGAAAGTCCGACATCGTTTAATGTCTTCATCTTTCTCTTGATCGAGGGAATGGCATCAAAGAATTCCACTGCTTCCGCAACGGTCATCTCCAGAACATCCGAAATGCTCTTGCCCTTGTATTTAACTTCGAGAGTCTCTCTGTTGTATTTCTTTCCGCCGCAGACTTCGCAGGGAACGTATACGTCGGGAAGGAAGTGCATCTCGATCTTTACTATACCGTCACCCGAGCAGGCTTCGCATCGTCCGCCTTTTACGTTAAACGAGAATCTGCCTTTTGCGTATCCTTTGGCCTTTGCGTCTTTGGTCTCTGCAAAGAGGTCTCTGATAAGATCGAATACACCCGTGTATGTCGCAGGATTCGACTTTGGTGTCCTTCCTATCGGCGACTGGTCGATATCAATTACTTTATCGAGTTTCTTTATACCCTTAATGTTCTTATGTTTGCCGGGTACGCACTGTGCACGGTTTAAGTCCCTGGCCAGTCTCTTGTATAAGATCTCATTGATGAGCGAGCTCTTTCCCGAACCCGAGACACCCGTTACGCAGGTGAATACTCCGAGAGGGATGTCGACATCTATATTCTTTAAATTGTTTTCCGCAGCGCCTTCGATCGTAATGAAATCTTTGGGTTTTCTTCTGACGGGAGGAACGGGTACGAAAAGGTCACCTTTTAAGTACATGCCTGTGATCGAGTCGGGACATGCCATGATGTCTTTGGCCGTACCGCAGGCTACGACCTGACCGCCCTTCTCGCCCGCCTGGGGACCGATATCAACGATGTAATCGGCCTGAAGCATCGTGTCTTCGTCGTGTTCAACAACGATAAGGTTGTTTCCGAGATCCCTGAGTTTCTTTAACGATGCAAGAAGCTTGTCATTGTCTCTCTGGTGAAGACCGATACTCGGCTCATCGAGGATATATGTAACTCCGACAAGTCCTGAACCGATCTGTGTAGCAAGACGTATTCTCTGTGCCTCGCCGCCCGAAAGTGATGCGGTGGGACGTGACATTGCAAGATATCCGAGTCCGACATCTATTAAGAATCCTACTCTCGCACGGATCTCTTTTAAGATCTGGTTACCGATGAGTGCGGCATTTCCTTCAAGCGTAAGATCCGTAAAGAACTTATGAAGTTCGCCGAGAGACATCTCAGTAACTTCATAAATGTTTTTATCGTTTACAGTGACCGCAAGCGAAGTCTTTTTAAGACGCATTCCGTTACATACGCTGCAGGGCGTATCAGACATGTATTTTTCATATTCAAGTCTGGCCTTTTCGAAAGGGGTCTGGCGGTATCTGTCGATCGTGTTTCCGAGCACACCTTCGAACTGGATGGGATATACTCCCTTTCCTCTGGCACTTTCGTATTTAACGTTTACGAATTCGTTGGTACCGTTGATGATGATATCCTGGATGTCTTCGGGAAGTTCTTCGAAAGGCGTATCGAGTGAGAACTCGAAATGCTTTGCAAGTGCCTTTAAGACTTCGTGTGAAAACGAGCCGTCTTTTTTGCTGTTCTTCCAGCCGATTACCTGGATCGCACCTTCGGATAAAGAAAGGGATCTGTCGGGGATCATCAAATTAATATCGAATTTTCTCTTAAAACCGAGACC
The DNA here is from genome assembly GCA_902790275.1 of uncultured Lachnospiraceae bacterium. Classification (GTDB taxonomy): domain Bacteria; phylum Bacillota; class Clostridia; order Lachnospirales; family Lachnospiraceae; genus UBA3766. The sequence continues at coordinate 4,936 of CADARM010000026.1, forward strand.
GTCACACTCGGGGCAGGCACCGAAAGGATTATTGAACGAGAAGCTTCTGGGCTCTATCTCTTCAATGCTCGTGCCGCAGTCGGGACATGAGAACGACTGGCTGTAATTGTATTCGGTTCCTTCAGAATCGGCTACCGTCAGAAGGCCTTCGGAAAGCGAAAGCGCATTCTCAACGGACTCTGTCAGTCTGCTCTGGATATCTTCTTTTATGACAAGTCGGTCGATAACGATATCGATATTGTGTTTGATGTTTTTATCGAGTTTGATCTCTTCGTCGAGATCGTAAATGCTTCCGTCTATTCTCGCACGCAGGTATCCGCTCTTTGCTGCTCTTGCAAGGAGTTTTTCGTGCTCACCTTTTCTTCCCCGGATAACGGGTGAAAGGATCTGGATCTTTGTTCCTTCGGGAAGTGCAAGGATCCTGTCTACCATCTCATCAACGGACTGTCTGGAGATCTCTTTTCCGCAGTCGGGGCAGTGCGGGATACCTATCCTCGCATAAAGAAGTCTTAAATAATCGTAGATCTCTGTAACTGTTCCGACGGTAGATCTCGGGTTTCTGTTGGTAGACTTCTGATCGATACTGATGGCGGGTGAAAGGCCCTCGATGAATTCGACATTGGGCTTTTCCATCTGACCGAGGAACTGTCTCGCATATGACGAGAGTGATTCCATATATCTTCTCTGTCCTTCGGCGTAGATCGTATCGAAGGCGAGCGAAGATTTACCGGAGCCCGAAAGACCGGTAATAACAACAAATTTATTTCTCGGGATCTCAACATTTATTCCCTTTAAGTTATGCTCTTTAGCACCTACTATCCTGATGACATCGGATTTCGGAAGCATCTTCTGTGCCATGTTTTTCCTCTTTTCAAAAATTTATTCGGTAATGGTAGCGCGGATCTTACGAAGCTCGACGAGCTGGTCGCGGTAAAGTGCCGCGTTCTCGAAGTCCAAGTCCGTGGCTGCTTTCTTCATCTGCTTTTCTACGGAAAGGATGAGCTTGTTGATCTCGTCGAGATTCATGCTCTCCGGTTCCATCTTCCAGTGGTTCTCCGCTTCGGCAACTTTCTTTGATATCGAGATGACATCGCGGACAGCCTTCTTGATCGTGGTAGGAACGATACCGTGTTCTTCGTTGTATTTTTCCTGGATCGCACGACGTCTCTTCGTCTCGTCTATGGCGATCTTCATGGAATCCGTGATCTTGTCTGCGTACATGATGACATGACCTTCGGAGTTTCTTGCGGCACGTCCGATGGTCTGAATGAGCGATGTCGCGGAGCGAAGGAATCCTTCCTTATCGGCGTCGATTATCGCAACGAGACTGATCTCCGGGATATCGAGGCCTTCACGAAGAAGGTTGATACCGACGAGTACGTCGAATACGTCAAGACGCATGTCTCTGATTATCTCCGCACGCTCTAATGTATCTATATCCGAATGAAGATATTTTACTCTTATCCCGACTTCTTTCAGGTAGTCGGTAAGGTCTTCCGCCATACGCTTTGTAAGCGTGGTAACGAGCACCTTGTTGCCCGCCTTTGTGACTTTGTTTATCTCCGATATAAGATCGTCGATCTGACCTTCCGTGGGCTTTACGAAGATCTCGGGATCGAGAAGTCCCGTAGGTCTTATGATCTGTTCGGTACGTAAAAGTTCATGTTCTTCTTCGTACTTCGAAGGCGTAGCCGATACGCATAAAAGCTGGTCTATCCTGTCTTCGAATTCATTGAAAGACAAAGGTCTGTTGTCGAGTGCGGAAGGAAGTCTGAAACCGAAGTCCACAAGAGTGTTCTTTCTCGCTCTGTCTCCCGCATACATACCGCCGATCTGAGGGATCGAGATATGCGACTCGTCTATGATCATCAGAAAATCATCTTTGAAATAATCCATGAGACAGTGAGGAGGATCCCCGGGTTTTAATCCCGCAAGTACGGGAGCATAGTTTTCAATGCCCGAACATGTGCCGGTCTCACGCAGCATCTCAAGGTCGAAAGTGGTTCTCTCGAATATTCTCTGAGCCTCGACAAAGCGGTCTTCGCTCTTAAAATATTCAACACGCTCTCTCATCTCTTCTTCGAGTTTCTTGCATGCGATCTCTATCTTGTCTTTTGATATTACATAGTGTGATGCTGGGAAGATCGCAACATAGGTAAGTACCGACTGTTTCTTGCCCGTGAGCGGATCCACTTCGGCGATCTCTTCGATCTCGTCTCCCCAGAAAGATATCCTGATAATTCCTTCGCCGCCTTCCGCTTTTGCGATCTCAAGCGTATCGCCGCGCACTCTGAAAGACGAACGCGTAAGGTCCATGTCGTTTCTCTCATACTGCATGTCGACAAGTCTTGCGATGATCTCGTCACGGTCTATGTTCATACCCGGGCGAAGCGACATGATCATGCTCTCGTAATCTTCGGGGCTGCCCAGACCGTATATGCATGAAACGGAAGCCACAACGATAACATCTCTTCTTTCTGTAAGAGATGCCGTGGCCGAAAGTCTTAATTTATCTATCTCTTCGTTTACGGACGAATCCTTTTCGATATATGTATCCGTCGAGGGAACATAAGCTTCGGGCTGATAATAATCGTAGTATGATACAAAATACTCAACGGCGTTTTCGGGAAAGAATTCTTTCATCTCGGAATAGAGCTGGCCCGCAAGAGTCTTGTTGTGCGAGATTATGAGCGTGGGTTTGTTCAGTGCTTCGATAACGTTCGCCATCGTAAATGTCTTACCCGAACCCGTGTCTGAACCTGATTGCCTTTCTTAAAGCCGTCTACCAGATCCTTTATGGCCTGAGGCTGATCGCCCGTAGGTTTATATTCGGAATGAAGTTTAAAATCCATTTTGTTTCCTCTGAATATTTAAGCATAAAAAAAATGATACGCTACAGGTAAGCATATCATTTTTTCTCTTTAATGTCTATATTATTCAGAACATTTGTTCGTATAATTTGAATTCTATCTTAAGTCTTCGATAACAGTCCAGTTATTCTTGTCACGCATGTCTTTTTCAACCGAAAACCAGATCTCTTCGATGTACTTTGTGCCGTTGTTTGTTTCAATATCGGGAGCAAACGCACCGAGTACTTTCTGAGGATGTGCAAACTTCTCGTCATTGTTGATGGCCTTGCCCGTGAAAGGATTGACGGGGTTGTCGATAAGACCTTCCATAGCAAGTGTCGGCGTATCGGCATTGGTCATGAACTGCTCGTCGACCGTAAATCCCTTTGAATTGAAATCCTTTACAAGGAGCATGGGATAATAATTTTCGATATCCTTGTAAGCATCCGCGCCGTCATCGAGAAGATAGATCTCATTCTGCTGTACGGGTCTTCCGTGATCGGCTACGATGATGATTCTTGTATTGTCGTACACGCCCTGTTCCTTTAAGTAATCAAGCCATGCTCCGATCTTAAGTATCGCAGCCATGTTGCTCTGGTATTCCGCATAATGAACGTCTGTCGTCATCTCAAGAGTGATGCCGTTCCAGGTATATCTGTCGGAATGTTCTGCCTCGTACTCTTCGTTGTTAATATAATAAGCTGCTTCGTACTCGGGTTCCTGGAAGTATACCGCACGGTGTGTAACTTCGTTGTCTATCATCAAAAAGTTATTCGAATCGTCATCAACGATATTGGTCATATCATTCAAGTGCGTAAGAGTCGACCAGTCCCACATGAGTTCTTCATCGATCCCTTCGGCTTGCATGAGACCTGTTCGAAACTGCCCTTTTGCTTCGGTGATCGATGCGTCAACTCCGCTGTTATCGACGCTCTCATTGTACATACCGAGGTTATAAAAATGATTCTGAAGTGCAAGAGGTGCAGTCTTCATGATCGCATAGCAGAAGAAGTTTCTGAAGTTTCTCCGGGAAACGCTTTCTTTCTCGGCATTCCAGAAATAACCTCTGGCAATGTATGCGTTGATATCGGGATAATCGTCATAGATCGAAAGGTCGGGAACGTAATTGTATCCTGCAAAAGGAGGATCGCATACCGTTACGTCGTATCCGTTCTGATCAAATATAACTGGCATTACCTTGAGTGCTTCGTCATGTTTTACCTGAAGAAGCTCGGTGTCTCTTTTATTGATCTCTTCGGGAGTGTATTCGTATCCGCCGAAAAGTGCCGGTGCGCCGTAGTTAGTACACATACCGAACGAAACGGTATTCGGATAATAGCAGAATCCGTCATACATATCCACGATCTCCGGTCTTTCGTTTATAAAATACGGGAGATATTCGTTCATCGCACGGTCGGGCATGAACACGATAACATTCTTTCCGTTTTTACTTAAGTTAAACTGCGGCTTCTCGCTTCCCGTGGATGCTATCGAATCTTTTATCTGACCGATGCTTCCCGAGATCCCCACGCAGTTGACGATGCTCATTCCGAATATCGCGATGACTCCGGCGATAAAAGCAAAGCTTGCTTTCTTTCCGACAAAATTGATGATGACTGCGGTTGCCGCGCCCACTGTGATGATCACGAGAATATTGATCGCGATCGTCTTTAAAGGAACGGTAAACACTTCGTTGTAAGCGAGCGAGCTGTTAAGGAGCGATCTGTTTTTGCCAAAGAACATGTAATCAACCGTGGCAACGGTGCAGAGAACACCCATCGCAAGATTGAATATCCTCTTGATCTTTTCGTTTGCAAGCGAGTAGAATACTCCGAACCATACCACGAAAAGTCCTGTCGCGATGCATGCCGCACTTACGACGAACCAGAGCGGGTTAAGGAAGTTGTAGATATCCACAAATTCCTGCGGCGAAGATTTTAAGACCGCGGAAGGGATAAGGATACCGACCAGTACGCTCATGTATATTCCGCCGATCGTAAAGAGAAGCCTGCTCGACTGAAGCTTAAGTATCTCTATTCTTTCCTTCGTCTGTTTCTTCTTTTTGATGACCGAAACCAGAAGAGGAACAAAACAGATGCACGCAAACGCTGCCATGATAAGAAGGAACGATTTGCTTCCCGTTCTCTTAAGTGCAAAAGGTATACCCGCGATCAGGCCTGCACCCATTGCCGCAAAAAGGATATTCATAACTTTTCTTGCGGTCTTTGACTTGTAATAGATAGTCTTTCCGAGAGAAAAGATATTGTTTAACGTCCAGTAAAAGACAAGGCCCGACGGAGACTTGTAAAGGAAGAAAAAGAAGAATATCGCCATTCCGTAAAGCTGGATCTTCGTCTTTAAAGGATAACCCTTGGTAAAGATGATACATGAGATCAGATTTACCGTGGTCATGATTATGGGCAGTAAGTTTATCGAAAAAGCTCCGATGGTAATAAGTGCATCCTGTGCACCGAGGTCCATGATCGGTCCGAACTGCACGCCTTTGATGATCGGCAGGTTTGATAAGAACTGATATGCGGCGATAAAGAAAGGGATCTCCAAAAGGAGCGATATCGAGCCCTTAAAAACATCCGTGGGCTTGTAACCGTTCTGTCTGTAGTAAGTCTGCAGCATCATCATTTTTTCGTCGCCCTTAAAGGTCTTTTTGATGTGCGAAACTCCCTTTCTCAATCTGTTCTCTGTGTCTCTTTCTTCTTCCTGAACTTTATCGGCTCTGTTGTAAAGGGGCAGAACCAGAAGGTTCATAGCAAGACTTAAGGCTATGATGGAAAGTCCCGGATTCTGCAAACCTTTCTGGGCCACAGAGTAAACATATTCAAAAAATATCTGTAACGGTCTTATCAGTACCGAATACAGTATCTGAAAAAATGTCATTTATGTTATTTTCCTTCCTTAGCCTTTAATTCGTTATACTTTGCAACCATATAGTCAACGGTATTCTTTGTACCGTTTCCGAAGCACTGCCAGCATTCGTTTCTGACTTCTTCCCTGCCCTTTGCGAACTCATCGCTTTCGATGCAGGAATCAATGAGGTTCTTGATATCCGAAAGATTGTCGGATGTGATCATCTTTCCGAGTCTCGGAAGTGCGGAAAGAGTCCAGATATCTTCATCAAGCCACCAGAGATCGTATGCCGATGTATCAAATTCGGTATCCGTATAGATGACGGGTTTATCGTAAACAAGAGCAAAATCAAATACAACGCCCGAGAAATCGGAGATAAGGATATCCGATCTTTTGAGCACTTCAAAATTATCCCTGTCTCTGTTCCATTCGATCCTGTCGGATTCGGGGAATTCTTTCATGAGCGAATCCATGAGTTCTTTTTCCGAAGTGAATGACTGGGGATGGGGTCTTACGATAATGTGATATCCGGTGTCGAGCAAAGCTTTGATGATCTCACCTTTGAATTTATTGAAAAGCGAAGTCTCGCCCCATGTGGGAGCGATGAGCACGGTTCTCTCATGCTTTTCAACCTCTCCGCTCGCCTTTAATCTTTTAACCATCTCATCCATGTAAGGGATGCCGCACATATGCAGATCTTTTGCGGGAAGATTTCTCATCTCTTCGAGTTTTCTTATCTGTCTTTCATGGAAATCGCCTGCGATTAAAACAGCATCGTAATAATCGAGACCGAACATTCTGTAGAAATTGATCTCGCCTGCAGCATGGGGGATATGGATATAGAAATCCACGTCTCTCGAACGCTTCCACTGATAAACATCGAGTCCGGGTGTTGTTGCGAGAACAACCGATGCGTTTAAGAAATTAAGCTTGGAAAAAGCTTTGTTGCCTTCTCCGAGGTATCTTGCATTTACATGTTCCAGACCGCATTTGAGTCCGGGATCGTCTTCTGACGCGGTAAGATATTCAACATCTATCCCTCTTTCGTTAAACTCACGGCAGATGGGCTCGAATGTATTCCAGTATCTCTTATCATCCGCAAAGATAACATAAGGGATCTTATCGCTTTTTATCTCTTCTTTTTTTCCGCTCGTCAGTTTGAAACGGATCTTGACCCACGCCATTCTGATAATATATCCGACAGCGCCGAATACACCGATAAGCACGGCAAAAAGCATGCTTCCGGTTCCGGGGTCTATATAAAGCAGTAAATTTTCAGCCGACATTTAATTAACTCCTTTTTATCTGTTGTCCTCTATAATGGTCCAGTTGTTTTTATCTCTCATATCACCTTCGACGGAAAGCCATAATCCGTCAATGAATGTGTTTCCGCTGTTTAAGATAACATCGGGATTGTGCGATCCCAAAATCTTCTGCGGTCCTTCCTTTGCCTCATTGGTAATGGGATTACCCGTAAAAGGATTGACAGGGTTTTCGACGATGCCGTCAAAAGCATATACGGGAACATCCGCATTGGTCATAAACTGCTCGTCCACCGTAAATCCGTGGCTGTCGAAATCCTTTATCATAAGCAGAGGATAGTAGCTTTCGATATCGGTCTCGTAATCATCGGTTCCGTCAAGTGCATACATATCATTGTGATATAACCATCTTCCGTGATCCGATACGATTATGATCCTCGTATTGTCGTAAACGCCCTGTTCTTTTAAGTATTCAAGCCATGCACCGATCTTTAATATCGCGCACATATTTACCTGATAACTTCCGATCTGAACGTCGTTCTTCATATCAAGCGTAACACCGTCAAGAGTATATCTGTCCGAATGTTCTTTTTCAAATCCTTCGTTGTCGACGTAATATGAAACTTCATACTCGGGCTCTGTAAAATAGATCGGCCAGTGCGTAAGTTCGTTGTCGATCATTAAGAAATTATCCGAAGCATCATCGCTGATCTTAGTCATATCCGAAAGATTTGCAAGCGTCAGATAATCTTCCATAACTTCACCGTTTATACCGGTGGATCTGTAAAGGCCGTCTTTAACGATCGCCGTAGAATTCCTCATCTCATCGAGGAATCTCTTGTTACCTATACTCTCGTTATAAGTGCCGTGATTGTAAAGATGATCCTGGATCGCCAGGGGTGCGATCTTTGTTATCGAATAGCAGAAGAAGTTTCTGAAGTTACGGTTGGAAACGTTAACCTTCTGTGCATTCCAGTAATAACCCTTTGTGATAAATGTTCTTATATCGGGGTAATCACTGTATATCGAAAGATCCGGTACCGTATTGTATCCCGCATAAGGAGCGTCGCACACGGTAACATTGTATCCCGCTTCGTCAAAAAGAGCAGGCATGACTTTTAACGCTTCATCATGTTTGTCGCGTAAAAGTTCCGTATCCCTCTTGTTTATTTCTTCGGGTGTATATTCATATCCGCCGAATATCGCAGGTGCACCGTAATTGGTGCAGAGTCCGTAAGATATAGTGTTCGGATAATAGCAGAATCCGTCATACATCTCTTTTATCTCGGGCTTTTCGTTAACAAAGTAAGGGATGTATTCGTTAATTCCACGGTCAAGCATGAACACTATAACATTCTTTCCGTTTTTGCTTAAGTTAAACGTTGGTTTTTCGTTATTTACGGCTTCGATCGCGGACTTGACGCCCTTTATCTCTTTCTGGATCGCATTGCAGTTAAGTACCGACATTCCGAGGATCGCAAGCGTACCCGCAATGATAAATACTCTTAATTTCTTTCCGAGTAAGAGCGTTAAAGCAACACTTGCAGCAGCAACAGCGATGATCACAGCAAAGTTTATAAGTATCAGTTTTCCGGGAGCTTTGAATTCCTCGGTATAAGCGAGCGCGCTGTCCAGGATAACGTTATTCTTTCCAAAGAACATATAGTCGACCGTCGAGACGAAGCATACCGCGCACATTACAACGTTTAATATGCTCTTTATCTTTTTATCCAGAAGTCCGTAGAAAACCATGAACCAGACGATGAAAAGTCCCGTTGCGATACATGCGGCACTTACCACGAACCAGATCGGATTAAGGAAGTGATAAATGTCCACGAATTCCTGGGGCGAAGATTTGATAACGGCCGAAGGGATAAGGATACCCGTCAATACCGTCATGTAGATCCCGCCGAGCAGAAAGAGTTTTCCGTCGGTTTCTCTGATCTCTCTTTTTTTGAAAAGTTTCTTTTTTGAAGCTATGGAAATAAGCAAAGGTACGAAGCATATGAATGCAAGAAGTACAACGATAAGCAAAAACGATTTGCTGCCCGTTCTCTTCATCGCAAGAGGAAGCGAGCCAAGAAGCAGAACTCCGACTGCCGAGAATACAACGTTTAAAACTTTCTTTGCGGTTTCCGATTTGTAATATATGGTTTTAACCAGTGAGAAAAGGTTGTTTAAAGTCCAGTAAAAAACAAGTCCCGAAGGGGATTTGTATAAAAAGAAAAAGAAGAATACCGCCATGGCGTAAAGCTGGATCTTATTCTTTAAAGGGTATCCTTTCGTAAATACGATGCAGGATATGAGATTCAGCGTCGTCATCACCACGGGTAAAAGATTAACCGAAAAAACACCGATTGTGATCAGGGCATCGGGTGCACCCAGATTGGCAATCGGTCCGAATGATACGTTCTGTATAGCATCAAGATGGGATAAAAACTGATATGCGGCGATGAAAAAAGGTATCTCCAAAAGAAGCGAGACAGAACTTTTGAATACATCCGTAGGCTTGTATCCGTTCTGTCTGTAATACGTCTGCAGCATCATCATCCTTTCGTCGCCTTTGAAAGTCTTTCTGATGTGCGCAACGCCGTTTCTTAACCTGTTTTCGATATTTCTTTCTTCTTCCTGAACCGCATCCGCTCTGTTGTATAAGGGAAGAACCAGAAGGTTCATTGAAAGGCTTAACGCGATAATGGAAAGTCCCGGATTGTTAAGCCCTTTCTGAGCCACAGTAAATACGTATTCGAAAAAAATCTGAAGCGGTCTTATGAGGACCGTATAAATCATTTGAAAAACACTCATTTTAGTCTATTAAATCCTTTAAGTAATCCATTGCGTAATCCAACTGATTGTCTGTTTCGTCTTCGAGATATTTATCGGAATCAAATGTCACTTCCTCATCGGGTTCGATGCCGATCTTGTGAATGTTGTTTCCGTTGGGAGTATAGTACTTGCTTGTTGTGATCTTGATAGCGGAACCGTCTGTCAGAGGAATGATGCTCTGAACGATTCCCTTGCCGTATGTCTTTGTTCCGATGAGCGTACCGATCCCGTAATCCTTAATGGCACCTGCCATGATCTCGGAAGCGGAAGCAGAACCGCCGTCGATAAGAACCACAAGGGGAACGTCGATCTCATTGTCGCCGTTGCACTTGTATTCGTTACGCTGTCCGTATTTGTCTTCCGTGTAAACGATCATTCCCTTGGGAAGGATCTCGCGGCAGATATCAACAACAACATCGAGGTTTCCGCCGGGGTTGCCTCTTAAGTCAATGATAAGGCCCTTCATATCGGCTTCTTTTGCTTCTTTGTATGCATCTCTGAACTGATCCGTGGTAACAGAATCAAATTCGGTGATCTGAATGTACCAGATGCCGTCTTCCTTAGCCTCGTATTTGATGGTAGGTGTATCGATCTTTCTTCTTTCGAGAGTAACATCGTATTTGCCTGCATCTCCCTCAAGAGTAAGAGTAACTGTTGTTCCTTCGGGTCCTCTTATCTTGGATACGACTTCGTCAAGTGTCTGACCGTAAACTTCTTCACCGTCAACGGCAACGATAAAATCGCCCTCTTTAATAGCGCCCGACTCTTTTGCGGCTCCGCCGTCTATGAAGCTTTCGATCTGAGGATAACCGTAATCCTGATTCATCTTAAGATATGCGCCGATACCTTCGTAATTGCCGTTCCAGCTGGCCTTCATATCTTCGTATTCTTCGGGAGTATAGTATACGGTATAGGGATCTCCCACACCGTTCATGATTCCGTAGAAAAGACCGTTTTCAAGGTCTTCCTTGTCTACATCCTCATAGTAATATGCATCGATGTATTTCTCGAGCGTATCTATCTTTTCCAGAGTCTTGTCGGTAACAAAGTCGCTCTTTCCGGCAAGTTTTGCCAGTCTGTCCTGATTGAGTCCGAGCACGCCCATTACGATCAGTACAATGAAAAGGACCGAAATAACGGTGCCTGCAAATGATCCTAAAAAGAAAACAAGAAAATATTTAAATACCGACCAGAAAGTAACTTTCTTTTTTGCCGGCTTATTTTCCACTGTTACGTTATTGTTTGTTTCGTTCACAACTGCCTCCTTACGACCGGTTAACACTCCGTTCGTAATAAAAATATTTATCCCCTAAGGTTTTGAAATGTAATTCCAGGGTGAAACATATTCACCGTTAACTCTGACACTGAAGTGAAGATGGTTACCCGTACTTCTTCCGGTAGAACCTACAAGTGCGATGACATCTCCTCTTTTAACTTCCTGTCCTGCCGAAACCAGAAGTTTTGACGCATGCATATAAACGGTGTAGAGTCCGTCACCGTGATCTATCATTACGTAGTTACCCATGGCACCTGTATATGATGCGGATACGACAGCTCCGTCATATGCCGCAAGGATATCGGATCCTCCGGGTGCGGCCAGGTCAACTCCGTTATGGAACATATTTACTTTAAGAGTGGGATGGTTTCTGTATCCGAAATCGGATGACACTCTCGTATATGCGGGGCAGGGCCAGCAAAATGCACCGCCGTCGTAAACTCTCATGTTCTGAAGAGTTTTCTTTTCTTCTGCCACGATCCTTTCCAGTTCGGAAATGGTCGCATTCTGTTCTGCGATCTCAGCCTCGTATTCTCTGATGGCTCTTTCTTTGTCAGTGATCTCCTCCTGTACCGAAGCGATCTCTGCCTGTTTCTGGCTGATAAGATCTTCCATTGCTTTCTGCTCGTCTTCGGCAGCTTTCTTGGTCTCTTCCAAAAGCGCTTCTTCGGCTTCAAGCTGTTCTTCGCATACCTTCACGTATTCAACGGTAGCAGCATATTCCTTAAACATTCTGTCATCGTATTTGGATAAATCCTCAACGTAGTCCATCTGGTTAAGGAAATCACCTAATCCTTTTGCGTTAAGCAAAAGTTCAAGGTAGTAATTGTCGCCCTGTTCATAGACTGCCTGGACTCTCTTTTTCATACATTCGTACTGATTGTCCTTGATGGCGATCGCTTCTTTAAGATCTTCTCTTGTCTGATCTATCTCGGCGTTCTTGTCGTCTATATCTTTGTTTAACTGTTCTATCTTTTCCTCGATGGAAGCAACCTGAGCATCCAGTTCGGTAACATACTGGGAAAGGTTTGCCTTGCTCTGCTCGAGGGATTTTTTAACTTTCTCGACATCCGTCTTGCCTTTGGCGAGAGCGTTTTTCTCGTTCTTGGCATCCTGGATCGCACTCTCTTTTTCCTTGATGGACTGCTCGAGAGCGTTCATGTCTTTTTTCTTTGTTTCTTCCTCTTTATCCTTGGATTCGTCGGAAGTTTCAGCAGTGTCCGTTCCGGTCGCCAAAGCAACGCTCGCAAAAGGATTTGAGAACGTCAGTCCCGCAACGACAATCGGAATTGTAATCATGCAGATCAATTTTTTCCCCTTAAAACGGACCATTCTTATCATCTCCGAAATCAAACTCTTAAATGCTTGCGAACAGTAAAGAAACTGCCCACGAAACCGATTCCCACACCTATGCAGAGTGAGAAAGGGATCAGGTAAATAAATATATCCCAGGCGGGTAAAAATGTTAAAAACGAAAGGAATGCAAACTTCTGATGGATCAGATCGGTCGCAACTTCGTAAAGGTAATACAGAAGTCCCATGGGAATCGCTGCACCGATAAGTCCGATAATCATAGCTTCGAATACGAAGGGCGCTCTTACAAAGAAGTCCGTCGCACCGATGTATTTCATGATCGTGATCTCTTCCTTACGAACGGAAATGCCCATCGTTACGGTGTTGTTGATAAGGAAGATACTTACGGCAAAAAGGATAACGATGATTCCGACGAAAACGTATACGAGGACCATATTGATACCCGATAAAGTATCAGCTGTGAAATCCGATTTGTTGATCTTTCTGATGCCTTCAACACCTTCAAGATAGCTAACAAGCTGACTCTGCTTGGTAACGTCTGTTAAGTAGATCTGATAGTTGGCACAGTTCTCAAGAGGGTTCTCGGTAAATCCCTGAGCATATTCTCCGAGCTGTTCGGAAAAATCTGCCCATGCCTCTTCTGCTGTGATAAGTTCATATCTTGCAACTTCGGAACGGCGTCCGATCATCTCACCGATCTCTTCAATTCTCTCATCCGAGATGCCTTCCTCGAAGAATACGGTAACAGATACGTTCTGCTCGGCATTACGTACGATATTTGCCACATTGAAAGCTATTGCATAAAAGATACCGAATACGAAAAGGCAGGCCGAAATGGTAGCGACTGTTGCCACGGTAAACCATTTGTTTTTGAATACACCGATCACGCCCTGTTCGATGGTATAAAAGAAAGTCCTAATCTTCATCGAAATAACCTCCGTTCTCGGCATCACTTACGATCATACCCTGCTTGATGGTAACTACACGCTTTTTCATGTCATTGACAAGCTTATCGTTGTGTGTAACAACGACAACCGTAGTTCCGTTTTCATTAATTGTTTCAAGCAAACGCATGATCTCGGCCGTATTGTAAAGGTCGAGGTTACCTGTAGGCTCGTCCGCAAGAAGGAGCTTGGGCTGATTTACCAAAGCTCTTGCAAGCGCAACTCTCTGCTGCTCACCGCCGGCGAGCTGCTTGGGTTTAGCCTTGTATTTTCCGGCAAGACCGACAAGAGAAAGCATACTGGGTACGTTTCTTCTTATCTCTCTTTCCGATTTCTGTGCTATTCTCTGTGCAAACGCCACGTTTTCGTAAACGTTTCTGTCTTTAAGAAGTCTGAAATCCTGGAATACGACACCGAGTGTTCTTCTGAATTTGGGGATCCTGCTGTGTTTGATCGTCATAAGGTTGAAACCGTTGACGAAGATATTTCCGCTGTCGGCTTTAAGCTCACGAAGCAAAAGCTTGATGAGTGTTGATTTACCTGCACCGGATACACCTACTATAAACACAAACTCTCCGTGTTTAACTTTCAGATTGATATTTGAAAGAGCGGGAACACCGTCGGAGAACGTCTTTGAAACGTCTTCGAGATAAATGGCGTAATCGGAAATGTTGTTTTCCGGATCCCTTCTTTTCTTCTTAGTTTCTGCCATTTTTTTCTCCTGTATTAATACTCAAGCGTTTCCATGTACTTCATGTATTTGACAACCATCAAAGCTATTCTGAAAGTAATGGCATCCTCGAATATCCTTAAGTCAAGTCCGGTATTTTTCTGTATCTTTTCAAGTCTGTACACGAGGGTGTTTCTGTGAATGAAAAGCTGTCTGGAAGTCTCGGAAACGTTAAGACTGTTCTCGAAGAATTTCTTGATCGTGGTGATCGTTTCTTCGTCGAATTCTTCGGGATTAACATTATCAAATATTTCTTTTATGAACATTTTGCAAAGAGGGATAGGCAACTGATAGATAAGTCTTCCTATACCGAGTTCGCTGTAAGCGATCACATTTCTATCTTCATAGAATATACCGCCTACATCGAGAGCCATCTTTGCTTCCTTGTAGGAACGGCTGACATCTTTGATCTCGTTTACAAGTGTACCGTAGGAGATCCTGATGTTCTTTGCATTTTCTTTGGCGAGGAGTTTGTGAAGTCCGGCAATTGCACCGTCGATCTCTTTCTGAGCGTTTTCGCTCTGTATCTCTTTGATAACGACAACGTTCTTTTCGTCTACCGCGCTGACGAAATCATGCTTTTCGGCAAGCATGGCTTCTTTGACAATAGAAAGGATATCCATATCCTTGTTAGCCGTGTTGTCGATGAGAATAACGACTCTGGATGCATCGAGAGGAATATGAAGTCTCTTTGCGTAACCGTAAATGTCAACAAGAAGAAGGTTATCCAAAAGAAGGTTCTTAATGAAATTGTCTTTATCGAATCTCTCTTTATAAGCTACAGCAAGGCTCTGAATCTGGAATGCCGCCATCTTGCCCACAAGATAGGAATTGTCTCCGTTGCTGGCACAGATAACGATGTATTCAAGAGACTGTTCATCGTAGATCTTGAAATACTGACTGCTCTGAATTTCCTGGCTGTCCGCAGAGGATTTGACGAATTCCCTTACCTGAGCCTGGAAATTAACATTTCCGCTCATTGTGCTGGCAATAGTTTTTCCTTCGGCGTCGGTAACGCACAGATCCACTCTGGATATGCTCTTAATGCCTTCGATTGACTGCTGTAAAATTTGGTTAGATACCATATTTCCACCCCTATGCAAAACTTACAACGATAAATAATACGGATTATTTATTTTTACTCACCTAATTACACAGTTTACTATATTTACCAAAAAAATTCTACAGTTATTATGTATTTTGTACCCTTTTCATTTGTGAATTTTATAACATAATTTTCTCTTTATAGTCAAAATGCACAAAAGCCTCAAATGAGACTCTTGTGCATTATTGTCTTCTCTCTTTGGCGTAGATAACCTTTTCGCCAATCTCTATCTCACCGTTTTTCAAAAGATGGCCTACGGCCCTTTTGAACTGGTTTTTGCTCATATTGCATTCCCTCTTGATGGTTTCGGGAGATGCCTTGTCGTTGAACGGAAGAACTCCGTCATACGAATTGATCAGATATTTTACATAGTCGGCATCCTTGTCGATCATCGCGTAAGCTTTGTCTCTTAATGCGAGATTGAGTCTGCCGTCCTCAAGAACACCGGTCACCCTGGCTTCGAAAGTGTCGAGTACGCGGATATCCTTTGTTATTTCCTTCTTCGGTATAAGCGCTGAGTATTTATCGTCCACGGCACAGAAGGCACCGAATCTTTCGGATATCTCGTAAACCCTGGCGTTTACCCAGTCGTCTTTCTCGTAACCGCTTCCGGTCGCAAGGTATTTGTAGATCTTCATCGACGCGCAAAGTCTTTCGGACTTGTCTATATATGCTCTGACTAAGACCTCGTTGGAAGGATCAAGTTTGGTGGTCTGTTCTTTAAAGGGAAGAAATAAATCCTTCTCGAGGCCCCAGTCGAGAAACGCGCCTATTTTCGAAACGCTGACAACCCTTAATAACGCTATCTCGCCCACGCATATCTTCGGGCTTCTCTTTGTCGCTATAAGTCTGTCAGAGGAATCTTTGTATAAAAACAACTCAAGTGTATCTCCGAGTTTAAGATCCTCAGGCACCTCCTTTGCTGGAAGCAAAACGCGGTTTTCCTTTTGTCCTTCCTCGGCGAAATATACACCGAAATCTACTTTTTTGACAGCTGTTAATACCTGTTTTCTGCCAATTTCAAACATGTCTTCTCCGTCCTAGAAAATATTGTTACCGAAGCCTCCCCTCGGTTTGTTAAACTCATCGGCATAAGTCTCTCTCTCCCATGCCGCAAAGTCATCGTCTGAATATCTGTTAACTGTCTTTCCGCCCTTCTTAACTGTTGAATGTGTGCTCGATCCGCCGTTTCTGGGAGGATTGGAAAGATAGAAACCGCCGTTGCCGAAAGGTGTGCTGCCTTCCTTGGTAGTAAATGCAACATGCTCAACACCGGCTGATGTATGATCGGGATGATTGCTGTATAAGCTTCCTCCGAGGGAACCCGACGAATAGCTTGTAGCTGCTGCGGGTGCGGAAGGTGTCTTTCCTGCAAGTACCGATGCAAAAGGATTGGAAGAATTCTCGGGTGCTCCGATAGTCTTTCCGTAGAGTCCGCCTCTGTCAAGAAGCGTACCCGATCCGTAATTGTTCTCGTAACTTTCTTCCGAATCCGAACCGCTGTAGTAAAGACCGTTGTAAGCATCGGGTGCCGTAACGGGTCTGTCCCATTTGGATTTGGACTTCTTCGAGCTTGATGAAGATCCAAGTCCGCCGTATGTTCCTATATCACTCTTAACAACCGCAGATACAGGTTCGGGTTCGGGCTCTGCATATGCAACTTCGGGCTCTGCGTAAACAGGTTCGGGTTCTGCATATGTAACTTCGGGTTCGCTGTATGCAACCTCGGGTTCTGCATAAACCGGTTCGGACTCGCTTACAGTTTCACTCTTTGTATGAAGATCAATAAATGATGTTGTTTCGGGTTCACTCTTCTTATTGGAGAATGAGAAATCTGAATATGCGGAAGCAGATTCTTCTTTGGTATTCGTGAAATCCGAATTTCCCGAAGAAGGTTTGAACAGTGTACTTGCGGATGTTGCAGTACTTGATGAACCGCCGACAGCTGTAGAATATGCGCTTGATGAAGATTCACTCGCATGATCGGAGCCTGCCTTGGGTGTGAACAAAGTAGAAGCCTTTATCACGGGAGCAGCGGGTGCAACAGCACTTGTAGCGGTTGTTTCCTGAGGTGCTTCCTGAGGGATGGAACTCTTTCTTGCGAAAGTGGTTGCAGAATAATTCTTTTTCTCAAAAGGATCGGGAGCAGGAATATCATCGGGAAGTTTGCCCGATCCGGGTTTGTTGAACACGATGGTGCTCGAAGGTCCCGTTTCCTCTGTGGATCCTGTGATCGCGAAGAACAGGTAAACTGCACCGATAAGCAGGAAGATAACAGCTATTACTGCGAAGGGAGGCTTAACGGGTGAAGCATAAAGTGCACTTCTGAAAATATTTGTAAAACCTGTAATGTAAATGGAGATCCTGAAAAGTTCCTTATATGTGTAAGGCTGCTTGATGATCTTGTTGAGACCGAAGCCTACAAGTCCGAATAAAAGACCTGTGAGTACGGCTCTGATGGAAAAGATCACGATCGAAGCGCCGGCAACTATAAGGAAATAGATCAGAAACTGACTCTTGAACGTACGAATAAAACCTTCTCTGTTAAATGAAGGAGGGAACTTAAGAATATTAAATACGTTTGTATATTTGAACTTAAGAAGTCCGCCGACAGGCGAAATGTATGATATGGAATTGCCGTTAAAAGCAATAACCTGTGAACCGACAGTCCAGTCAGTAAGGATCTCAACCTTATCTTTGTATGCCTTATCTGCATCCGCTACTGTCGAATTGAATACAAAATTGATCTTCTGCTTCGGCCCTACTTTGAAGTTGGAACTTTCCTCAAATTCAACCTTGCCGGCAGCATAAGAAAACTGCGGTACCTCACCTATCTGATTTACCACACGATTGATATAACCGTTTCCGCCTAAACATCTTAAATAGATAATGCCCCAGAAAGCTATCATGCTGACTATCGACATTATAATGATATAGGAAACTAAACAAAATTTTGACTGATTGGACAATCTGTTGAAAAAACGTGGTTTAACCACGCCTTTAAAAACATGCTGGAATTGCCCGAAAAAACCTACTCTGCTTTCCATTTTCTCCCCTTAACCAAATCACAATTTTTTAGAACAGACCATTTTTTATTATATTATATAGATTTCAATTTGCAAATACTTACTCGTGATTATTTTTTATTTAGTGATAATATTTCGTAATACCCGTTATTGACCAGTGTCTCAGTCTTGTGGTTACCATTGATCCAGTTCTCTATATATTGATTCTCATAAGAATTGTAATAAGCTGCGTTTGCCCCGAAAGAAGCGTCTTTTACTATGATCTCGGGGTATTTCTCGGGAAAGACTTCATAATATTTTGTATACATCTCATTAAAAACAGTCGTTCCCTGCACGGAAGGCGTATTTACTTTTTCGCAGAATGTCACGTAGAAAAGCTGTTCCTGGCCGATATAGAGCACATTTTTGTTTCCGACGGTGTTTTTCATGACTTCATAGGAAGAATTCCAGGCATCCGCCTGATCCTTTAATATGAAAAGTCCCGCAGCCGGTCCGTTCTCCACCTTTTTTAATGCAGCATTCATCGTAACCGGTGCACATCCGTTGACCCTTATAAGCAGAAGCCTGCAGGCAAAAAGACACAAAAGCATGGATGACGCAAACACAAGAGCAAGGATCTTTTCGTCATTTTTATCCTCTTTTTCCCTGAAATACTTTCTTCCGATAATGAAAAGTCCCGCGACAACGCCTGTGAAAAGTTTGGAATAAAGAGAATTCATATCCATATTTGTAATAAGGAATACGGCAGGAAGCGTGATGAGTGCGGGAAGGATCCCGTATAAAAACTCCGAGTCGTATTTTTTTAATTCCTTAAACGATATCACAAGGAACAGCAAGATATATACGAAAAATCTGTCCTGAAGGTAGAACTGATTGCAGTCAAGGAAAACATATCCGTAAAGGGTCTGCAGGGATATCGCTGCCGAGGCCGCAAAAAGAACGAGTAAAACAAACGAATATACACCGGTCTTCTTCTTTTTTATAACCAGTTTTACGACCACGATTACGGTCGCTGCCATGACACCGATGCCGAGGATCACGGCGATCCCCTTTAAATGCTCAAGTATCTCGAGCGGATAGGTGTCGATCTTATATTTCATTCCCGAAGTGTGGGATGAGTCCATAAGGATGTAGCTTATAAAAAGCGGAAGTTCGGATATCGGTGTACTGAAGAGGATGCTCACTACGGTTATAAGTGCAACGGCTGCCGTACCGAGGGTAAACGGAAGTGCTCCTTTTCCCTTATGTCTTACAGAAAGGATGATGATCAGCACAAAAAAGACAGGGATCACGGTCGGGTAACAGAGCACGCCCATTCCGAATGCGATCCCGGCAAGGAAATAGTAAACCGCCTTGTAATTCTTTTCTCCCATATAGAAAAGAAGGAATACCAGGAGCATGGACCAGTAATGCATAAGTTCGAATTCGGGAATGCAGATCCATTTGGCAAGAAAATTCATGTGAACGATAAAGATCGCATATGCCGCTTTGGCGTTTATCTCTTTTTTTGCGACAAAGAAAAGAAAGGCTCCGATCAGCAGGTGAATGAGCGTTCCGATAACGCGAAGGTAAATAACACAGCCTCCGGTCCCGCCGGTCAGTTTGACAAAAGGATATAAAAAGAATGCAGGAAGAAATGCCGAAAACTGATGCGGCTCCCACATATCAAAAAGGATCTTATCGCCCGTTACCAGACGATAAGCCTGTGCTATCGCATATGATTCATCGACATCAATGCTCACAAACAAAGCCTTGATGATCCCCAGAACGGTCAGAAGGCCTGCGAGCGAGCAGATCGATATCCATATATATTTCCTGGTTTTTTCCATATCAAGTAAAATCCTTTGAGGGCATTACTGTTTTTCGACAACTATAATGCAGTTTGAGAAAGGATACTCCGTTTCGTTTCCGTC
>CADARM010000027.1 GCA_902790275.1 uncultured Lachnospiraceae bacterium
GGAGCAAAGGTGACATTCAGGATCAAAGGCAAAACGGTTTTCTCTTTTAAGACCGACAGAGCTTCCTTTGAATACGAGTATCCCAATTAGCGTTGAATATATTCAAAAAGGACAATTTGTGATATAATAAAAAAGTATTGGAAAATGAAGGCTTTAAAGCCGAAAATGTAGGGGTAACGGAATATGGACAGAGATTCTATCAAAAGATCAATGGAAACCATAAGAAGAAATAAAGTTGCGGTTTCCTGTTATGTTGCAACGATCGCTATCATTTCGCTCGCGTATCTTATCGAGGTAATAAAACACAACAGAACGATTCCGTATTTTTTGATCGTTGTTGTCACTCTCTGGGTTCCCGGAGTATTAGTCCTTGTTTACAAAACAATAAAAGCAGATGCATTTTATTTAAGATACCTGATCCTTTTCGGATTTGTCGTTCCCTGGGGAATATTACTGTTTACGGCGACAAACAATCTTGTATTTACATATGCACTGGTTATCATGATCGCGCTTAATGCATATGCGGATAAGAACTTTGCACTGATAACTACATTTACTTTTAATATTGTCAATATAGTTGCAGTTATAATAGCGCTGATAAAAGGCGGATTTGCAAATGATATAGTCATTACTTCAGAGATCCAGGTACTGCTGATGCTCCTTTGCGGAATCTACAACTTCTTTATCGCAAAGACGAACTCGATATTAAACAGCGGTAAGATGCATCAGATCGAGCAGGAAAAGAACAATACAGCAGCACTTCTTGAACAGATCATTTCCGCTTCGGCAGCGATCACAAACGGTATCGAAGAGATGACCGGCAAGATGAAGATCCTTGACGAAGCAATGGACAGAACATGTACCGCCATGGAAGAAGTCAGCATGGGAACAGGCGAATCAGCCGAATCCGTTCAGACACAGATGGTAATGTCCGAAGAGATCCAGAACAAGATCGAAGAGGTTTCCAATCATACAAAAGCCATTACTCAGAGTGTACAGAAAACCATGGATGCTGTTGCCGCAGGCGACAACAATATGAAGAATCTCGAGATCGAAGTCGAAAAATCGAAGCTTTATTCTGATAAGGCTGCCGAAGAACTTGCAGAACTTGAGAATTACACGAAGCAGATGCAGACGATCATCGAACTCATTAACAACGTTGCGGATCAGACAGATCTGCTTGCACTTAATGCCAGCATCGAGGCTGCAAGAGCAGGTGATTCCGGAAGAGGATTTGCGGTTGTCGCTACCGAGATCTCAAATCTTGCAAATCAGACACAGAGCGCTACCGATGATATCAAGAGTCTTATAACCAATATCAACAACAAATTAAACGATGTTGACAAAGCTATCAAATCCTTCCTTGAAGGAAGTGCAAAACAGCACGAAGTTGCAATGGAAACTGCCGGAAGTCTTGACATGATAAAGAACGACACCGGCAATATCGAAGAAAATATTAAAGGACTTGCAGTTGCGGTTGCAGGCTTGTCGGAAGCTAACAGAACGATCGTCGACAGCGTTCAGAACATATCGGCGATTCTCGAAGAAGTATCGGCTCACTCGACTGAGACTTATGAGTCGAACAGAAAAAATACCGAGACCGTAAGTGAAGTAATGACAATAGTCGATCAGTTACAGGAACAGGCAGAATCTTTGAAACAGGAAATTGATGACTGATAAAATAAATTTCAGCACAAACCCGGAAACGTAAAGATTTTCGGGTTTTTGTTTAAAATAAAAAAGGGAGAATTACTTACAATGGGAGTTAAGATCGTAGCCGATTCGGCGAGTGACGTTTCGCAGGAGACGGCGAAAGAGTGGGGGATTTCGATCATTCCGCTTAAAATCAGATTCAATGACGAGGAATTTCTGGACGGAAAAACATTAAGCAACAAAAGATTTTATGAAATGCTTATCGAATCCGACACATTACCCAAGACAAGTCAAATTTCCCCTGCCGATTATGAAGAGTGCTTTTCCGAGGCTGTGGAAAACGGTGATGAAGTTGTATGTCTTACGATCTCATCGGGCGTTTCGGGATGTGTACAAAGCGCCAACATAGCCGCAAGCGAATTTGACGGAAAAGTTTATGTTGTGGACAGCAAGCAGTTCTGCATATCTTACTATATTCTCGTTGAATATGCGGTAAGACTGAGAGATGCAGGAAAGAGTGCCAAAGAGATCGCCGAAGAAATAGAAAGAGTCAGAGAAAAAGCCACTGTACTCAGCGTATTCGATACACTTGAATATCTTAAAGCGGGCGGAAGACTTTCTTCCACAGCTGCTTTTGTCGGAGAGATCCTTTCGATCAAACCGGTTATCACGATAACAGACGGTATTGTCGAAGTCATCGGAAAAGCCAGAGGATCGAAAAAAGGAAACAATATGCTGATAAGCAGGGTTAAGGAACTCGGCGGGATAGATTATTCGATGCCTCTTTGCGTAGGATATACGGGATTGTCGGACGATCTTTTGCTTAAATACCTTGAAGACAGCAAAGAACTTTATGAAGGAGATATTTCCGAGATAAAGAAAGTTAGCGTGGGTGCCACGATAGGAACATATGCCGGACCCGGAGCCATCGCTGTAGCATTTTTCCCCAAAGGGGTATAGGAACGGAGCATAAATGGATTTTGATAAAATAACAAAATATCTTGATTCACTTGTAGAAGAAAAAGATTTTCCTTCCGTAGACTGTGTCATTTACAAAGATCATGAGATGCTTTACAGACACATGAAGGGAACCAATGACAGGGATAAAAAGATCCCCGTAAGAGAGAACCAGCAGTATCTGATGTTCTCGATGACCAAGGTTCAGACCATGATCGCTTTTATGCAGCTGGTGGAAGAAGGAAAGATCTCGCTTGAGGATAATGTATCCGATTATCTTCCCGTATATACTGACCTTCTCTGCGAATCCAGAAACGGCAATGCGATCAATATAGTTAAGTGTTCGGGTCCCATGAAGATAAAGCACCTTGTATCCATGCAGTCCGGTCTTGATTACGATCTTCAGAGAGCGGGCATTTTAAGAGTATTAAGTGAGAAAGGAATGAATGCCACCACACGCGAAATAGTTGATTCCTTTATCGAGACGCCTCTTAAATTCGAACCCGGTACGCATTTCTTGTACAGTTTAAGTCATGACGTTATCGCAGCTATAATCGAAGTGGTATCCGGAAAATCATTCGGAGACTATTTAAAGGAAAACATCTGGGACCGCCTCGGCATGAACGATACTTTATTTGCGGAGCCCATGAATTATTTAAGCAACCTTTCCGCGCAGTTTATATGTGATGATAAAGGAGATATAGTTCCGATGGAACAGAGCTGCTGTTATCAGTTAACGGAAAAATATCAAAGCGGCGGAGCGGGACTTATAAGCACTACGATGGACTACGCAAAGTTTGCGGATACCATTGCATGCGGCGGAGTCAACAAAGCCGGAAAGAGGATCATCAAAGCCAGAACGATCGAAACGATCAAAGAAAATCTTCTGGGAGAGGAATCCCTTAAAGATATAGAGATTACAATGGGAAGAAAAGGATACGGATACGGCGTAGGAATGCAGGTTCTTATGGATCCGGTCATCCTTAAATCCAAAGCACCCGCAGGCGTGTTCGGATGGGACGGTGCGGCAGGAAGCTGCATCATCATGGATACAAAGAGCAAAACATCTTTGGTATATACAATGCATGTCAGAAACTGCGGTATGGCATACGGAGAAGTTCATCCGAGATTAAGAGAATTTCTTTTTGAATAATACCGATCTTTTTTAAGAAAGGAAACAGACATGAAAGATTTTGTAAGAGAATTGCAAAGCTACCCGGGTCTCGGGGTAAAGCTGCTTACATACAAAAGGGAGATAAAGGCTACCAAGGTAAGCCTTAACGAAAGCAAGGAAGTATATTTCCTTCACTTTGCTCCCCAGATAAAAAAGCATTCGGAGATAATCATTTACATTCACGGAGGCGGATGGAACAGCAAATCTCCGAGAGACTTCGAATACATCGGACAGAGGATGGCCAAAGAAGGGTACGACTGTATCGTAATGGGCTACAGAAAAGTTCCGCATGTTCATTACAACCAGATCATCAATGATGTATGTGTGGAATACAAATCCATACTTAAATATCTTAAAGGTAAGAACATCGATGCGAGCCGTGTGATCGTCATGGGTTCTTCGGCCGGTGCACATTTAGGGTCTCTTCTTGTTTACGACAAGGAACTTCATGCCAAGTACAGGATCGGCGCAAAGAGATTTGTCGGATTCATCGGTCTTGCAGGCCCTTACTGTTTCGAAGGAAAACTTCCCTGGGCCTTAAAGCAGCTTCTTAGCGACCTTTTCGAAAAGGGACAGGACTGGAAGGAAGGAGAGCCTTATTCCAAACTTGACCTTTTGGGACCTGAAGACTGTGAGATCTCGATCCCGATGTATCTTATCCAGAGCGACCATGACGGCGTTTTGGATATGGAACATACGCTCGTATTTGCAAGAAAAGCACTTGAGCTGAATATACCCGTTACTTTTTATAAGGTTACGGATTCAAAGAATACACACTCGTATTATTCGGCCGGTATATTCTTTGACGATCTGACAAAGAGCAAAACTCTTCAGATGGTATTTAATTATATCGGACAGTTAACACTTGATTAAATTATTTATGAGGTAGGCGGATGGATATTTCCCACAGAAAAGTCAGTAAAGTATTAAAGATAACGGATGCGGACAATAATCCGATCTCAAACGAAAAAGTTCATGTTTCACTTAAAAACCATGAATTTTTATTCGGATGCGGAGCTTTTGAAGCGATCCCTTTTGTAAATATGCCGGATGACGGAAATCCCTGGAAAAAGCTTGTGACGGAAGGTATGGACAAGTGGCTTGACGTATTCAATTACGGTACGCTTCCTTTTTACTGGGGAAATTACGAGAGAGAAGAAGGAAAGACGGATGAACACCTCCTTATGCCTACCGCAAAATTTCTTCAGAGCAAAGGCGTAAAGGTTAAAGGACATCCTTTATGCTGGCATACCGTATGTGCCAACTGGCTTATGCAATACGACAATGCCACAATATTAAAGAAACAGCTTGAGCGTATCGACAGGGAAGTCGGCACATATAAAGGCGTGATCGATATGTGGGATGTGATAAACGAAGTTGTAATCATGCCGATCTTCGATAAATACGACAATGCCATAACACGTATCTGTAAAGAAAAGGGAAGAGTAGGACTTATCAAGCAGGTATTCGATGAAGCACATTCGATCAATCCCGGTGCGACTCTTTTGTTAAATGATTTCAACACTTCGATATCTTATGAGATCCTGATCGACGGATGTCTGTCGGCGGGTGTTCCCAGTTCCGCTATCGGTATCCAGTCGCATCAGCATCAGGGATACTGGGGTAAGGAAAAGATCGAGGAAGTACTTGAGAGATATTCTCATTTCGGACTTCCGATACATTTTACCGAAAACACGATCCTTTCGGGTTCTCTTGTACCCGAATACATAGAAGATCTGAACGACTGGCAGGTTGAAGAATGGCCTTCCACACCCGAAGGGGAAGAGAGACAGTGCAAAGAACTCGAAGAGATGTATCGAATGCTTTTTGCCCATCCTCTCGTTGAAGCCATTACCACCTGGGATTTCAGAGACGGGGCATGGCTTAAGGCGCCGAGCGGTATCATAAGAAAAGACGGTACGGTCAAACCCGCTTACGATATGTTAAAGAATCTTATTCACAAAGAGTGGAGTACAGACGAGACTTTAACGACGGACGAAAACGGATTCGTAAAACTCGACGCGTTCAAGGGTGAATATAATATAGAAGCCAAAGGAACAAACGTTAACGCCGTATTCTTAAAAGACGGTGAGCAGCAGATAATTATATAGTCTGAAACTCGTATAGAGAAATTATAGAAAAAACAGGGATAAAAACTTGTTTTTTCTTTTTTTTAATTGAATAGTAAAGGCTTTATTTGCTATAATTTGCTATATTTTGGAAATTATTCCATGAATTACCAAGGAGGATGAAAATGAGCAAGAAAATTATGGCTTTTGTGATGGCTGCGCTTTTGTTTATCGGTTCATTTGCTTTTGCATTACCTTTAAACGTTAAAGCGGCTCCTTCAGAGAAGACTTATACTTTTGCGGATCTAAAATCTACGATGGAGTACGGATTGACATCGAAGGTTAACGGTGACGGAGAGTTGGAGATCACTTTCAACGATCAGTACCAGTCCCAGTTTTATGCAATCCCTTCTGACATTGATCCCGATACGATCACCAAGGTCGTATTTGATGTAACGAGCGGAAATGCGGGTGACCTTGCATTTAAGCTTCATACACCTGCGGATTATGAAACTACAAATAAGGAAGGTACACCCGTTTCTTACGGAAATCCTACCATTACACCCGATACAAAGGGATGTAAGTATTTTTCCATTATGTCTCTTAATGCAGGTTCCACATCTGCCACGATCGCTTCCGTAACATTTTCCGTTTCGGGCGAAGGCAACCCTCAGGGCGACGCTGAAGAAGAACTCTCAGCACCCAGCGTTGAAGGCGAGAACCTTTTATTAAACGGAAACTTTGAAGATGAAGACGTATCCATGTGGGGATGCGAACTTGAAAACGCAAAGATAACTATCGCCAAGAGCGATACACCTATCGTTGGAGATATCACAACATACGGCGTTCTCGATGGCAGAACAAGACCTTATGACTGTTTCGCATATGATGTTACCGATATTGTTGAAAACGGTGCCACATATGCTTACTGTTTCTATGTAATGCTTTCCGAAGATTATGACGGAGCACCCGGCACACAGCGTCAGGTTGACTTTGCTCCTTATATCACATCAGGCGGAAGCACCAATTATCTCGGTTCATACTCACCTGAGATCACAGGTTCTTCAAGCCAGCAGCTTACACCCGGCGAATGGACCAAGTTTGAAGGTACATTCAAAGTATCCGCTGCAGGCGATATCGAAAAGCTTGTATTAAGATTCCTTGAACAGGGTGAAAACTACGGTGAAGGTGACTGCGTAAAAGGTAAATACTACTTAACAGGCGCTTCCTTCATTAATTTAAACCTTGGTACTAAGACTATCGAAGGCGGTATCCCCAATCTTAAGGATACTCTTACAGCCGATTTCGGCGATGACATGATCTGCGGTACATCACTTTCAGGTTCCGAGATCAACGACAAGGTTCTTATGGAACTTGTTGAAAAGCATTTCAATGCAGTAACACTCGGTAACGAGTTAAAGCCCGATTCACACCTCGGATATACGATAAGAGGTACTGAAGAAGCTACAATAGACGGTCAGACGATCACTGTTCCCGTTCTCGATTATTCAAATGCTGAAAAGTATCTTGATTACTTCCTTGCATGGAACGAAGAACATCCCGATCAGAAGATCCTGATCAGAGGTCATGTTCTTACATGGCATTCACAGACACCCGAATGGTTCTTCCATGAGGATTATGATGCTGAAAAGCCCTACGTTTCTCCCGAAGAAATGTCTCTTCGTCATGAATGGTACATCAAGTCCGTTCTTGAGCATTATGTAGGCGAAGACAGCAAGTACAAAGCTCTCTTCTACGGATGGGACGTTGTTAACGAAGCAGTAAGCGACGGCAGCGGAACATACAGAACAGATGCCGAAGGTTCAAGCTGGTGGGCAGTTTATAAGAGCAACGAATTCATTATCAATGCATTCAAGTTTGCCAACAAGTATGCACCCGCAGATGTTGAACTCTATTACAATGATTACAATGACTGTACACCCGGCAAGGTCGAAGGTATCGTAGCACTTCTTAACGACGTTAAGAATGCTGAAGGTACAAGGATCGACGGTATGGGTATGCAGGGTCACTATGACAATGAATATCCTACAACAGATCAGTTCGTAGATGCTGCAACAAAGTACGGCGCAGTTGTAGGGAAGATCATGCTTACCGAAGTTGACTTTAAGTCAAGCTCCGCATATGACGGAACAGCTGCTACACTTCAGGGTGAGTATGGAAGACAGGCTTACAGATACAAAGCTTTATACGATGCAATGAAGAAGGTTGATTCCGAAGGTCTCGCTGATGTAACAGGCTTCATCGTATGGGGTGTTATCGACGGCAACTCATGGCTTCAGGCTTATACAGGTGTTGGCGGCGGCGTAACGGACGGCAGCCCTCAGTGTCCTCTTTTATTCGATGACGACTTAAAGGCTAAACCTGCTTTCTGGGCGATCGTAGATCCTACAAAGCTTGCTCCCGAAACAAAGGCAGTTTCCATAAGCCAGGCAATGGTTGACGATTTCTCACAGGCTCAGGAATATGAATTCTCGGGCGCTGATGCAAATGTTAAATTCAAGGCTATCTGGAACGAAGGACAGATCCAGTTCTTTGTAACCGTAGCAGATACCGTTCAGAATGAAACAGACGGTGTAAAGGTTTATGTAGACAAATACAATTCAAAATCCAAAGGCATCAAGACAAAGATGGTTGAAGGCTTAAGATTCGATGTTCCTTCAACGGATGACGGTATGTACAGTCTTACCCTTAACGTTCCCGTAGATACCGCAGATGCAAATGCAGTTGTAGGATTTGATATTGTTGTTACTAACGATCAGGACACAGTTGCATTTAACGATGTAACTTTAAGCCAGGAAACTTCCAGCCAGTATTTTGCGGAAGGTATGCTTAAGCCCTTCATGTTCATTCCCAAGGGAACCGTTACCATCGACGGAGAACTTGATGAAGCATGGAACAATGCAGTGGAAGTTAAGCTTGGAAACAAGACTGACAATCCTTTGGCAACAGCCAATGTAAAACTTCTCTGGGATGAAGAATATCTCTATGCATATGCAACAGTTACGGATTCCGATCTTAACAAGGATTCCGAACAGGTTCATGAGCAGGATTCATTTGAGATCTTTATCGATGAGACAAACTCCAAGGCAGCAGAGTATAATGATGCTACAAAACAGTACAGAATAAACTATGCAAATGAGCATTCATTCAACGGTGAAAAGTGTGTTGAAGAAAATGAAACCACATTTGCTAAAACAACAGACACGGGATATATCGTGGAAGGCGCTTTCAAATGGACTGAGATCAAGCCCGAAGCAGGCGCATATATTGGTATTGAACTTCAGATCAACGATGCCGATTCAAATGCAGTAAGGATCGGTACGGTTACATGGAATGATATTACAAACCAGTGCTGGTCTTCACCCGCATGTTTCGGTTCAGGTATGCTTGTTGAAACTCTTGAAGCTGCAGGTACATCCGGAAACGCTGATGATACCACAGAACAGGGCGGAAAGAACAAAACAGGTTTGATCATCGGAATCGGTGCGGCAGCAGTTCTTGCAGGTACCGCAGCATTCGTATCCTTAAAGAAGAGCCCTGAAGAGGGTGAATCAGGAGAAGCTGAATCTCCCGCAGAAGATTTTGACAACGGTGAGATAAAGAGCGAAGAAGGTACGGAAGAGACTGAGGAGAAAGCTGAAGAAACGGAAGAAGCTGAATCCGAAGAAACGGAAGAAGCAAAAGAGGAAGAAGCAGGATCCGAAGAGACCGACGAAGAAGATACCAAAGACAAAGAATAATCATTTTGAGGATCCTATGATCCGATTAAGGTGATTCTATGGCCACGCAGAATATGAAACCCATGTTTTGCGTGGCCTTATTTTAGGCGAGAAGGATACTGACATGAAAAAAGAAAAAAATCACGTAATAAAAAATAATCTTTACGCCGTAAAAATGCTTTTTAAGATCTGCCCGGCGCTTGTCATAAACAAGGGCTTCGTTAAAATGGCTGATTATGTTGAATGGCTTTTTTACAGCGGCTTTTACATGAGATTTATCGTTTACGGTCTCGAAAACGGTAAATCTTATGATTTCTTTGTGATCTATTTAAGCGTTGCGGCATTGGTTTATATGATCATCGAATTGTATTTCCTGTATAACCAGGGATATATCGATCCGGTGTTTACCAATAAAGTTAACGATGAACTCGGAAAACTTTTATTCTCAAAAGCCCAGAACGTGGAACTCAGATGTTTTGAGGATACCGAGTTTTATAACAGATATACACTGGCAATGGATAAGGCGGACACGAGACTCATTGAGACCGTGGATACATTCTGGGGTGTTATATTCGGTTTTATAGCCGCGATAGCATCGTTTGTATTTTTGTTTCAGATCGACAAGTTTGCGGTGCTCTTTGTAATCTTCCCCATAATCGGAAACTTTGTATTCAACAGAAAACTCGGTATGATCGATTACGAGAGAAACAAAGAGATGGCTGTTCACAACCGTAAGAACGCATATGTGAACAGAGTTATGTATATGACCGAATATGCAAAGGAAATTAGACTTACGGATGTCTTTAAACTTATGAAGAAAAGATTCAGTGAGTCTATGGAAGGCATAAGCGCGGTTGCCAAAAAGTATAAGGGAAGAGGCGCGATAAATCATATCTTACGATGCAGCTTTACATTCAGCTTCATCTTTGAAGGAATGCTTATCTACGGCTCATACAGAACCCTTGTATCAAAGACCATGATAGCTTCCGAACTTGCGGTCATAACAAGTATGATGGTCGCATCCACCTGGATCCTCATAGAGTTTACGGATTCCTGCATGAAGTCATATCAGAACGGTCTTTATATCGATAACTTAAGAAACTTCCTCGAATACGAAGAAGTGATCCCCGAGGATTATGCCGGAGACAAACCTTCAGAAATGATCGAATCCATTGAGTTTAAGAATGTCTGCTTTTCTTATGACGGAAAAGAAAATATCATTGAGAACCTTTCGCTTAAAATGGAAGGCTCAAAGACTTATGCGCTCGTGGGATATAACGGTGCGGGCAAATCGACGCTCATTAAACTTCTTTTAAGATTCTACGATCCTTCGAGCGGAGAGATCCTTTTAAACGGAAGGAACATAAAAGAATATGAGCTTAAGGAATACAGAAAACTTTTTGCATGCGCTTTCCAGGATCATATGCTCTTTTCAGCTTCCATCAGGGAAAACATACTTATGAGAGAGTCCACAAAGGAAGATGACGAGACCGTTATCAAAGCCTTAAAAAACGCAGGCGTATATGACAAGGTATCGGAACTTCCTGACGGAATAGATACGATAATGACCAAGGAGTTTGACGAAAACGGTGCGATCCTCTCAGGCGGCGAATCACAAAAGATCGTAGTCGCAAGAGCGTTTGCATCCAATGCTTCGGTAAATGTTTTCGACGAGCCTTCGAGCGCGCTCGATCCCATAGCCGAATACGAACTCTTTGACAATATCATAAGAAACAAAGAAAAGAAAACAATGCTGTTTATCTCGCACAGACTTTCTTCGGTCAAGGATGCCGACAGGGTATTCCTTCTTTCCGATAAGGGCATTACCGAAACGGGAACCCACGAAGAACTAATGAGATTAAACGGCAAATATGCAAACATGTACAGAAAGCAGGCCGAGAATTATCTTGCCATAAGCATGGGAAAGGAGGAAGCGGTATGAAAAGAACCATAAGCAATCATATCTTCCTCTGGAAAATACTTTTTAAGGAAGCTCCTTTCTATATGCTTTACGTGCTTTACAATGCATTCAGATATCAGTTCATGATCTTTGTAGAGCACACGCTCGGTATAAGATACGTGCTTCACTGTGCAGAGTATCACGAGCCGTTTAACAAGGCTCTGATCGTAGTGCTCATCATTTTGTTTTTAACGATACTTACTTTTACGCCCGACGGATTTTTCCAGCAGTACTGGATGCAGAAATACAAACCCCGTCTCTATAAGGCGTTAAAAGACAGGATGTATGCAAAAGCATCGGAACTCGATCTTTCGTGCTATGACAATCCCGAATATTACAATGAATTTGTATTGTCGGTTGCAGAGTCCGAAAAGACGGTTGACAGATTCTTGGAACTCCTGGATTTTGCCGTACAGGGTATAACGATCCTTATTTCGAGCGGCATATTCTATCTGCTTACTGACTGGACGGGAATCGTATTTGTTGCTGTATCATTCTTCTTATCACTGATATTCAACAAAATGCTCAACAAGCTTAATTACGATCTGCGTCTTAAAGTCAATCCTCTCGAGAGAAAGAGAAATTACGTATCACGTGTAATGTACTTAAGGGATTTTGCCAAAGAGTTAAGACTTCATCCCGAGATGAAGGACAAGCTTTTAAAGGAATTTTCCGAAGCCAACGATATCATAATAAAGGATCAGAAGAAGGTTTCCTTTAAGAGAATACTTCTTATGTACATTTTAAGATTTGTATTAAACACGCTTATCACGGATGCTTTATATATGGCATTCCTGCTTTACAAAGTGGCTGTGCTCCATAAGCTCGGATATTCGGATGCGATCGTACTCGCGGGAAGGACCGGAGATTTAAGAAGAAGTATGAGATACATATCCGATATTCCCGCAAAAGCCAAAGAGAACAGCATGTATATCGACAAGATACGTTCCTTCCTTGCATACGAACCCGTTATCGATAAAGAAAACGGCGAGGATGTGGAAAAAGGATGCAAGAGCTTTGAACTTAAAAACGTATCTTTCAGATATACGGAAGAATCACCCGAGATCCTTCACAATATCTCGCTTAAGGTCAATCCCGGCGAAAAGATAGCGATAGTAGGTTATAACGGTTCGGGTAAGACAACGCTCATAAAACTTCTTATGAGACTTTACGACCCGACGGAGGGCGAGGTCCTTTACGACGGAAAAGACATAAAGGATTACGATCTGAGAAAATACCATGACAGAATGGGTGTCGTATTCCAGGACTTCAATATGTACGGTGCGTCACTTTTAGAAAACGTCTGCCTTGATGATATTGAGGATAAAGACAATGAGGAATTAAAGGAGAACGTTACAAAGGCATTAAAGCGAAGCGGATTCTCCGACAGGCTTGCATCTTTGGAAAACGGACTCGATACGAGTGTTACGACCGAGTTTGACGAAGAGGGCGTGGATTTCTCCGGAGGCGAGAGCCAGAAGGTCGCTATTGCAAGAGCCTTCTTTAAGGATGCGGACATTCTCATTATGGACGAGCCTTCGAGTGCGCTCGATCCCATCGCCGAATACAATCTTAACAAAGCCATGCATGAGGCGGCGGGAGACAAGACCGTATTTTACATATCGCACCGTCTTTCGACAACAAGGGATGCGGACCGTATCATCATGCTCGAAAAGGGCAGGATAATCGAAGAAGGTTCGCACGACGAACTGCTTAAAAAGAACGGAAAATACGCAGAAATGTGGCATGTTCAGGCGAGCAGATACGAAGCCGAAGCCGTATAAAAAGACTCAAAATTTGACACGAGTTAACATAATGTGTTAAAATAACTTTTATCCGCCGTAAAGACGGGAAGATGAAGTTAACATAATTTTGAGGAGTAAAGGAAAGATTTATGTTCAAGAGAACCATGAAGTTCGTGGCTGCCACCGCGATTCTGGGTATCTGCGTTTTCACTCTCTCGTATATTTATGTTTTAAGAACAACCATCAGTGATCTTGAAGCAGATGCGAGCATGGAAAAGTTAAGAAGCAGAAAATACACAGACATCATTGTTGGCGGAAGCGATAACAGAGTGGAATCCGACGTCCTGAACAAGGATACCTTATACAACGTGGATTATGATGTTTATGATCTTCCGAAGTATTATCCTTATTACGGACAGAAGGCTTACGAGAACTATTCGGCTATAACAAATCGTTACAGTAAGCAGTATAAACTCGAAGAGGTTGCTTATACGGACGATTACGGATTCAGAATTTATGATGACAGATATCTGATTGCCATAGGTACCTATTTTGGTGCGCCTGTAGGTACTTATATCGATGTAGAACTTGAAAACGGTGTTATCATTCCATGTATCGTCGGTGATATCAAATCAGATGTGGACACGGATGAAAACAACGTCTATTCGCTTACATGCGGATGTGCGACCGAATTCATCGTAGACGGATTCAAGATAGACCCTTATACCAGAGGCGATATCTCTGAAGTGTTTGACGAATGGAACAGTCCCGTTATTCACATTATCGTTTACGAGCACAATTTCTTCGATGAGAACTAAGAAATGCATTATTCGCATATTATATTGATTTTTATTCCTTAAGGGAGTACACTTTTAGTGCGGGGGCAGTGAAAACTGTTCCCGTATTTTGTATTATTTTAAAAATATAGTGATAATTTCTACAAAATATAGTACAATATATATGATTGTGTGAAGGAGAATGATGATGAAAAGCTGTGCGATCAAAACGGCTTTGGTTGTTCTGATGCTGTCTTTTGTGTCTTTCATGGGATGCACGACGGTGATCACAGACGTAAATGCAGAATTAAAAACGGCAGAAAACGGTAAAGATCTCGGAATTCCCGTTAATTACAATAAAGACTATGTTGAAGTCGCTTACAATCCGGGAGTGAACGAAACCGTCGAAGAAGAGCCGGTTGAAGAGGATGTAAACGCGGAATCCGAAAAAGAGACCAAAGCAGACGATAAAGATAACAAAGAAGCCGATAAAGAAGATCCTGTATCCGAAGAAGAAGTCGAAGAGGATGAAGACTCCGACGAAGATCCGGATGAGGACGAAGAGGATGCAGACTCTGAGGAAGAGGAAGACGAGGAAGAAGAGAGCGAAGAAGACGATCTTAACGCTTCGATGGCATCCGACAATTTTGATGCGGAATTCTACGCAAACACCTATCCCGATGTTGTAGCGGTATTCGGAAGTTCACCCGAAGCTTTATACAAACACTATCTGGATTACGGAAAAGCCGAAGGCCGCAGCTGTAACGCCGAGGAATATGCTCTTTTAAACGAAAGCAATTCCGAATAAGACAATTTAATGACAAAGATTCGCCTGCATTATTGTTATTTGTTTAACAATATGATACAGTATATGCAGGCAGGAATATATTACGACATGAAGAACAAAGAGAATAAGAAGAAAGTTAAGAAATATAATCTTTCGGCTTACGGACGAAAGATGGCCAGAAAAGAGAGGAGAAAAGATTCGCTCTTTTTAATGCCCTCTTTTTTTGGTGTAAGTTTATTCTATCTTGTTCCTTTTCTCGTAGTAATAGTGTATTCCGTCGAAGACAATCCCATTACAAAGAATTATGTAGGTATCACCAATTTTGTTAAGATCCTTCAGAACGACGCGTTTAAACTTGCGGCCGCAAATACTTTTAAGTTTTCACTCGTGGCGGTTCCGCTTGCCGTAGTCATATCGCTGCTTATGGCAATTCTTTTAGACCAGAGTATTCCTCTGGCTTCTCAGTTCAGAACGATATTCCTTTCTCCGATGATGGTTCCCGTGGCATCCGTTATCCTTGTATTCAGAGTCCTTTTTGATTATAACGGTGCATTCAACGGTATCATCAGATTTTTCGGCGGAACCAATATAGACTGGTTAAAAAGCGATTATGCTCCTCTGGTAATACTCGCTTTGTTCTTATGGAAAAACTTAGGCTACAACATGATCCTTTTCCTTGCCGGACTCGGAACGATCCCGAGAGAGATGATGGAAGTTGCCTACCTTGATTCTTCCAATGCATTAAAGCTTTTCTTTATCGTTAAGATAAGATATCTTTCACCTACGATCCTTTTCGTAACGATCATGTCTCTGATCAATTCATTTAAGATATTCCGTGAGGTATACCTTTTATCGGGTAACTATCCGCACGGCTCGGTATATACGCTTCAGCATTTCATGAACAACATGTTTGATTCGCTCGATTATCAGAAACTTTCCTCGGCCGCGATCATCATGTGTTTTGTGATGGTCATCATTATCGGGATCCTTTATATTCTGGAAAACAAATTCGGTAAGGATATGGAGGATTAAGATGAAAGAAAAAAGAAGAGAAAACTTTCTTCGTATCAGAAAAAAATTCAAAAAGTTTACAAGAGCGTCGATACTTTTCGTCATTGCTCTGGCATTTGCGGTAATATTCCTTCTTCCTACGGTCCTGACGATCACCAATTCGTTTATGAACGAGACGGAGATAAACGCAAACTACGGAAAGATATTTGCCACGACTGAAAACGGCGGAAAAGTATTTATAAGCGAGACGGTGGATATAAAGTTCATACCGAACAAGGTAAGCCTGGAACAGTTCTCGACGGTGCTTTTTAAGAGTCCCGATTATCTTTTCAAATTCTGGAACTCGGTAATATACACGGTACCCATAATGATATTCCAGCTTGTGATCGCACTTCTGGCATCATACGGATTCATGAGATTAAAGGGAAGATTAAAGGAGATGCTTTTCTTCATCTACATCATCATCTGTCTCATGCCGTATCAGGTCACTCTGGTACCGAACTTCCTTGTATCGAAATGGCTTAATATACTCGATACGAGATGGGCCATCTGGCTTCCCGGTATGTTTTCGCCTTTTGCGGTATATCTTCTTACGAAGTACATGAAGAGAATACCGAAGTCCATTATCGAAGCGGCCAAGGTGGACGGTGCGGGAGAATTGAAGATATTTTTAAAGATATGTCTTCCCCTTTGTAAAGGTGCTATTTATTCGGTAGCGATACTGATATTTATAGATTTCTGGAACATGGTTGAACAGCCTTTGATCCTGCTTTCGGATGAATATCTTCATCCTTTGAGTATTTTCTTAAGCAAGATCAATGCGGGCGAGATAGGACTGGCTTTTGCCGTTGCATGCATATATATGGTTCCGAGCCTCCTGATATTCTTATACGGTGAAGATTATCTCGTAGAAGGAATATCGTATCAGGGCGGAGTCAAAGGGTAAGATTGGAGGAAGAGATGAACAAACCTAAAAAGAGAGAAGTAATAAAAAATATAGCGAT
>CADARM010000028.1 GCA_902790275.1 uncultured Lachnospiraceae bacterium
CGATCCCTTGCCCGGAGACATCATTATAAACCTTACATCCAACCTCGGATTTGCCATGGTAGACAGAATGCTGGGCGGACCCGGAAAGAGCATGGATAAGGTCAGGGATTTCTCGGAGATCGAATTAAAGATTCTTGAAAAGCTTCTGGTTGTCAGTATGCAGCTTCTTCGAGAACCCTGGAAAAACGTAATGGAAATAAATCCTTTGCTCGACAGGATAGAGACCAATCCTCAGTTCGCACAGATCATAGCTCCCAACGAGATGATCGCGATCGTAACGCTCAATATGAAGATCGGTGATGTCGAAGGATTTATGAACGTAGCTCTTCCGTTCCTTACAATTGAAACCGTTATCGATAACCTCAATACAAAGTTCTGGTTCTCGAATATGACGAATTTCTCTGAAGAGGATTACAACGAATATATCGCAGGCATGTTAAAGAGAGTGGATGTTCCGCTTAAATGTCTTCTCGGCAAATCAAGTGTCACGGTTGCCGATTTCTCAAATCTTTCGGTCGGCGATATCATAAGGCTCGATACTAACGTTGAATCGGCACTTGAGATCTACGTAGGCAATATTCGTAAATTCACAGCTGTTGCCGGTGCCAGCAACGATAAATATGCTGTAAAAGTCACTTCGGTGATAAGAGAGGAGGATTAAACCTTTGGATGGTGGTATTTTATCCCAAGACGAAATAAATGCACTGTTAGCTGGTATGGATTTATCTAATGATGCTCCTTCCGAACCCGAAACAGTCGACACGCTTCAGACAACATCCGCTGATTCCGATACCTTATCGGATATCGAAAAAGATGCGATAGGCGAAGTTGCAAACATTTCGATGGGTACAAGTGCAACGACTCTTTACTCTCTTGTAAACAGAAGAGTCGATATCACGACACCCATGGTAAATATCGTCAAATGGGACGAACTTCTCAATTCATATGATAAGCCCTGCGTCTTCATAAAGATCAATTATACGACCGGACTTGACGGTTCGAACATTTTGATCCTTAAAGAAGCAGATGTAAAAATAATCACCGACTTGATGATGGGCGGTGACGGAACAAATATCGACGGAGAACTTGGCGAGCTTCATTTAAGCGCCATCTCCGAAGCGATGAATCAAATGATGGGATCATCGGCAACGAGCCTTTCATCGATGCTCGGACGTACGATTGATATCTCGCCACCTGAGGCATCGCTTATCGATATAAATGATTTCAGCAAAGGGGAAGAGTTTTCCAAATTTCTTTCGGGCACGTTTGTAAGCATTCAGTTCAGAATGCAGATCGGTGACTTGATAGATTCGACCATACTTCAGTTATATCCTCTGGATTTCGCAAGAGACCTCTATCAGATATTCATGAACAATCAGGTAGCGGATGCACCCAAGGATACACCTAAAGAAGCGCCTAAAGAGGATCACAAGATGGATAAAGCTCAGGACAATACTCAAACATTTGCAAATAACGCTTCTTATGGCGCACCTCAGGGAATGCCTGAACAGGCTCCTTATCCCAATATGGGATATCAGGCACCGCCTATGGGTTATCAGATGCCTCCGATGGGCGGCTATCAGATGCCTCCTTTCCCTCAGGGAAATGTAAATGTATCACCTGCACAGTTCCAGACTTTCAGTCAGCCTACTGTTTCGGCCAATACGCCGGAGAATATAAACTTAATCATGGACGTTCCGCTTGAAGTTACGGTTGAACTCGGAAGGACCAAGAAATCCATTGCAGATATCCTTGATTTCGCACCGGGAACGATCATAGAACTTGACAAGATAGCCGGTGAACCGATCGACGTTCTTGTAAACGGAAAGTTTGTAGCTAAAGGTGAAGTAGTAGTTATTGAAGAAAGCTTCGGTATCAGAATTACCGAGATTATAAATTAAACAGGAGAGATTAAATTATGGGAAAGAATATTCTTATTGTTGACGACGCCGCATTCATGAGAATGATGATAAAAGATATTTTATCCAAGAACGGCTATACCGTAGCAGGTGAAGCTGAAAATGGTGTCAAGGCTATCGAAAAATACAATGAGCTTAAGCCCGACCTTGTTCTCATGGATATAACAATGCCCGATAAAGACGGTATTCAGGCTTTAAAGGACATCAAAGCAGCAGATCCCAATGCGAAGATCATTATGTGTTCCGCTATGGGTCAGCAGGCCATGGTTATCGAATCCATCCAGGCAGGTGCAAAAGACTTTATAGTTAAACCTTTCCAGCCTGACAGAGTTTTGGAGGCAGTCAAGAAAGTAGTTGGTTAAATATGGTTCTGGCACTTAACAATTCATCCACCGGAAGTTTTGTTCAGTTTCTGACGGTATTTGTTTTATTCATACTTGTTCTTTTTATCTGCGCATTTACCACGAAATTTGTAGCCGGGTACCAGAAGAACAAAATGATGTCAGGTAACATTCATGTTATCGAGACATTTAAGATCGCCAACAACAAATACATTCAGATCATTCAGATAGGAGACAAGACCTTTGCGGTAGGCATAGGAAAAGACTCTGTAACGCTCCTCGGAGAACTTAACGAAGAGACTCTTGTCATCAATGAAAATGAAGGCTTCGAAGGCATGGATTTTAAGAGTATGCTTGAAAAGGCTAAAAATATTAAACTGAAGAAATAGGCGATTGATATGAAGAATCAAAGCGTATCTTTTAAAATTGTTATCGGCTTATGCCTGCTTGTTACAGCAGGCATATTGTTGTATTTTATACCCATTAAAGTACATGCATCGGGATTGTCAAATGCCGAAGATTTAGTCGACGACATTACTTCTTCCATATCAAACGAACTTGAAGACGAACTTAATGCCGATGCGCCGAATTCATCTTTCAGCGTCAATTTCGAATCCGGTAACGGCGAGCTTAACGGCTCTTTAAGGATCCTTCTGATTCTTACTTTTATTTCATTTATTCCTGCGATGCTCGTAATGCTTACAAGCTTTACGAGGATCATCATTGTTCTCCACTTTACGAGAACGGCTCTGGGTACCCAGACGGCACCTCCCAATCAGGTGCTTATCGGTCTGGCACTTTTCCTTACACTGTTTATAATGGCTCCCGTTTTCACGAGAGTTAACGAAGAAGCGATAATCCCTTTTGATCAGGGCGAACTCAATGCAAAAGAAGCTCTCGAAGCCGGCATGGTTCCCATAAGAGAGTTTATGTACGGACAGACTCAGGCAAAGGATGTTGCTACTTTTATGGAAATAGCAAATCTGGAATGGGACGGAAGCGACCCCGAAGCGGTTCCTTCTACTGTTCTTATTCCCGCTTTTGTTTTGTCTGAGCTCAGAACATCGTTTATCATCGGATTTTTGATATATATTCCGTTTATAGTTATAGATATGGTCGTATCGTCGATACTTATGAGCATGGGTATGATGATGCTGCCGCCGACCACGATCTCCACGCCGTTTAAAATACTTCTTTTCGTATTGGCCGACGGATGGAATCTTGTAATTGTTAACCTTGTCAAATCATTCTACTGACAGGTCGGGATTAAAGAAAGGAGTGTAATTTATGAGTGCTGACAGCGTAATCGTGATCGCAAGAGATGCATTGTATTGCATCATCATAACAGCCGCTCCCGCGTTGCTCGTATCCTTGATCATCGGTCTTACCGTATCCGTATTTCAGACCGTAACAAGTATTCAGGAGCAGACGCTTACTTTCGTTCCCAAAATTCTGGGTATTTTCCTGACCATTATGCTTTTGGGACACTGGATGCTTAACAATATAGTTACTTACATGACGGCTTTATGGAATGATATTCCTCTATATATTCATTGATTATGATTGATTATTCTTTTCCCATTGAAGAACTTGAATATTTCCTTCTGATAATGACCAGAATAAGCTGTTTCGTGTTTGTAGCACCGTTTTTTTCGATATCGAGTACACCTAACAGAGTAAAGATAGGTTTTTCGTTTTTTCTCTCCGTACTGGTTTATTATGTGACCATGCCTCATGTTTATGTTTCGGGCGGCACGGTCCTTTCGATAGCGATGTTAGTCATTAAGGAAGCTGCCGTAGGCCTTTTGTTAGGTCTTGGTGCTTTTATATGTCAGACGATCGTTATATTTGCCGGACGTATAGCGGATATGGAAATGGGTTTTGCCATGGCCAACCAGATGGACCCGACTACCAAGCAGGATGCGACGATCACCGGTGTTTATTATCAGTACATGTTTATGATGCTGATGGTACTTACGGGTCTTTACAGATATTTTGTTTCTGCGATAGCTGAAACGTTTACGCTTATTCCTATCGGTAAAGCCGTTTTTAATTACGATAAGCTTCTGGAATCGGCCATAAAGTTTTTGGGGCAGTACATGCTTATCGGTCTTCAGATATGTCTGCCCGTTTTCTGCGTTATCATGCTTTTGAATGCGATTCTGGGTATACTTGCAAAAGTGGCACCGCAGATGAATATGTTTGCCGTAGGTATTCAGTTAAAGGTTTTTACGGGACTCGGCGTTTTGTTTATAACAGTCGGTCTTTTGCCCAAACTTTCCGAGATTCTATTTAAAGCAATGCAAAAGGGAGTCGTAACTTTTGTGGAGGGATTGATGGATGCTTCGATATGATCTCCAGTTATTCGCCAAAGAAGGCCCCGGCGGAGAGAAAACAGAAGAGGCTACACCCAAGAAACTTGAAGATGCCAGAAAAGAAGGTCAGGTTGCCAAAAGTAAGGAACTTGCTCTTGGTTTTACTTTGCTCGCAATGTTTATCCTCCTTAAGATCTGGGTCGGAACACTCGGAAATCAGTTCTTAAGCGTATTTCAGACCACATACAACATGATTCCGGCACTGGCAAGAAGAATGTCGTACGGAGATACGGTATGGTATTTCCTTACAGTTTTGCGAAACGTTATCATCAAGCTTGTTTTATACCTTGCACCGTTTCTTTTAGTAGCAGTCGGTGTCGGTCTTACAACAGAGATAATTCAGGTTAAATGGAAGCCCACCGCAAAACCTTTAAAACCTAAATTTTCCAAATTCAACCCCATTAACGGATTTAAGAGGATCTTTTCCCTTCAGTCACTGGTTGAATTGTTAAAGTCGATCTTAAAAGTAGTGATAATCGGTTATATCGCATATTCGACACTTCACGACAAATGGTCGACTATACTTATTCTGCTCGATATCCCCGTAATGCAGGCTATAGGCGTTATGGGAAATATAGTCATAAATCTTGGGATTAAGATCGCTGCATTTTATCTTATCATCGCATTTGGCGACTTTGCTTTTCAGAAATGGAAATTCAAAGAAGATATGAAGATGACCAAGCAGGAAGTCAAGGATGAGTACAAACAGTCCGAAGGTGATCCTCAGGTCAAAGGTCAGATAAAGCAGAGGATGATGCAGGCTTCAAGGCGTCGTATGATGCAGGATATTCCCAAAGCCGATGTCGTTATCACTAACCCTACGCATTTTGCGGTAGCGATCCGGTATGATCCCGAAGTTGCCGATGCACCCATCGTTCTTGCAAAAGGTGCGGATTATGTGGCTGGTAAGATCAAGGAAGTTGCCAAAGAGAATCACGTAGAGATAGTTGAGAACAAACCTTTGGCGCGTATGCTTTATTACAATGTCGAGATCGGACAGCTGATCCCGCCTGAGCTATACAAAGCAGTAGCTGATATCCTGGCTTATGTATATAAGATCCAGGGAAAAATATAAAAGCCTTCCCCTTGAGGGCGAACGTCGTCCTGTGGACGACATGCTTGTGAGCCGACCGAGCCGGTAGGCGAGACAAGGTGGTTCCGAAGGAACCGGATGAGGTGGTATTTTAAGAAAGGAGGTAAGCATTTTGAAAAGAGCCGACATAGCTGTTGCAATTTATATACTTGCGGCATTTGTTATGCTCATTGTTCCTATCCCGAACTGGCTTCTCGACATTTTGCTTGCCGTTAACATTTCCACAGGATTTGTTATCCTTTTCTCCACGATGTTTGCAAAAGAAGTTCTGGATATGTCTTTTTATCCTACGATCCTTTTGTTCACGACCATTTTCAGGATAGCACTTAACGTTTCGTCGACAAGACTTATCCT
The DNA here is from genome assembly GCA_902790275.1 of uncultured Lachnospiraceae bacterium. GTDB lineage: Bacteria > Bacillota > Clostridia > Lachnospirales > Lachnospiraceae > UBA3766. The sequence goes on from CADARM010000028.1 coordinate 6,083, forward strand.
CACGACAGGTAATCCCGGTAACGTAGTTACGACATTCGGTTCATTCGTAGGTTCCGGTAACCTTATCGTAGGTATAGTTATTTTCATAATCCTTATAATCATTCAGTTTGTTGTTATCAACAAAGGTTCGGAAAGAGTTGCGGAAGTAACCGCAAGATTTACTCTGGACGCTATGCCCGGTAAACAGATGGCTATCGATGCCGACTTGAATACCGGTGCGATAACCGATGAACAGGCTAAAGAGAGACGTGAAAAGATACAGCAGGAAGCAAGCTTCTTCGGTTCCATGGACGGTGCCGTAAAGTACGTAAAAGGAGATGCGACTGCGGGCCTTATCATTACCGGCGTTAACGTTGTCGGCGGTATCGCAATGGGCGTGCTTATGCAGGGAATGGCTTTTAACGAAGCTCTCAATAAGTTCGTTATCCTTACTATCGGTGACGGACTTGTATCTCAGATCCCTTCACTGCTTATTTCTTTGTCAACAGGTATCCTTGTAACAAAGGGTTCGAAAGAAGCGGATTTCGGTCCGATGATCTTAAAACAGCTTTTCAGCGTTCCGAAGGTCATGTATTTCGTTGGTGCCATTATCATGGGCCTCGGCATATTAACACCTTTGAACTTTTTCCTTTTCGTAGGTTTCGGTGCGCTTTTCCTTATCGGCGGCCGTATCATGGCCAATTCGCTTGATATGAAGAAAGTCGAGAAAGAAGTCGATACCGAAGAAGTTGCTGCGGCGGAGACTAGGCAGCCTGAAAACGTCAATTCGCTTTTGCAGGTAGATCCGATCGAATTGGAATTCGGTTACGGTATCATTCCTCTGGCTGATGTTAATCAGGGCGGCGATCTTCTGGATCGTGTTGTTATGATAAGACGTCAGATCGCTCTGGAACTCGGTACCGTTGTTCCCATCATAAGACTCAGGGACAACATTCAGCTTAATCCGAACCAGTATATCATTAAGATAAAAGGTATTCAGGTTTCCGAAGGCGAGATACTTTTCGACCATTATATGGCCATGAACCCGGGGTTTGTAACCGAAGAAGTTACAGGTATTCCTACATTTGAGCCTTCGTTCCATCTGCCTGCACTCTGGATTACGGAAAGTCAGAGAGAAAGAGCCGAGGCTGCGGGATATACGGTAGTAGATCCTCCTTCGATCATTGCAACTCATCTGACAGAGATCATCAGACATTATATTTCCGAACTTCTTACAAGACAGGATGTACAGAAACTTGTCGACAACCTGAAGGAAACAAACCCTGCTCTTATCGACGAACTGACACCGAAACTTCTTGGACTCGGCGATATTCAGAAGGTCCTTCAGAATCTCTTAAAAGAAGGCATTTCCATAAGAGACCTCTTAACTATCTTCGAATCTCTTGCAGATCATGCACAGACCACGAGAGATACGGATATACTTACAGAGTATGTAAGACAGTCCTTAAAGAGAGCTATTTCCGGAAAGTATTTTATGCCTAACGAGACAACGAGCGTTGTAACACTCGATCCGAAGCTTGAACAGGAGATGATGAATTCCATCAAACAGACCGAGAACGGTTCATATATAGCAATGGATCCCGAGAAGGTTAAAAAGATCATGAACAATGTCGAGACCGAAGTCGGTAAACTCGAACAGCTCGGCAAGGCTCCGATACTTTTGACATCTCCGATCGTGAGAATGTATTTTAAGAAATTAAGCGAAGATTATTTTGCGGATTTGATTGTAATTTCGTATAATGAAATAGAGAGCAATGTTGAATTGCAGTCCGTAGGGATGGTAAGTGCGTAATGATAATCAAGAAATATCAGGCTAAAACTGAAAATGAAGCTATGAATCTTGCCAGAGCTGAACTTGGTGATTCCTGTGTTTCCCTTAATGTTAAGGTTGTTAAACAGAAAGGAATCATGAAGCTTTTAAAGGCGCCCTATGTTGAGGTGACGGTGGCTTTGGAAGAAGAAAGCGAAACAGATTACGATTCTCTCATTAAACCCATCATCAATCCCGCTGATGACAGAAATATCTTCAAGCCTTCGGGATTCAATGTTGTGGTTGACGAAAACACCAAAACTTCCGTTATCGAACCCGAAAAGAATACGGAAGAAACAAAAGAAAATAATAATGTGATCAAAGAAGATATCCCTGCTAAAGATCTGCAGGATAATTCTTTTAAAGAGAATTTAAATACAGCTTCAGTAAAAGCTTCTTCAAAAAAGGAAAAGAAGTCAAGAGAGATCAAATCCGATTCCGAAATGGATGCTGTATACGAACTTATTTCACAGACTCTTATCGACAACGAAGTTGATGAAGATTACGTAGAAGAGATCGTTGAAGAGGCTAAAAGCAGACTTAAGACAAATACACCGATGGATACGGTTCTTTCCCATATCTATCAGAGGCTTATCTTAAGATTCGGAGAACCCAAGATCATAGAACCTGCAGAAAAAAATCCCAAGGTTATTTTCTTTGTGGGAACTACCGGTGTAGGAAAGACAACTACAATTGCAAAGATCGCATCCAAGCTTTTTGTGGCCGGAAACAAAGTCGCTCTTTTCACATCCGATACATACAGGATAGCAGCTGCCGAACAGCTTCGTTCTTATGCGAATATAATGAACGTTCCCTTCAGGATCATCTATACCATCGATGATTTCGAAGAAGGACTTGAGACATATAAGGACTATGATTATATTCTGATCGATACGGTCGGCCATTCACACAAGAATCAGGAATTAAAGGCCGATATGAAGAAGTTTATCGATTATTCGAAAGATAAAGCCGAAACGGAAGTTTATCTTGTACTTGCCGCATCAACCAAGATGAAAGATCTTATTCACATTGCGGACAGCTACAAAGAGATTTCCGATTACAGACTTATCTTTACAAAACTTGACGAAACATATTCATTCGGAACGATCTTTAACTTAAGACTTCACACAAACGCACCTTTAAGTTATGTGACGTACGGACAGAACGTTCCCGAAGACATCGATACATTCAAGCCCCAGCAGATAGTCAAGAAACTGCTCGGCGGAGAATAGGAACACCTTTAACGGAGATACATGATGGATCAGGCATCAGGATTAAGAAATATAATAAAAGCATCGCAGACCAGACCTCTTGCCAGGGTAATTACCGTAACAAGCGGAAAAGGCGGTGTAGGCAAATCGAATACGGCTATTAATCTTGCGGTTCAGTTTAAAAAGATGGGGCAGCGTGTTATCATTCTCGACGCGGACTTCGGACTTGCCAATATCGAGATCATGTTCGGTGCGGTTCCCAAGCATAATCTTTTCGATCTTATATACAAAGGTATGAAGATGGAAGACATTATTACATGGGGCCCTTCCGAGATAGGTTTTATTTCAGGCGGATCGGGCATCGCAGGTATGTCCAACTTAAGCAGGGAATACTTAACTTATATCATTCAGAATCTTGCCCAGCTCGATGCAATGGCCGATATAATCATTGTGGATACAGGTGCGGGTATTTCCGATGCGGTACTTGAATTTCTTGTTGCAAGCGGTGAGATACTTGTAGTTACTACACCGGAACCCACATCCATTACCGACTCGTATTCATTGCTTAAAGCTTTGTCTCATCATGAGAGGTTTTCGGCAGAGAATACCAATATAAAAGTTATCGCAAACCGTGTTACTTCGGAGAATGAAGGAAAGATCCTTTTCAATAAATTAAACACGGTCGTTTCCAGATATTTAAAGATCCCTATCTGTTACCTCGGAAGCGTTCCTCAGGATGATGCTTTGCAGAAAGCGGTTATGCAGCAGATGCCGGTATCGATTCAGACACCCAAATCAAAATCTGCTTGCGCATATGAGACTATTGCGAATATACTAATGAATAGAGAAATAAACAAGAATAACAAAAACAGGGGTATGGCTGCGTTCTTTTCACATATTGTTGCGGCTAAAAAATCAGTATGAAAGAAAAAGATACCGGGTTACTTTTAAGTAAATATATTGCTCCGGGCTCAAAGATCGAACTTGAAGCCATCGACAGAGTGCTTCAGGAAGACGGCAGTTATCAGAGAAAGAAATTCGATTCGAAAGTAGTCGATGTTATCGATGAAGACCGTCTCGAGATACTTATGCCCATGGAACAGACAAAGCTTGTTCTTTTACCCGTAAACGGTGAATACGATATTCATTTCTTTACGACAAAGGGTCTTTTCCAGTGCCTTATAAGAGTTGTCAACCGTTATAAGAACGGTAATCTGTATCTTCTTGAGATAGAGCTTATTTCCAATCTTCAGAAGTATCAGAGAAGAGAATATTACAGATATTCCTGTATGCTTCCTCTTTCGTACAGACTTTTGACGAATGCCGAGAGGATCGCCGTTGACCAGAAGAGAAACGTTCTTTTTGACGAGCTTCCGATGACCGAATCGCAGATAGTCGATATCTCCGGCGGCGGTATGAGATTTGTTACCAAAGACGCATGCGAAGTAAATGATCTTATCTATACCGATTATGCTCTTGCAAACGGAAAAAGATTCCATCATGTAGCCAAGATACTTGCGATAAAGCCTCTTGAGAACTCTTCAAAAGACGCCAAATACGAATGCAGATGCCAGTTCGTTGATATCTTAAACGGCGAGAGAGAAATGATCATCAGATACATTTTTGAAGAGGAAAGAAAGAAAAGAAAAAGAGAAACATAAGAAATATACGAAAAAACGATCCGAAAGGGTCGTTTTTTTATGTATTTTATACAATAGATTTACATAAAATTCTACATGGACAAAGTGACTTTGCATACATGAGTAGTTGTCCATGTGCTATAATATCAGAGTAGTTTGTAAAATTATATTCTGAGGTCAACAGCATGAATAAAATTGTAGCAATTGCTTGTTCGACCGGTGGACCCAAAGCTCTGCAGAGTATTATTCCGAGCCTTAATTCAAGACTGAATTGTCAGGTGGTGATAGTTCAGCATATGACAGGCGGTTTCACCAAGACGCTTTCGGAAAGATTAAATCTTCTGACCGATATTCCGGTTACCGAAGCTTTTGACGGTGAGATAATCGAGGATAATCATATTTATATTGCAAAGGCAGGATATCATCTTAAGATAAAACCTTACAGAGGCGGTCATAAGATCGTTCTCGAAGACGGGGAACTTCGAGAAGGAGTTAAGCCTTGTGCCAATTATATGTATGAATCGCTGGCAGAGTGTAAATATGACGAAATAATATGTGTTGTGCTAACCGGAATGGGTTCCGACGGTACTGAGGGCATTATGTACCTTAAAGAAAAAAAGAATATCAGGGTAATAGTGCAGGATAAGGATACCAGTGTGGTTTTCGGAATGCCCGGAAGTGTACTTAAAACGGATATAGTCTGTACGGTATCGAAGATCGAAGATATCGGCAAAGAGATATTAAAACAATTGGAGGGTTAGGTTATGGATGTCAGTCAATATTTGGATATTTTTATAGACGAGACAAAAGAACATTTGCAGAATCTTAATACCCATATTCTTGAGCTCGAACAGGACGGCGAGAATATGGATACCATCAATGAGATTTTCCGTGCCGCTCATTCCCTTAAAGGTATGGCGGGTACCATGGGATACAAGAGAATGCAGACTCTTACCCATGATATGGAAAATGTTTTCTCCGAAGTCAGAAACGGCAATATCAAGGTTGATTCCGACATGATCGACCTTCTTTTCAAATGTCTTGATGCTTTGGAAGAATACCTTTCAACGATCCAGGAAACTGCCGATGAAGGTACAAACGATAACGAACCTTTGGTTAAAGGATTGAATGACATTCTTAATGCCAAGAAGGGAGAAGAAGCTCCCAAGGAAGAAAAGAAGACCAAGAAATCCGAAAAGAAATCAAAGAAAGAAGATAAAGAAGAAAAAGCTGACGATGACGCAAAAGCAAAATGGCGTGATATAAAGATCGACGATACTGTTAAAACTGTTATCTCGGAAGCTGCGAAAAACAATATCAAGGCTTACGGTATCACTGTTTATATCCAGGAATCCTGCCTTCTTAAAGCTGCAAGAGCATTTCTTGTATTCAAAGCTCTTGAAGAACTCGGCGAAGTGGTTGTATCTGTTCCTTCGGCTCAGGATATCGAAGATGAATCGTTCGGATTTGATTTTTCCGTGATCTTTATGTCGGATAAGCCTCTCGATCAGATCATCGCAGCAGTTAAATATGTTTCCGAGATCCAGGATGCGGTCGGCGGAGAAGTTTCACTCGACGAGCCCGAAAAAGAAGCAGAAGAAACTGTTAACGAAGGTGTTCCCGCTGTAGCAGAGGACGTTCCCGCAGCCAGCACCGCTTCGACTCAGGCGCCTGCAAAAGCAGCAAATACATCAGCTGCGGCACCCGATAAGAAGTCCGGCAAACCTGTTGTTAACAGAACTGTTCGTGTAGATATCGAAAAACTCGATTCTCTTATGAATCTTGTTTCGGAACTTATCATTTCAAAGAACTCGCTCGTTTCCGTTGCGGGAAGCGTTGTAGGAACTTCGAATCTCGCATTTAACGAACAGATCGAATATCTTGAAAGCGTGACCACCAACCTTCACGAATCGGTTATGAAGGTTCGAATGGTTCCCATCGAAAATACCGTTAACAAGTTCCCCAGAATGATCAGAGATCTTTCCAAGAAACTTGATAAAAAGATGGAATTGTATATGACCGGTGAAGATACCGAACTTGACCGTACAGTGGTCGATGAGATCGGTGATCCTCTGATGCATCTTTTAAGAAACTCTGCAGACCACGGTCTTGAAAGTGCGGAAGTCAGAGCTCAGAGAGGAAAACCCGAAGTCGGTTCCATTTTCCTTGATGCTTATCAGGACGGTAACAACGTAGTTATCGAAGTAAGAGACGACGGTAACGGTATCGATATCGAAGCTGTTAAGAACAAAGCTATCGAAAAAGGAAAGATCACTCAGGAAATGGCTGATGTAATGTCAGATAAAGAAGTTATCGATCTTTTGTTCCAGCCTTCATTCTCGACGGCAAAGGTTGTATCCGATGTTTCGGGCCGAGGCGTTGGTCTTGATGTTGTTAAATCAAAGATAGAAGCTTTAAGCGGAGAGATCGAAGTTAAGACAAAACTTGGCGAAGGATCCACATTTATCATTAGACTTCCTCTTACACTTGCCATCATCCAGGCATTGATGGTAGTTGTAGGAAACGAAAAATATGCTATCTCCCTCGGAGCGATTCAGACTATCGAATCAATAAGCCCCTCCGATGTTAAGAAAGTTCAGGGTAAGGAAGTTATCAACTTAAGAGGTGCTGTAATTCCTCTTGTCAGATTAAACAGGATCCTCGATCTCGAGGATGTCAATGACGGAAGCCGTGATATGATCGTCCTTATCGCTAAGAAGGGTGACAGACTTGCAGGTTTGGTAGTTGACGAACTCATCGGACAGATGGAAATAGTTATCAAACCCATGGGCAAATATGCCGGAACGACCAAACTTATTTCCGGTGCAACGATTCTCGGTGACGGCGAAGTAGCCCTCATCCTTGACGCGAACGCTTTGATTTAAGGAGGTTTGACATGGAAGAATTAGCTATCAGTTCAGAAATCACACAGTATATAAAAATACGTCTCGGGGACGAATTTTTCGGTATAGATATCAAGTATGTCGACAATATCGTAAGAATGCAGCATATTACGCGAGTTCCCAAAGCGCCCGAATACATTAAAGGGGTTATTAACTTGAGAGGTGAAGTCATTCCCGTATTTTCTTTGAGACTTAAGATGGGTATCGAAGAGATCGAGGAAACCAAATCTTTCAGGATCATTATTTTGAAGTATGAAGGCGAATCGGTAGGTATTATCGTTGACGAAGTAAGAGAAGTGGCAAATGTTTCGGCCGACGATGTAGAGAAAGTATTTCACAATACGTCCGAAGGAATTCAGAATTTCCTTTCGGGCGTAGGCAAGACGGAAAACGGTCTGATCTCGCTTCTTGATATCAATGAGATCTTAAATGACAAAGCTCTTTAATTGGGGTATAAAATATGGCTAAAATTGATTTAAACTCGGAAAACAGTGTATATTTTGATGTACTTAAAGAGATAGGAAATATCGGCTGCGGTAATGCGACTACCGCGCTGGCTCATATGTTAAACAGAAAAGTTGACATGTCGGTTCCTCAGGTACGTCTTCTTGATTTTAAGGATGTGGGTTCAATTCTCGGCGGTGAAGAAAAGATCATGGCGGGAATATATCTGATGGTTCAGGGGGATATAACCGGTTCAATCATGTTCCTTCTTGAAAAAGATTCGGCAAAGAGTCTTATCGCCATGCTTATGGGAACGACACCTTCCGAAGGTGAATTGGATGAGATAGAACAGTCGGCACTTAAGGAGATCGGAAATATCATTACCGCATCTTACCTTAACTCTCTTTCATCTCTGACAAATCTTTCGATCTATCCTTCCGTACCTGCTTTAAGCATTGATATGGCGGGAGCTATCCTTTCGGTACCGGCTATTGAGTTCGGTCTTATCGGAGATAAGATCTTGCTTATCGAAAATGATTTCTCGGAAGGACTCAACGGATATTTCATTTTGGTTCCTGATCTGGAAAGCTACGATAAGATTTTCTCGGCTATAGGAATGTAATTTGTTTTTGGGGAATTGTTAATGTCAGAAATAATAAAGGTAGGAATGGCCGACCTTAAGACCTGTAAAGCACCAGACGGTGTAACCACATTGGGACTCGGTTCCTGTGTAGGTATTGCCATAAGAGACCCGATCTTAAAGATCGGAGGACTTGCACACGCGATGCTTCCGGATTCGACCAGGATAAAAAATAATACAAATGCATATAAATTTGTCGATACGGGTATTGATGAACTTGTTGCAGAGCTTGTGAAGCAGGGTGCTTCGAAAACAAGACTTGTTGCGAAGATCGCAGGCGGAGCGCAGATGTTCACATTCCAGAATAAATCCGATATGGTTCGTGTCGGCGAACAAAACGTTATGGCTTCTAAGAAAAAACTTGCGGAATTGGGAATACCACTTTTAGCCGAAGATACGGGATTGAACTTTGGTAGAACCGTAGTTTTTTACCCGGAAAACGGCAATTTTGTCATTAGGGCCGTAGGTAAGGATGAAAAGGTGATTTAGATGAAGAAGATTAAGCTTTTGCCCGCTTTTGTTACATTACTTGCCGGCGCCATTACAAGCATAACACTGTATGTGACCAATCAGGATCTCATAACAACGCTGCTTGTATTGTTTATCGTATTGTTTGTGTTTTATTTCATCGGTGTTTTGGCGATGAAGATAATCGTTGATTTTATGAATAAAAAAGAACCTGAGCCTCCTGTATCCGAAGAGGGCCAGGTGATCGACAAAGAGACTAAAGAAACTTTGGAAAGCTGATTGATTGGGGAATTTAGAGAATGGACGAGATTACGAAAAAGAAATTATGGGATGACTACAGAAGATTAAAAACAGATGATGCCCGTGAAAAACTCATATTGGAATACGTTCCTCTTGTAAAGGTTGTTGCGGGAAGACTCAGCATGTATTTAGGTTACAGCGTTGATTATGAAGACCTTTGCAGTTACGGAATATTCGGTCTTATAGACGCCATTGATAAATTCGATAAGGAAAAAGACGTCAAATTCGAGACTTATGCTTCTTTAAGAATAAGAGGTGCCATACTCGATCAGATCAGAAAACTTGACTGGATACCGAGAACCGTAAGACAACGTCAGAGACAGCTCGACACCGCTATGAGAGAACTGGAAAACGAGCTCGGAAGACCTGCTACGGAAGACGAGATCGCAAAGAAAGTCGGTATCAGCGAAGATGAACTTGTGGACTGGCAGACCCAGTGCAAGGTCAGCAATGTGGTTTCTTTAAATGAGTATCTTGAAACCGGTGCGGACATTTCTAATGAATCCGCAGGAGCGAGCAGACATTTCGATTCTCCCGAAAGCGCATTTTTAAAGGATGAACTTAAAGGAAAACTTGTCGAGGCACTGGATGTCCTTACAGAGAAGGAAAAGAGCGTAGTCGTTCTTTACTATTATGAGGAGCTTACCTTAAAAGAAATAAGCAATGTATTGGAAGTATCGGAAAGCCGTGTTTCCCAGCTTCATACCAAAGCGTTAAACAAGATGAAGGGAATACTCGGAAAGTACACGATGATTTTTGACTGATAAACAAATTGAGGGTTACGTATGAACGGATATTTTCAGCTTGAAATGACACCGCAGGGTACAATTTTACATATTTATAAGCCTACCAATCAGGGCGAGCCTATAAATATCAATGAGATGGCGGATTATCTTACAAAAAAAGGAATCGCTTTTGATATAGCAGATCTTAACAAAAAGGTTATGCAGATCCATGATTCCGGAGTTATCGCTCTTGATAATCAGAAAAGATATCCTGAGCGTGAAATGATCGCAGTTACCATTTCACCCAATAAGATGGAAGCTGTAGGCAGATTTTATCCGCCCAGCGTAGGCGGTAATCTTTTAAGCAGGGAAGATATCATTTCGGATCTTAATTCCGCAACGGTCGTTTACGGTATCGATACCGCAGCCATAGATGCTTTTATAGCAAACAGAGAGTACTGTAAAGATTTTGTTCTTGCAAGAGGCAAAGAAGTAAGACACGGTACCGATGCGAGTATCGAATATTTCTTCAATACGGATCTTTACAAACGGTTACGTAAAACCGAGAGACGTTAAGAAGCTTATGCTTAAATTCGGTCATAATGTTTCGTTAAATGAAGATAAGACCGTAGCTTATTCAGATGTTTCCGGACATGTAATGCTTGTTGAAGGAAAGATCTTCGTATCCAATGTTTTCGAAGTTGAAAACGTTGATGCTTCTACAGGCGATATCAATTACGACGGTTCAGTAAAGATAAACGGTAATGTAAATTCCAACTTTACGGTAAACGCTACAGGAAATATCGAAGTCGCAGGTGTAATTGAAGGAGCTAAAGTCCATGCCGGCGGCGATATCATTATCGCCAGAGGAATAAACGGTATGGGTAAAGGCGAGATAAGCGCGGACGGCAATATCATTACCAAATATGTAGAAAACGCAAAACTTTCCGCAGGCGGTTATATCCAGACGGAAGCGATCATGCATTCGACTGTTTCCGCACGTACGGAAGTTATCGTTGACGGACGTAAGGGAAATGTTTCCGGAAGCTTTGTTTCCGCGAGAGATACGATCCAGGTTAAGAGTCTCGGTTCTCAGATGGGAAGCGATACGGTAGTTCAGCTTGGTATCGATCCTCAGATGAAACAGAGAATAGATTTTCTTAATTCGGAACTTGAAAGGATATCAAAGAACTTAAATCAGATACTTCCCGTTCTGGATGCTTTTAAGCAGAAGATCGCTAAGGGAGTTGCACTTCCTCCCGATACTGTTAAAAATATCAAAGACATGTCCCAGGCAGCTTCGACTCTTATGCAGCAAAGAGAAGATTATGCCACGGAACTTGATGACATTAAAGATTCGCTTACTAGTGAGAGCAAATCGCAGGTTATCGTTCGCGATGTTGTTTTTGCAGGTACAAAGATCTGCATTAACGATATCCAGATGACCGTTAAATCAGATTGCAAGTATTGCAGATTTTACAAAGACAAAGCCGATATTAAGATGTCATCGTTATAAAAGGAGCAAAAATGACTTTACTTGAAATTATTTTACTTTTAATCGGAATTGCCTGTTTGGTCGGAGGATTCTTTATTCCCGAAAAAACAAAAACGAAAACGAGCTGGGAAGAAAAGAAAGAGACCGAACATATTAAAGAATTAATAGAAAATGAAATGGAAAAATATAAGGATACCTTAAAAGATTCTCTCGAAGAAGAAGTTTCCGAATATATGGAAAAAGCTGAGAGAGGATTG
>CADARM010000029.1 GCA_902790275.1 uncultured Lachnospiraceae bacterium
GTATAGTTCGGATGTTCTTTTGCGAACTCTTCGGTCTTCTTTAAATGTTTCTCGTAAAGTTCACGCGTATAATAGATCTGCTTTGAGCAGAATGTCTCCGTAAGAAGAAGATAAGGTTTCTTTTCATCGAAGTTTTCTTCGTCTATATATACAACTTCGTCCGTGATCGTATGATTATCGAGTATTTTTTCAAACGAATCCTTGATCGCTCTGTGGTAGCGGAGCATAAAATCTGTCTCGCGTTCGCCGAGATCGTTCTTTATAAGGATCGAAAGAAGTTCATCCGCATCAAGAGTAAATATCGGAAGCGATGTATAACGGTGAAGGATACCTTTCGGGCAGTTCAGAGTAGACGGAAGGAATGAGGCGAATTCTTCCATATTTTCGAAACGGTATATCTTCATAAGAGGAAGCGCTTCCTCAAGCAGATATTTATCGTATTCCCTGTAGATCGCCACTTCGTCTTTCTTTCTTGTCAGATAATAATGTGCTCTGTCGTGATGAGATATCAGACAGTCTCCGACAAGTGCGGCTTCACCTGAAGAATAATGAGTATGACCGAATACGTCATTGGTCCTTTCTTTGAGATAATAAGGACTGATCTGTCCCGTCATATAAAGAGGGATCCATCCTTCAAGGCCCATCATCAGTTCGTTGAAGGGGCGGTTTAAGTTATGGACCATGTTTATATGAAGGCCTTTTTTCAGCATAACAGCCAGGCCGAACATCCATTTTTTCGAAAATTCCGGATCTTTTGCAAGATCTTCCATCGGCATGTCGTTAAAAAGAAATACGTCCTCGTTGGATTTTGACAAAACGGTAGCCTTGAAAAAGTCGAGTTCTCCGTCCTTTATTGCCTTAAGACCCAGGTAAGTCTTGTTGGGACTAATGTAGAAAGGAAGAGAAGGGACTTTTATATCGTTATAATGAATGGCTTCGATGTAATCCGAAAGGTTAAACTCATCCACTTTTGAAAGGAAGGATGAGGGATCGGGCTTGAAATTGCTGGTGGTCGTAAAAGAATCCGAACCGAGCCATTCGTTTAAGGCATCATAATAAGCGGTGTTGTCTTTGATGGATTCCAAAGATACACCGATCATGGCCGCAACTGTCTCTTTATTTGAAGTTGTTTTGAAATGTTCAACGATATACTGCGAAACCTTGCTTATAAAAGCAGGAATATCATAGGGCTGTCTCTTGTTTGCGCGAACCCTTGATATATAGGAAGGATCGTAATTGAGCGCACTCGCAAGTTCGGAAGCGTTTATCTTTAACACATCGATCAGAAGGTTCATTTTGCTCGCGGACACAGAAAAATCTTTCTCGGCGAGAGAGGAGATAAATGCGTCAAATATCACTCTTTCTTCGGGAAATTCCACGCCCTTTTCGTTTGCAAGCTGAACAAGCGCTGAAGAAAGCGCCGAAACGATATCCGCACTTTTAGCCGACGGGAACGGAACTCTTTCTCCGGAACGGTAACGGCTAATAGTCGAATTTGAGAGCATTGATTTATCTGAAAGTTCTTTGGAAGTGCAGTCTATGGTGCTGATATAATCATTTAAAAGTTCTGAAAATGACATGATCAAACGCGAAGATCCAAGGCTTCGCTACCCCCTCGATGATACTAAAAAATAGAAAAAAACAAAATTTTCGAAATGTCGCAATTTGAGAAAATCAAAATTCGGATATTATGTAAACCAATAGAGAGTTTTGAACGGAAAATTTTGAGTTTTCGGTTAACACCTATAATATCAAAAATTTATCGGATATACAATTATTTCTTTAAGTTTTTCGAGACTAAAAAAGGACAAACTTTTCTGTCATTGACAAAAACGGAAAATGCGTTGTTATGTAAAGCAGAGCGAGTACAATGTATTATGTGTGCGAATGCACAAAAAAACTTCTTGAAAAAACAGGGGACGAGGAGATTTTTATGAAAAGAAAAACAAGGAAGATCAAAGCATTTTTGGCATCATTTCTGATGTTTGCACTGGTACTTACCATGCTGCCCATTTATGCGAAGGCTGATGATCCCGTTGATTATGAGATCGCTTACGATACCGGTTCTTATCAGCTGGATGAACAGTGTACGGTAAACATCGTAAAGATCGGAGATACGGAATTTGCCAATTTTACCGGAAGAACGGCACAGGGAACAGCGATCGAACTTAGCGATAATTTTGATCCCGCGAACATGGGTGCATATCTTTTTTCCGTTGACGGCGGTTTTGAAACGGAACTTTTGATCAGCGGAGACGGCAAAGTCCTTATAAATGCGATATCGCCCGAAACCATTATTCCTGATGCAGCTCTTAGATTTGAGATCAGAGCAAAACAGGGCGGTGGCGAAAATAATAACAATAACGATCAAAACCCGAACCAGAACGGAAATGTACGTTTCAATATTAATAACCAGGGCTCTGCAGTAGCCAAATACAGCCTCGACGGAACAAACTGGTATCTGGTTGATGCGGATAACGAGCAGAATCCGGGAAATATTAATTTCAGAAATGCCAATCTTACAGGCATCACAAAGCTTTATGTTAAAGTCGAACTCGGCGAAAACATGAGATTTGATGATTTCGTAGACGTAGATAACGGCCATACAAGAACATGTCTTCTTGTTGAAGAAAACGGACAGCCTACAGATGCTTCACAGTATGGCATAGAAGAAACTCTTGTTTCCGAAAGCGGTTTTTCATTTAACTTCGATCCCACTGATAACGGAAAGATGTATACTGTGAGCTTGAGCTTTATGCAAAGTAACGGTGAAGGCGGCGGCGAAGGCGGTGAAGGCGGCCATCCTCAGAATAACGAAAATCTTTCGGTTGTTTTACTTGGCGACGGTGAAAACCTTCAGGATATAGTTCTTTATCAAAACGGAGCTAATGTTAACACCGTTGAAGGAATCACCATAAGTCCCGATGGAAATAATGTACAGATCTATATGAAGAATTATAAATCCGGTTACGCTTTACAGATAACCGGAGGCGAACCGAGCTTTACGGTTGAAGGAGATAATTCCTTATTCGGAATGTATCTTGGCGAAAATGTTAAGATTGAACTTTGGGGAAAAGATCATTCCGTTCTTTCGATCGGAGCTGACGGATTCCATGGTGAGAACAGAAGCGGTATCAGATTCAGAGATGATCTTACAGTTAATGTTGAAGCGGAAGTAGATGCATTTGACGGCGTTGAGGAAGTCAGCTTTAACAATTACAATTTCCATGAAAGAGATAAGACAAATAACATTATCTTTGCTCACGGAAAAGCATTCAACGGTGTAAGCAGAGTAGAGATCTATTCGGCAAAGACTGAGATAGCTGTTGAAGACGAACTCGGACACGACGGAATCGAATGTATAGTAAGTGAAGAAGGACAGCTCATTTTACACGGCGACCCCGGAGGAATAGATTTCAAAACAAGATATTATGAAAAATATCCCGGCGACGGAAAAGCCGCAAATCGCTCAGATATTGATAACTGTATTAAGGAAGTAAGTATTTTCCCGAGTGAAGATCTTTCGGCTGCAGCAAAAGCAAGTTTTGATCTGAAAGAAGGCGATTCTTTCGTTCTTACATCTCTGGATCCCATTCTTTATTCGATCTCTTATCAGATAGATGAGGGAATCAGAACAGCCAGGGACGAAGACGGAAATCTTATATTCGGTAACCCTGATGCCGGAAGTGTATTTATGAACGGTTTCAAGAGAGGATACTGGGTAGAGAACGGAACAGGCGGAAGATTTGAAGCATGGATCGCTGCAGGTGAAACTGTTAACGTTACCATTCTTCCCAATGCAGGTTATCAGTATATTAAGAACACATTGAATATCAACGGTGCTACTATCGATACAGAACCCGGTGCAGACAAAGGTACATACAGCTTTGTATCAGGCCCCAATGCAGGTCATATCTGCGCAGGATTTATCAAGACTGATGATGTTGTAAAGATAGATGAAAAAGCAGAAGTTAAGGATGCAGGTATCGTCGGATCGGATGACGGTGTTATCGAAGCAGGTAACTTTGAACTTGGTGTAGCAGATAAGACTCTTTCATCGGATGAAACCGACAAGATCAAAAAGGCAGTAGCAGTTGAAGATCCCGATCTTATCTCACTTGATCTTACACTTAACGAATACGTAGTTAAAAACTATGATCGTTCTGCAAGTGAGCAGCAGGCATGGGAGACACCTTTAACCGACCTTAACGGTAAAGTTACTGTAGCTATCGAACTTCCTGACAGAGTTGACGCAAGCAAGAAAGTTCAGGTTGTTAGAGTACACGGCGATGAAACAACAGTTATCGACGGCAAGATCGAACAGATGGAGGTCGATGGCAGAGTTGAAAATATCCTTACATTTGAAACTGATAAATTCTCTACTTATGCGATAGCATTCAAGAGTCAGTATGCGATCATCGAAGGCGACGATCAGACTATCACGATCGGCGATGACGGTGATGTGATCATCAGATGTAACGGAGATATCAATAAGTTCAAGGGTCTTAAGATGGACGGTAAGGATGTTGATCCTTCACTCTACACCGTAAGCGCAGGAAGCACGATCGTCAGACTTAAGAGAGAATATGTTGATTCTCTTCCCAAGGGAGCACACAGTCTGACATTCCTTTATACGGACGGTGAGGTAACGGCACACTTTACATTACAGACCAAACCTTCGAACGACAGCAGTAATAATAACAATAACAACAATTCATCGAACAACACACCTACGGTTGTTCCTGTTAAGGATACAGTACCCAAGACAGGAGAGGGAAACAGCCTGTTGTACATCTTTGTATTGTTGAGCATTGTATCGCTTTTCGGAATGAGTGTTGCATCATACACAACGTTTAAAAAGCGAGGGGAATAAAAAGTATATTGAATAAAGGGAAAGCGGGCTGAAGAGATTCAGCCCGTTTTCTTTTTGCTAATTCCTACTTATTTACTATGTTTAAGTTACAAAAACGGAATATTATGTTATAATTTCAAGGATTGTACTTAAACATAAGAAGATTTATTTCCAAAGAAAGTGAAAAAAGAGGAAGATTATGAAATTAACTGATATCTATAAGAGCAAAAAAACGGTGTTGTCGTTTGAGATATTCCCTCCCAAAAAAGATGAGGAATTACAGAATATCGACCCGACACTTGAGATCTTATCCGATCTTAAACCGGATTATATTTCGGTTACATTCGGTGCCGGCGGAAACGCAAACAACAGTAAGACGATCTCCCTCGCAAAAAGGATAAAAGAGGTTTATCATACGGAACCCGTCGTTCACCTTACGGGTCTCTGTTACGATAAGGCAGAGATAGATACTTTTGCAAAAGAAATAAAGGATGCGGGTGTTGAAAACATCCTTGCATTAAGAGGCGATATCAATCCCAACATCCCTCAGAAAAATGATTTTCCTCATGCATCAGATCTTATCGCATATTTAAAGGGATCATATGATTTCTGCATCGCAGGAGCATGCTATCCCGAGATCCATCCCGAGTCAAAGGACAGGATCGAAGAGATGAAGAATCTCAAGACAAAGGTTGATGCAGGTGCAGAGGTCCTTTTGTCACAGTTATTCTTCAGTAACAAAACTTTCTATGAATTCGTTGAGGTCTGCAGGATCGCGGGAATGGATGTTCCCATCACTCCCGGTATCATGCCCGCACTCAATGCCAACCAGATCAACAGAATGGTGACCATGTGCGGTGCGACACTTCCTTCAAGCTTCAAGAGGATAATGGACAGATTCGGTAACAACAAAGAGGCTATGTTTGACGCAGGCATGTCCTACGCATTAAGCCAGATCATAGATCTTCTTGCACACGATGTGGACGGAATCCATCTTTACACGATGAACAATCCCGTAGTGGCAAAAAGAATTTGCGAAGGCGTTAAGAACATCGTTAATGCCTAGAATATAAAAGATGGAAAAAAACGAAATCTTTAACAGAATATTTCCGACTGCATGCAGATATATGAGAGTGAATCCCTTAAAGGTCGATGAGGACTTTAATCAGAGATCCTTAAAAGTATTCGATTCACTGCTTGAAAATGTACGTTTTAAGGGACAGCATGAATTCATAAGCGTCGAAGATCTGATGAACGTGGATAAGGAATTAACATCCGGATCAGAAGACCTTACGTTTTATCTTGAAGGCTGTAAGGACGTGGTCATATTCGCTACGACACTCGGTGTAAACGTCGATGCATATTCAAAAAAACTTCAGGCAAATGATATGGGACTTGCAGTTATCTACGATGCGCTGGCTTCCGCTTTGCTCGAATTCATGACAGACGAATATGAAGATGAATTAAACCTCGGTGCGCACACATTCAGATTCGCACCCGGATACGGAGATATTCCCATAGCGCTTAACTACATAATAATCGATGCGCTTTCGATATCAAAAAAGATAGGGATCTACAAAGCATCCAACAACATGATGCTTCCGCAGAAATCCATGATAACCATATGCGGACTCGGTAAGGAAGTAGCGCCTACATGTGCGCACTGCATAAGACTTAAATCGTGTTCGCTCAGGAAGGATAATTTAAGATGTTACAACTCTTAGGAAAAAAGACGCTGTTCTTTGACGGCGGTATGGGTACCCAGCTTCAGGCCAACGGTCTTTCGGTCGGTGCCATCCCCGAAGAACTGAATATAGACAGACCCGAACTCATCGTGATGATCCACGAGAATTATTTAAAGGCGGGTGCTGATTTTATCACCACCAATACATTCGGTGCTAATGCCCACAAGATGGCAAGAGCAAAATATCCGAATACCGAGATGATAAAGGCAGCAGTTAAAAATGCGGATGATGCCAGAAAGAATTTAGGCAGAGAAAAAGATTCGTACATCGCACTCGATATCGGACCTATCGGTGAATTGCTTGCACCTATCGGAACGCTTTCTTTTGACGATGCTTACGATCTTTTCAAAGAGCAGATCGTCTGCGTAAAAGATGATATCGACTGCATCATTTTCGAAACGTTCGGAGATCTTTACGAATTAAAAGCAGGTGTTCTCGCAGCTAAAGAAAACTGCGACAAACCCATCTTTGTTTCGATGTCATTTGACAAGAGCGGACGTACTTTAACAGGTACAAATCCCGAGACATATATAAACGTAATGGAAGGTTTGAAAGTAAGCGCCATAGGCGTTAACTGTTCGCTGGGACCCAAGGAACTTGAGCCTGTCATCAGGACTCTGCTTGAAAAATCACACCTTCCCGTACTCATCCAGCCGAATGCAGGTCTTCCTACATTAAAGGATGGAAAAACGGTATTTGAATTAACGCCCGAATTATTTATCGAGGCGCTTGCAAACGTCATGGACGAAGGTATAGCGGTCATCGGCGGATGCTGCGGTACAACGCCCGATTTTATTAAGATCGAAAAAGAGAATTTCCCTGTGGATGTTAAGCAGCGCGACGTTCCTTACAGAACCGCGGTTTCAAGTTCAACGACCACGGTATATCTTGATGAGAGCGTAAGAGTCTGCGGCGAGAGACTTAATCCTACGGGTAAGAAAAAACTTCAGGCTGCACTTCGTGAAGAAAATTACGATATGCTCATTTCCGAAGCCATCGCTCAGGAAGATGCGGGTGCGAAAGTACTCGACGTAAACGTAGGACTTCCCGGAATCGATGAAGCTGCCGTAATGAGAAAGATCATTCCCATGCTTCAGGAAGTCGTATCGATCCCTCTTCAGATCGACTCATCAAGCCCTGCAGCGATCGAAGCGGCATGCCGTGTATATAACGGAAAACCGCTCATCAATTCCGTTAACGGAAAAGATGCCGTAATGGAAGCGGTATTCCCGGTAGCGGTTAAATACGGCGGCGTTGTTATCGGCCTTGCACTTTCCGAAGAAGTTCCCAAACTCTGTGAGGAAAGAGTTGCGATCGCCGAAAAGATCATTGAGAAAGCAAAAGGATACGGTCTTACTAAAAAAGACCTTGTTATAGACTGTCTTACACTTACGGTTTCCGCACAGCAGGCAGAAGCCGCAGAGACATTAAAAGCGTTAAAGGTTGTTACCGATATGGGACTTTCATCGACACTCGGTGTTTCGAATATCTCATTCGGACTTCCCAACCGCCCGCTTGTAAACAGAACGTTTTTAACACTCGCAATGCATAGCGGACTTAAACTTCCGATCATCAATCCTTTAGACAGATCGTTAATGGATTGTATCGATGCGTTTAATGTTATAAGCAATGTCGATGTAGGGTGTGAACAGTATATAAAGAATCAGGAAAATGTGGTCGTTCAGACAGTTACGGTTACCAAGACGGATGGGGCAGCTTCGGGCAATGCAGGAGCCGCTGCAGCAGGTACAAAGGATGTGGGATTCTGCATCGCAAAGGGTCTTAAAGACGAGATAACGGATATCACAAAAGCTGAACTTGAAAAGACCGATGCGATGGTTCTGATAAACGAAACGATCATTCCTGCACTTAACAAAGTCGGTCGTGATTACGACTCGGGCAAGATATTCCTTCCTCAGCTCATACAGGCCGCTGAGACGGCCAAAGTCGCATTCGCCGAGGTACAGAAGCACTTCACCGTAAGCAGCGAAAAGAAGGGGCCTGTGATCCTTTGTACGGTAGAAGGTGATATCCATGATATCGGTAAGAATATCGTTAAGGTTGTATGCGAAAGTTACGGATATGAGATCATAGATCTTGGAAAAGACGTTCCCGTTGACAGCGTCGTTGATGCATATAAGGAATATCATCCGAAGGCTATCGGATTGAGTGCTCTTATGACTACGACGGTTGAAAATATGAAGCGTACGATCGCAGCTCTTCGTGCAAACGACTGCGATGTTCCTATCCTTGTCGGCGGTGCGGTTTTAACCGATGAGATCGCAAAAGAGATCAATGCGGATTACTACACCGAAGATGCGATGTCTTTGGTCAATTTGCTTAAGGAACTTAATGTCTAGGAGGCCTCGATGAAACTCAAGAGATTTTTACTTCCCGCGTGTCTTTTCGGGATGTTTATCATCTATACGTTATGCATTAAATTTGTGGATGTTAAGGCAATAGGACCGAACGGTTCCGAAGTCGGATTTGCATCGATTAACGGATTTGTTGCAGGTGTAGTCGGATATCATAAACTCTTTTACACACTGACGAAACTTATAGCTGCGGTATCGTTTTTATACATAGCCGCATTTGCACTTTTGGGACTTGTCTCACTCATAAAAAACAAAAGCTTCGCTAAAGTGGATTTTGCGATCTACGGTATGGGCATTACCTATGTGATCACCGTTATGTTTTATCTTCTGTTTGAGATACTGATCATCAATTACAGACCGATACTTGAGGACGGCGAACTGGAAGCATCTTTCCCTTCATCACATACGATGCTCGCCGTATCGGTATTCGGCAGTGCGATAGTGTATGCGATCTACAGGATAAAAGATGACATGATAAAAAAGATCATCGTTATCGTAAGTGCGCTTATGGCAGCAGGGATGGCATTCGGAAGGCTGATAAGCGGAGTGCACTGGTTTACGGATATCCTTGGCGGCGTGCTTCTTGGATGCGCCATCGTATCACTTTATATGGCATTTGTTCAAAGTGCAGAAAAAGAAGATTAGAGATAAAAAAAGAAGCGATTTTCATTCGCTTCTTTTTTGTTTTATTTTTCTTTCTCGATCATTTCGGATGTTACTCTGTAAAGATCCATTTCGAAATCCTGTCTGTTTTTCTGATAGATCGTTTTAAGTATCTGTCCCGAGAAGAACGACTGTATCGCAGCGATCACTGCAAAGCCGCAGACGATAAGTGTCGGGAATCTGGGTACGAGACCTGTCTGAACAAATTCGATAACGACCGGTATGATAAAGATGAGCGCCAGCAGTATGAGTATCAGTGAGATGATACCGAAGAACTGTCCCGGTCTGTATGTTCTGAAAAGTCTTGCGATCGTTCTTAATACTTTGAATCCGTCCGAATATGTATTTAACTTCGAACTGCTTCCTTCGGGTCTGTCGCGATAATCTATTACGACATTTTCGACATACATGTTCTTATCTACCGCATGTATGCTCATTTCTGTTTCTATCTCAAATCCCTTTGAAAGAACGGGGAATGTTTTAACGAACCTGTAACTGAATGCTCTGTAGCCTGTCATGATATCCTTGATATCGCTTTTAAAGAGTATGTTTATGCTTCCTCTAACTAAGGAATTACCGAAGTTATGGAACGGTCTTTTGTTTTCCTTAAAATATGTGGAAGAAAGTCTGTCGCCTACGACCATGTCTGCACGGTCTATAAGTATCTTATCGGCCATTTCTTTTACGTTGGTCGCGGGATATGTATCGTCACCGTCTACCATGATGTAACACTTTGCATCTATCTCGGAAAACATCCTTCTTATGACATTTCCCTTGCCCTGCTGATGTTCGTATCTGACTACGGCTCCGGCTTTCTTTGCGATCTCATCGGTTCCGTCGGATGAATTGTTGTCGTACACGTAAATAACGGCATTGGGAAGCGCCTCTTTAAATTCGGTTACTACTTTTTCAATTGTCTTGCTTTCGTTATAGCAGGGAATAAGTACAGCTATCTCATCCATGTCGAATCCTCCGAAAACATTATACCTTCCTTATTCTGTTGTGTCCAATGTATTTACGGGCACCTTGAGTTTGTTGAGCTTGTTTACGTTGGCGATAACCACGAGAGTCATCGTTTTATCAAGCGGAAGAGAAGGATCTATGTAAGTGTTTATCTTCTTGTTCTGAATGATCGCAACAACGTTGATCGAATACTTTGCACGAAGGTTTAATTCCATAAGGTTCTTGCCTTCCCATTCGGGCTGTACATCGATCTCGACCATGGAAGCGTCTTTTGAAAGTTCGATGATATCGACGAATCCCGAACTCAAGAGGTTCTTGGCAAGTCTTATGCCGGATTCCTTTTCGGGGAAGATCGCTTTGTCGGCACCGACCTTTGTTAAGATCTTGCAGTTCATTTCACTGGAACATTTTGCGATGACCATCTTAACACCGAGTTCTTTGCAGAGCATGGTGGTCATTACGCTGGCTTCCAGATTGTTGGCCATTGCGACTATTACAATATCGATATTCTGAACGCCGAGCTGCTTTAAAACTTCGATGTCTGTTACATCGGCGCACTTGCTGTAAGGAAGATCTGCGATCGCAGCGTTGACGATGGCTTCGTCGACATCGACTGCCAGAACTTCCATTCCGTTTTTAACAAGTTCTTTTGCCACGGCTCTGCCGTAACGTCCGAGTCCGAATACCGCATAAGTTTTCTTTTTTTTCATAATAGATCCTTTCGTTATCCGACGCTTATCTGCTCAGTCGGATTCTTGATTGAGTTGGGAGAGTACTTCTGTGTGTTGAGTGCTATAAAGAGTGAGATGGGACCGACTCTTCCAAGATACATGGTTATTATCACAACTATTTTTCCAAAAAGATTAAGCGTTGAAGTGAAGTTTCTCGTAAGGCCTACGGTAGCCGTGGCACTTACCGTTTCATATAAAACATCCAGGATATCTGCTTTTGTCGCCGCACATAAAAGGACGGTAGATATCGACATGATCGCAAAGGAGACAGCGAAGACTGCTACGGATTTGTTTACCGACTGTTTCGGGATGGCTCTGTGTAACAAACATGTCTGCTCTTTGTTTTTAATAGTAGCGATAGCCGAAGCGACAAGTACGGCAGCAGTTACTGTCTTGATACCGCCCGCAGTACCTGTGGGCGAACCGCCGATGAACATGAGTATCAACGATACGAAGGATGAAGCGTTTGTAAGGTTTTCCTGAGGAACGCTCGCGAATCCCGCTGTTCTTGTTGTGATGGACTGGAATACTGCAACCATTATCTTCTGGGGAATGCTGTATTCTTTTATGGTAAGCGGATTGTCATATTCAAATATGAAAAAGAGGATTCCGCCGCCGATAACTAAGATTATCGATGCCAGTATGGCAAGTTTTGAGTGGAATGTAAGATCCTTAAAGCACTTGAATTTCTTTTTTGGAAAGCCCTTTATGACGCCTAAGAAATCCCACCATACGATGTAACCGATACCGCTTAGGATAATGAGCATCGAGGAAGTGAAATTGATCATCGGATTAACTGTGTAATCGCAGAGACTGTTGTCCGAGATGATATCGATGCCGGCATTACAGAAAGCAGAGATCGAAGTAAAGAAAGCGATCCATATCCCTTTCGGACCGAACTGCGGGATGAACACCGTCATATAAAGAAGTGCGCCGGCGCCTTCAACGATGAATGTTCCTATTAATACTTTTTTGGTGAATTCCAGAATACCCGATAAGGTATTTAAGTTGAAAGCGTCCTGAATGAGCATTCTTCCGCCGAGACCGATCCTTTTGTGGAAACCGATCATGATACCGCTCATAACGGTAACGATACCTAAGCCCCCGATCTGGATAAGGAAAAGGATCACGATCTGACCGAATACGCTCCATGTTGAATAAGTGGGTAATGTAACGAGACCTGTTACGCAGACCGAAGTGGTCGCTGTGAACAATGCATCTATATAAGAAACGGAAACACCTTTTTTGTGGCTTATCGGAAGTACAAGAATAAAACTTCCAACAAGTATTGCAAGCAGAAAGAAAAGCATGATTCTCTGAGTGGTTGATAAATGATGCTGTTTTTTCATTTAGGCACTTTCCTTTTTATCAAAACATCGCCTTAATTTTACCATTTTTTTTAGGGTTATGGCAAGATTTTAAGACCTTCCGTAAATTAGCCCCATAAATATCCGGATCCGGATCGTGTATGTTATGTAAAAAAGAAAACGGAGGATCCGGAAATGATAAATAAAAATCTTTTGAGAATGACATCTTTGCTCGGAGTACTGGTAATGGCAGGCTGCACTGCCCCCACCGTTCCGACAGCAAATAACAATACACCTGAGGAGAACAAAGTTATCTCCGTAATGCCCGAAAACTACACCGGCGGACAGCTTGCACCCGAAGAGGGAATGATCCCCGGTGAAAAAGAGATAGGTGCTCTGTCAAATGCTTCCATGAATGTTTTTTACAATACATTAAAAGCGGAAGACGAAAATGCGAATGTTCTTATCTCACCCGCATCCCTTTCTTTTGCGTTCGGTATAGCCGAAAACGGTGCAGAGGGCAACACGCTTAAACAGATGGAAGAGACTGTAAACGGCGGTATTCCCGTTGAAGATATAAATCCCATCCTGAATTACACTTCCTATAAGCTTAATAATGCAGAGGATGTTAAATGGGGCGTAGCCAATTCACTCTGGTTTAACGATAACGGATCCTGCAAGATGGAAGATGAATTTTTAAAGAAGGCGGTTTCCTATTATGATGCGGAAGTCTACGAAAAGGTATTTGACGAAGCCGTAATAGATGAGATCAACAACTGGATCTATAAGAAAACCGACCATATGATAGATAAGGTGATCGATGAATACAGTAAAGACGCAATGCTTTTCATCGTAAATGCGATGGCTTTCGAAGGAGAGTGGCAGGAGCAGTACGAAAAGAACGATGTATTTGAAAACATGAAATTCAACAATTCCGACGGAACCCAGTCTGACGTTACACTTCTTCACAGCACGGAAGGCAGATATTTCGAACTCGGCGAAGGCACGGGATTTATCAAGCCTTACAAGGGCGGTCAGTACGCATTCGTGGGGATCCTTCCCGATGAGGGTGTAACACCCGAAGAATATATGGAAGGCCTTGTAAACGGAAACGAAGACTTCTCCGAAGCAGTCAGAAACGCAGAATACGGTGATGTAGAAGTATATCTGCCTGAATTTGATGCAGATTATGACAAACTTATGAATGATATTTACAAAGATATGGGAATGGATCCTTTTGATGAAGATAAAGCCGAATTTAAAGGATTCTTCACAGATGATGAGACATCAGATGTTTGGATCGGCAAAGTTCTTCACAAGACTCATATCGAAGTTGACAGAAAGGGAACCAAAGCGGCAGCAGTTACGGTTATCGAAGTCGATAAATGCATGGCTCTTCCTGTCTTTGATGATCCCGTAGTTATCAGACTCGACAGACCTTTCGTATACGCTATCGTTGACACCGAGACAGGAACTCCCATCTTCCTCGGATGCCAGAATAGCATTAAATAAATCTCCTTTTCGCATGATTTTCTGCATAAAAGAGCCCGGTTGACCATCCCGGGCCCTTTTATTTTAAAATTTTCTTGACACTAAAGGGCTCTTTTCATATAATATTACGTGCGAGTCTTTCCGTAATTGGTAAAAGACGCTGAAATATCCTTATATAAAGCGTTTTTCGGAAAGCATATGTAAGAAAAGTTGACCGGCGGCCCGGACATCCGACGGTTTGACAATAAATGCATATACCTTGAGACGGTGGATGGAGACCGATTTCGGGGTCAGACTAATGGAGGAAAACAAAATGAAATCTTATATGGCAAGCCCTGCTACCATTGAAAGAAAATGGTACGTAGTTGATGCTGAAGGTCAGACACTTGGCCGTTTGGCAAGCGAGGTTGCTAAGGTGTTAAGAGGAAAGAACAAACCCACCTTTACTCCTCACATTGATACAGGTGATTACGTAATCGTGATCAACGCAGAGAAAATTCAGGTTACAGGTAAGAAACTGGAGCAGAAGACATACTTTTCACATTCCGATTATGTTGGCGGTGACAAGGAAGTTGTTCTTAAGGACAAACTTGCAAAGCATCCCGAAGAAGTAATCGAACATGCAGTAGTCGGCATGCTTCCCAAGGGACCTTTAGGAAGAGAAATGTACAAGAAGTTATTCGTGTATGCCGGACCTGATCACAAGCATCAGGCTCAGAAGCCCGAAGTATTAACATTTTAAACCTGAAGTTCGAATAGGAGGATAATGATAATGGCTAAGAAAGCTGCAGAAAAGTACTACGGTACAGGTAGAAGAAAAAAATCTATTGCCAGAGTATATATCATGCCCGGCAAGGGAAATATAACAATTAACAAAAGAGACATCGATGAGTACTTCGGTCTCGAAACATTAAAGGTTGTTGTACGTCAGCCCCTCGTTGCACTTAACGCAACAGATAAGTTTGACGTGATCGTTACTGTTAAGGGTGGCGGAACAACAGGTCAGGCAGGCGCTATCAGACACGGTCTTGCAAGAGCACTTGTTAAAGAAGACGCAGACAACAGACAGATCCTTAAGAAAGAGGGTTACCTCACAAGAGATCCTCGTATGAAGGAAAGAAAGAAATACGGTCTCAAAGCTGCTCGTCGTGCACCTCAGTTCAGCAAGCGTTAATATGGCTTACAAACCCCGAAAAATCAATACTTTTCGGGGTTTTTTATTTTGTGAGTATTTGTATGATTTTGACCTGATTTATTCCATTTTTTAGGGGTTAAACAGGGGTTAAATTCAAAAATGGGTTAAATTATGGGTTTAAGATAGGGAACAAAGTAGTTCGAAAAATCCGTATTTTTAATCCCCTCGTTCAAAAGGTATATTATTACCGTCTTCAGACTCTTCGCTTTTGAAGTAGTTTGTCATAATTTGTCTTAATCTGACGAAACGAAACATAGTTTATACCGACACTCAGTACCGGTTTTGTACTGAGTGTTTTTATGTTTAGGAGGATTAAGACATGTCTAAGAAGTCAGAAGTAATTAATCACATCGAATTAAAGAAAATTATTCCTTTTAAGGACCATCCTTTTCAAGTGAGAGAGGATGAAGAAATGAATATGCTGGCGGAGAGCATAGGAATGGTTGGTGTTCTTGTTCCGATAATAGTTCGTCCGATTCAAGAAGATAAATTCGAACTGATATCTGGTCACAGAAGAAAACATGCCTGTGAAATGCTTGGATATTCTTCTATTCCGGCGATTATTCGTGATATAGACAGAGATGAAGCTATTGTAATGATGGTGGACAGCAATTATCAGCGTGAAGAAATATTACCAAGTGAAAGAGCCAAAGCGTATAAAATGAAATTAGAGGCTATTAAAAGACAGGGAGCCAGGAATGATTTAACTTCTGTCCAAGTTGGACAGAAGTTGTCAAAAAAGACTTCGAGGGATTTGATTGCAGAAAATAGTCCGGATAGTTCATCTCAAATACAACGCTACCTTCGTTTGAATGAACTGATTCCTGAACTGCTTCAAATGGTAGATGAGAAGAGAATAGCACTCACTCCGGCTTCAGAGCTATCCTTTTTATCCAAGGAGGAACAGAAAATGCTTTTAGAAGAGATTGAATGTATCCAGGCTACGCCATCGCTTTCTCAGGCACAACGAATGAAATCTTTATCGAAGAAGGGTTTATTAGATGCTGACATGATTACTGACATTCTATTGGAACAAAAGAAGCCTGAATGTTGGAATATGGTTATTCCCATGAATAAAATCACGAAATATTTTCCTAAATCATATACGCCGAAAGATATGGAGGAGATAATAATCGATTTACTGGGAAAATGGGCAAGGGATTTGTGATTTAAGCATTTTGCCTATAGAGAATTCATTGATTTCGGTAATGATTATGTTAGAATTAAATCAATGTAATATACAAGAAATTAATTATTTAGAAAAATCGCAATATTCCTAAATAGATTAACTTCCAGAATAATCGACCATCAAAACTAACGGAGGACATTGTTATTATGCGAGTTATGCTGACATCCTGCGGCTTGGAAACAAAGCAGATTGAGGAGGCTTTCCTG
>CADARM010000030.1 GCA_902790275.1 uncultured Lachnospiraceae bacterium
AAAGGAGCATAAAATGAAGACGCAGGCACTGAACGACTGGCAAAGGCAATTGGTTGAGGATAATATGCTTTTGGTTCCTTTCGTATTGCACAAGTATTTTGATATTGACCCGAAAGACTTTGAGGACTATATGTCTGTCGGATACATCGCAAAAGCAAGTACACAGTCATTACTGCATCTGCGCTCAAGTTCCTTAAGTCCTCTGATACCGCCGACGAAGTCGATCCTCTTATCAGTCTTGGGATCTTCGATACCCAGAACGGGATTTAAGATCTCATTCTGAAGGATGGAAACATCAAGTCCCTTAATGGGATCGTCTGAAGTAAATGCATCCTTAACTTTAAGAAGAGTCCATTTGCCGTCAAGATACATTGACATCTCACCCTTTACCGAAGGTTTGATGGCTTCATCACTTGTCTTTACGGTATCGAATACTTTATCTATCTCTTTTTTGAATTCTTCGCTTGAAAGACCGTTTAAGTCCTTAACAACTCTGTTGTAATCCATGATCATAAGCTGATCGTCGGGGAAAAGAACGGAAAGGAAATAGTTAAACTCTTCATCTCCGGTATAAGAAGGATTCTCTTCTCTCTTCTTTAAGCCGACCTTGCATGCGGAAGCACATCTGTGATGCCCGTCTGCGATATAAATGGAATCCATTCCGGCAAAAGCGTTTTCTATTCTTTCAATATCCGATGAATCATCGATGATCCAGGCTTTATGTGTGATACCGTCTTCTGCAACGAAATCATAAAGAGCAGGAGTTTTTTTGATCCTGTTAACTACTTCATTGATAGTATCATTTGATCTGTAAGCCAGGAAAATGGGTCCTGTCTGAGCTTCGCAGGCAGTTACATGCTTAATACGGTCAACTTCCTTGTCGGCTCTTGTGTTTTCATGCTTTTTGATGATGTTATTTACGTAATCATCTATGGAAGCGCAGGCTACGATACCTGTCTGTGATCTTCCGTCCATGATAAGTTCGTAAATATAATAAACTTTCTTATCTTCTGTAACAAAATCTCCCTTGTTGATCTTATCCCATAAAAGATCATGAGCCTTTACATATACTCTCTCATCATATGTATCAACATCATCAGGGAAAGAAGTTTCCGCTCTGTCGATAGCAAGGAAAGAATCGGGATTTGCGGATACAACGACTTTAGCCTCTTCCCTGTTGTATACGTCATAAGGAAGTGCTGCGATCTTGGAACATTTTTCAACTGTGGGTCTTATACCCTTAAAAGGTAATACTTTTGCCATTTTATTTTCTCGCTTTCTTTAATATTCTTCTTTTTTGCCGAAAGGCATTACGGATCTTACTTTTTCGTAAGCAGGTCTTAACTTTTGAACCATACGGTCAGTGAATCCGCTGACTTTCTCTTTTATCTTTTCTTTTCTGTCTTCACGTTTCTGAAGTCTTAACTCTTTTTTGCTGAGCTTAAGGTTTTCTTTTACAACATGGTAATTCTCAAAACCGAAGAGTTCGCATATATGATCGAATCTCTTTACATATTCGACAGAGATAACGACTCTTAAATCTTTCTTCGAGAGTTTCTCGTCAACGGGGTTGGAAAAGATCTCAAGGAATCTGAAATCTCTCTTTAAGTAATACTTCTTTTCTTTTCCGAAAAGTTCGTATTTCTGGACTTTCTTAAGGCCTTTTCTCTTTAAGAATACAGGGCCTTCCCCGGTATTAAGAACCCAAAGTTTATCCATGAATCGGATCTTAAAGCCGTCAGCTTCCTTGCGTTTGAAAGAATAAGCAGGCAAAGCCGCATCGTAAGTGATCTCATTGGCTTCACAGTATTTCCTCAAAAACTTGGGAAGTTTTGAGTAAACCAGAGGTATCTCATCGTTAAAGCCTCTAAGTCTTGCGATAAAAGGCTTGATATAGATCTTTCTTAAAAATTCTTCGACACCGAGGAAAAATCTGAACAAAAGGCAGCAGATAAGAAATACGATTATATTGAGTGCTACTCCCACCCAGGGGAACAGAACGTTGATCGTGATCACTACGATAACAAATACTGTCTTAAAGATCTCAAATGCAGCACCCGAAAAAGGAATGAACGAAAAACATGACTGAAGTGCATCGAGTCCGAAGAATACTGTCTTGATAACAAGATATACCACAACTGACACAAGAGCCATAAATACGGAAAACAGTGTTCCGAATATTCCGAGAGCAACACTCTGAGGCGAAGCCGTTACAGGACCTGCAGCAGCATTAACGGTATTCTGCGCAAACATATCGGTCACACCGACTACATTTAAGATCCCGAGTACCAGTATAAAAACAAGTCCCAAGTATTTCTCGAGTTCTCCCAGAGTACAGAGCCCGAAAACTTTAGTTGTTTCAAATGACTTCATCAGCTTGCTTGCAAGAAAGAATAAAGCCATAACCAGGAGTACTATAGGATTACCTGCAGGTGTGGAAACTATATTCAAAGGGCTTCCGCATGCACGGTTAATGTTTTCCATGAGTCCAAGAAACAAAAGCGCCGTAAAGGGTTCTGCGGAAACACCGACTACGGATGCATAGGCACCGGCAAGATTCTTAATGGACTGTCCCATGAACATCTGAGACAAAGTATAGATAGTCTCTTCAGTGGGAACTGTTTCTTCCGAAGCCCTGACAAACATTCCTCCGAATCCGAAAAACGGCGAACAAAAAACGGCTACAACAAGCAATATCGATATATAACCGATAATAAGCTTCTTATGAGCCTTAATATCTTTTAATACCAAATCATACATTTTTTCAGATCTCCCTAAAAATAACCATATGTAGTCATTTTATCACAATCAGGGCACAAATACCATAAAAAACACCTTGATAAGCATATGTAAATTTAATAAAATATGTTTCATGGTACTGAGTTTAAACAATGTTTCCCTGTCTTTCGGGGAAAATCAAATACTTAACAATATATCGTTTCTTTTAAATGAAGGGGAAAAATGTGCTCTTATCGGCGATAACGGTACAGGCAAATCCTCTCTTTTAAAGCTTATCACAGGTGAATACACCAAAGATTCTGGGGATATCGTATTTAAAAAAGATGCAACGATCGGATATGTTGCCCAGAATCAGGATATCAATTCCGAAAAGACGGTTATGGAAGAACTCCTTGACTGTAAGAAGGATCTTATAGAATACGAAAACCGCATCCGTCAGATGGAGAACGATCTTAAAAAAGTTTCCGAGAATGATATGGCCGAATACATGAACAAATATCATTCAATGACCGAGATCTTCGAAAAGAACGGCGGTTATACTTACAGATCCGAGATAAACGGTGTTTTAAACGGTCTGTCTTTCGCTGACGAAGCCGACAAAAAGGTCAATCTTTTATCAGGGGGAGAACGAACAAGACTTATGCTCGGAAAGATCCTCTTAAACAAACCGGATCTTATATTGCTCGACGAACCGACAAACTATCTTGATATAAAATCCGTGGAATGGCTCGAGAATTATTTAAACAACGTCTCTTCCGCCGTCCTCTTTGTTTCACACGACAGATATTTCATAAATAAAGTCGCAAATAAGGTGATGGAACTTTTCGGGTCGAGGTTTTTATCTTTTAACGGAAATTACGATGAATTCTGCGAAAAGAAGGAACAGTTTATAGATTCCGCAAACGCTTCTTACGAAAATCAACAGCGTGAAATAAAGCATCAGATGGAAGTTATCAGGAAACTTCGCTCTTTCAACAGGGAGAAATCCATAAAACGTGCCGAATCAAGGCAGAAAATGCTTGATAAGATCGAGCGTGTCGAGCGGATCACAAATCCCGACAATGAGATGAAACTCTTTTTGACGCCCGATGTAGAAAGCGGCAAAGACGTTCTTTCCGTTAAAGGCATCTCCAAATCTTACGGTGACAGAACTTTATTCGAAGATCTCGGATTCGAGATCAAAAAAGGCGAACATGTAGCTATCATCGGTGCTAACGGATCGGGTAAAACAACTATACTTAAGATCATCAACGATCTTTTAAAATCCGATACCAAATGTGAGATAAAACTCGGAAGCAACGTAATAATAGGATATTTTGATCAGCAGTCAAATGTTGTTAACGATGATCTCACACTCTTTGATGAGATATCCGACGCTTATCCGAATATGACCCAGACCGAGATCAGAAACACTCTCGGAGCATTCCTGTTTTCAAACGATGATGTATTTAAAAAGATAGGCGTATTGAGTGGCGGAGAAAAATGCCGCGTTGTACTTGCCAAGATAATGCTTTCAAAAGCGAACTTTCTAATCCTTGATGAGCCTACCAACCATCTGGATATGACGTCAAAGACTATCCTTGAAGATGCTCTCAACGCTTTTTCAGGAACATGTCTTTACGTATCACACGATCGATATTTCATGAATAAGACAGCTGACAGGATACTTTCACTTGAAAACGGTAAATTGACCGAATATCTCGGAAATTACGATTATTATCTTGAAAAGCATGTCGATAACAGCGAAAGCGCACCGTTTTTGAATACCGTTAAAGAAAGTTCGGTTCAGTCTGAAAACGATACGGCTTCCAAATCCGACTGGATAGAACAAAAGAAAGCCCAGAGCGAAAAGAGAAAACTGGAAAACAAGATAAAGCAGGTCGAAGAAAAGATCGAAAAACTCGAAAACAGATTATCTGCTATCGATGATGAAATGGTCAAACCCGAAACTTCTTCCAATTCCGCAAAGCTTAATAAGCTCTGTCAGGAGCAATCCGAAATAAATGACGAACTCTCAAAACTTTATGAGGAATGGGAAACACTTAACGAATAAAAAAACGCCTGACGGCGTTTTTTATTTATTTTGTTCAGTTTATTTCATGATCTCATCAAGAGTCTTTCTGATCTCTTTAATGAAGTTTTCGGAATTAAGAACAGTAACATCATTAAGAGATGTGATAAGCGCAAGGTCCTTTGTCATCTTGCCGGATTCGATAGTCTGTATAGTAGCCTTTTCGAGCATATCCGCAAAGTTGCAAAGTTCTTCTGTCTTATCGAGTTCGCCTCTTTTTCTTAAAGCGCCTGTCCATGCAAAGATGGTCGCAACGGAGTTGGTACTTGTTTCCTCACCCTTAAGGTGCTTGTAATAATGTCTCTGAACTGTACCGTGTGCTGCTTCGTATTCATAGATACCGTCAGGAGAAACCAGAACGGAAGTCATCATCGCGAGTGAACCGAATGCACTTGAAACCATATCGCTCATTACATCGCCGTCGTAGTTCTTGCAGGCCCAGATAAATCCGCCTTTAGACTTCATAACTCTGGCAACGGCATCATCGATAAGTGTATAGAAATAAGTGATACCTGCAGCATCAAACTTCTCTTTGTATTCTTTATCAAAGATCTCCTGGAAGATATCTTTGAAATTATGATCGTATTTCTTTGAAATGGTATCCTTTGTGGCAAACCATAATTCCTGCTTTGTATCAAGCGCATAATTAAAGCATGCTCTTGCAAAAGATTCGATAGATTTGTCGATATTATGAATACCCTGAATGATTCCGGGGCCTTTGAATTCCTGGATCGTAGCACGTGTCTCATTGCCGTTTTCATCGGTAAACACGAGTTCAGCCTTTCCGGGTCCTGGGATCTTCATTTCTGTATTCTTATATACATCACCGTAAGCATGACGCGCAAGTGTGATAGGCTTTTCCCAGTTCTTAACGCAGGGTTCGATACCTTTAACGATAATGGGAGCTCTGAATACGGTACCGTCGAGCATTGCACGGATGGTTCCGTTGGGAGACTTCCACATTTCCTTAAGATTGTATTCTTCCACTCTTGCAGCATTAGGTGTTATGGTCGCACACTTAACCGCAACGCCGTATTTCTTTGTAGCATTGGCTGAATCTATGGTAACCTGGTCATTTGTTTCATTTCTGTGCTCAAGGCCAAGGTCATAATACTCTGTCTTTAAGTCTATATAAGGAAGAAGGAGTTCATCCTTGATCATCTTCCATAATATTCTGGTCATTTCGTCACCATCCATCTCAACGAGAGGGGTGATCATCTGAATCTTGCTCATATAGGTCCTTTCTTCTACTTGTCTTTATTGATCTCGTCACGAACGCCTTCGAAAAGCTCATGAATGGCTTCGTTTCTCTTTTCTCTTCTCTTCTTTGCTGCTTTGATAAGAATGATACCGAAAGCGATCAAAGCTGCAACTATAAGAATAAAAATCACAAGTCTGATTATAGGGAATATAACCCAGATACTCATAAAATTAACCTCAATTCTTTTATTTTCTAGATAAACAAAGGCATGCCGTATTCTTCACAGATAACATTGATCTGATTTTCAAGCTCGTTATCTGTAAGTACGGTAACTCTTCCTTCTTCGTACTGTTTATCGACCCATTCTTTTAACTTAACTACAAGATCATCCTTTTTATCGACTTCGGATTCACCTTTAAGATGATAATGATGATTGATCCAGTAAGCGATACCCGCAAGACCCGAAGTATTGGAAATAGCGCACATTACAGGTCTGTTAAGGAATTTATCCGTATCAAAGATCGAGTAGATCTCTTCATTCTTAAGTAAGCCGTCAGCATGGATGCCTGCTCTGGTAACATTAAAGTTCTTGCCTACAAAAGGAGTCATCGGAGGGATATGATAACCGATCTCCTTCTCGTAATATTCTGCAAGCTCTGTAATAACGGTGGTATCCATACCGTTAAGATCACCCTTAAGCTGTGCATATTCGAATACCATGGCTTCAAGAGGCGTATTACCTGTTCTTTCGCCTATACCGAAAAGTGAAGTATTGATACCGGAGCATCCGTAAAGCCATGCGGTTGTTGAGTTTGCAACAGCTTTATAGAAATCGTTATGTCCGTGCCACTCAAGAAGTTCATGAGGAACACCTGCATTAACGTGAAGTGCATAGATAATACCCTGTACACTTCTGGGGATAACCGCACCGGGGAAGTTAACACCGTAGCCCATCGTATCGCAAAGACGGATCTTAATGGGAATCTTGTATTCATCCATAAGTTTCATGAGTTCCATTGCAAAAGGAACTACGAAGCCGTAAATATCGGATCTTGTGATATCCTCAAGATGGCATCTGGGAGAGATCCCGCAGTCAAGGCACTGGCGGATAATGCTTAAATAGTGCTCAAGCGCTTCTCTTCTTGTCATCTTAAGTTTAAGGAATATATGATAATCGGAGCATGAAACAAGAATACCTGTTTCCTTCATGCCGATCTCTTTTACAAGTTTAAAGTCTTTTTCACTTGCCCTTATCCAGCTGGTAACTTCGGGGAATTTATATCCTCTTTCCATACATTTGATAACGGCATCACGGTCTTTCTGGGAATAAAGGAAGAATTCGCTCGCACGGATCATACCGTTGGGACCGCCTAATTTATGAAGATAATCATAGATAGTTACAATTTGCTCGGTAGAATAAGGAGCTCTGGACTGCTGACCGTCTCTGAACGTGGTATCAGTGATCCAAATCTCTTTAGGCATATTATGAGGTACTATTCTGTCATTAAAGGGAATCTTTGGAACTTCCGAATAAGGAAACATGTTTCTAAAGACATTGGGTTTCTCAACGTCTTCAAGGATATACATATGCTCTTCAATTTCAAGAAGATTGTTCCTGGAATTTAAGGAAATCGGACGATTCTGGAAATGTTCGTTATCGTTCTCTGAATACTTTTTCATTTAATCTACCTTCTTACCGACAATTATAAACAGAGTATATTATAGATTAAACTATTTAATATCGCAAGAGACAGATTTTACATTTTCAGGTTTTACATAGTCCTCTTTAGAGCCTTTATAGGCAATAAGAATGCCATCGCCGACAATAAGATAGTCGCTTTCGCCGTTTTCGTACCAGTCATTGAGCCATGCTGTCTTCTCGAAAGCCTGGGGTTCGATCTCTGTTACGGTATCGGGGATCACAACTTCTTTAAGGTCGTCGCAGTGATAAAATGCGCCGAATCCGATAGATCTTACATTTTCGGGGATCACAACTTTTTCAAGCCCTGTTCTTGCAAAAGCAAACTTACCTATATATTTGGTATCTTCGGGAATAGTGATCTCCTTAAGGTCGGTCTTTAAGTAAAATAAGTTCTCGGGGATAATGTTATCCTCTATATTACTCTTCAATATATCATCATAACCTGCATTAACAGGAGTATTAACGGATGAACTGTCAGAAGGATCCGCAAGTTTGATCTTGTTCGGATCCATAAGGACAACTGCTTCATTATTGACTATTATGGCAGCGCCGAGTGAATCATCTTTTGAAATATCAAAAAACTTCTCTTCCTCTTCTTTTTCTTTGGCCGCATTTTTCTCAGCGATCTCTTTCGCGTATCTGTCTCTTAAAGAAGAAGCAAGGTTCAATTCATATTTTGCATTGTAAATAACTTCAATTTCTTTATCAGTCGCAAATTTTTCCGCATTGGAAAGCGCATTTGTCAAAACGGCAAGCTTTGTGCAGCCGTCAAATGCGGAATTGTCGATAAAATTTACCGAATCGGGAATATAGACCTGTTCAAGATTTACGCAGTTTTCGAAGGCTTTCCCGCCTATTTCCTTTGTATTAAATGAAAGTACCACGCTCTTTAATCCGGTGGCACCCGAAAAAGAATACGCGGGAATGGCGGTAATGTTATCCGAAACTATAACATGTTCAAGATTTTCGCATCCCCAGAATGCATAAGGCGAGATCGCACTTACGGTATCGGGAAAAACATAGAAATTCTTTTCTCTGCCGGGAATCATCTCATATACAACGGTTCTGTCGGCAGAATATAAAATACCGTCAAGGCATGTAAGATACTTGCTGTTTTCGCTGACTTCAATGGTTTTAAGATCATTGTCACCGGCAAACAAAGAAGAACCGATCTCTTTTACACCGGCACCGATATAGATGCTTGATAACGAGGAACAGTTCGCGAATGCGGAAGTACCGAGTTTTTCGACAGAATCCGGAATAATGATACGCTCAAGATTATCCATCTCGGCAAAAGCATTATATCCTATCTCTGTCAGGCCGTCGGGAAGAACTACTTTCTTTACGGAAGGATTTCCTTCGAAAGCAGCTGAAGATATCACTGTGGTATTTTTCGGGATAACAACATTTTCGTCGGTACCGAGATACTTTACCAGAGTATTTTTATCCATCTGAAAATCCTCGCTTACGCCTGTTGCGGATCCTTTATTGAACGAGGATAACGCAAAGACGCAAACGAGAACTAATCCTAATGCAGTTAAAGAAGCAAAAACAAGCTTTTTGTTCATAAAACTACCTATCTTGAAGAAACCTTTTTCTTCTTTCCGGAAGGAATACAAAGTGCAAAGAATATGATCGATGCAGCAAATAATGCAATGCTTATGTACCATTTTGCACTTAATCCGTCACCTGTCTTGGGTGTAGATGTCGGTGTGTAGGATACGGACGAAGAAAGATTCGAAGTATCCACATAAATGGTATAAGGTGAGAAGTGAGGTGCCGTAAAGTTAATGCAGGGAACACCGTTGATGGTCGTAAACTTGGGATTCAGATCAACGAGTTTTCCGTTAACAACATAAGCAACTCTGTTATTGCCCGCGTAAGGTACAAGATCATCGGGAATAGGTATAGTTACCGATACCTTAAGATCCGATGTGTTTTCGATCTTTACGGATCCGGTCGAATCGTAAAGCGAAATATCCATTGCAACATACTTGATGTTGTCGAGTGAATCGTACTTCGAAAGCAATGCATCTTCTACTTCTGCTTTGGCTGTCTGAGAATCAGTGATCTTCAATACATAGTTATCGGAAGAACCTACAACAGACGCCGATGCGATATTGTTATTCGAGAATCCGCCCTTGGTCAGTGAAACCGTAGTGTTGGGCTTAACGGCATTCGATGTATTACCGCTGCCGCCGTTATTCGAATTGTTCGAATTGTTCTTATTGGAAGTATCGTCTTTATATGTAGCCTTTACGGTTACATTCTTTGCAGGCATTACAAAGTAGTTTGCAGCAAGTTCCGCTTTAACAAGTGAAACGCCTTCGTCCACTACCCATTTGTCAAATACTTTTCCGTTTGGAGCATTGTTTGCAAGGATGATAACGTTGGCGCCCTGAACATAGCTTCCCGAACCTGTACCGTCTACAACAGTTACGGTATAAAGTGTGGGTGTATTCGATGAGCCGTTGTTGTTATTGCCGTTACCGTTATTATTGTTATTATTACCGTTATTGTCCTTATTATCGGTATTATTGTTATCCTTATTGTCTTTGTTGTCGGGATTTGTATTGTCATCCTTCTTGTCGGGATCACTCGATTCGATCTTTTCGTACTGGGCATAAACGATCGTATCTTTAGTGATAGCCTTAATGCTGGGTCTCCATCCGGTGAAGGTATATCCTTCTCTCTTCGGATCCTTGGGATCGATGCAATCTTCTCCGGCCTTAACCTTCTGTGTATAAAGGACGGTATCATCCCAGTCAAGGAATGTAACGGTAAATTCAGCCGTAACATCAAATGTCTCGTACTGTGTATAGATGGTTCTGTTCTCGGTTACATTTGTGATATCACCAAGCCATCCTTCAAATTTATAGCCGTCTTTTAAGTGATCGGGTGCACCTTTAAGCTTAATAAGTTCGCAGTCCTTGCCCTTCTCAACCGTTTCCTTTAAGAATTCGGAATTATCGTATGTATCGATAAAACGAACGGTATAATAAACGATCTCTTCGGGATCTTCGGCTTTATAGATCGCTCTTGTATTTATATCTTTAGTTACATTCTTAAGACCGTCTTCATCCTGCCATCCTACAAATATCCATCCGTCCTTGGAAGGATCTTTTCTTATAAGATCAAGAGCATTCGCACCTTCATCTACCGTAAAAGGTCCCGCAAAAGGCTCGGCGATAATGGAATTGGGATCAGCCGGGTCGGAAAGATCGTAGAAAGTAACATGATATTTGGGCACGATCTCTTCGAGGATGATATTGGAATAACTGTCTGCAAAATAAGCTGCAGGCGAATCTTTCTCTGCTCTGAATGTGATCTGCTGGGGGTCGCCGTCAAAAGCGGTATTGTCGATAACGGATACGCTTCTGGGTATCTCGACGATCTTTATATTACTGTTCTTAAATGCATCCGGTCCGATGGTTGTCGTACCGTCTTTTAATATAACTTTGTAAAGGTCGTCCGTATCTTCAAAGCAGCTCTTGGGTATCTGCTTGATATTACTCTGCGAAAAGTCAACTTCTGTTACTCCGTCACAATCCTTGAAAGCTTCTTCTGCAATAGTATTGATGGTAGAGAAAACAGAAGGATTGATATTGCTCGTTGTCTGGTTGTTTCCGTTTCCTCTTGAACCCAGAACTTCAAGGATAGCATCTTTGACACCGTTAACCTTACTGTAAACAATTAAGTCCTGGCATTCGAAAGGTGTATTCTCGCCGGCTTTGAAAACTATATCATTATTCAGATTCTTGCATGAAAGGAAAGGAACCTTTCCGAATTCGCGAAGATCAGAATATATCTCGACATTGGCTAGCGAATCGCAGCTTTCAAAAGCATAATCACCGAGGGATTCAAGACCGTCATTGACTTTAACATTTGCAAGAGAATCACAGTCCTTGAATGCATAAGGATCTATCTTCTTTACGCCGTTCATCTCTATGCTGAAGATATCATCATTGGGAACCATTCCCGTAATGGGATTACCCTCTTTGTCGAGGCCCGAGAATAAACCTTCCTTTATGGAAGTGATACCGTCAGGCAATACCGGTGAAACGGTTGCATAATATATCTCTTTTACATTCTGAGGCGTACTGTCGGAAGGAACAGCACCTGCATTGATCATGTTATATGCACTTGTTGCAGCAGATGCATAAGTATTATTCATATAAGGGAATGAAGTTGCTGTATATGTCGAAAGATTTGTCTTGGTAGGAAGATCCACAAGTTCATTCTCTTCCGTATTCGGATTGTAACGCACTGTAAGGTTGCTGGGCCATCCTGTATAGAATGTTATATAAGTCTCAGGCTGTTCATCATTATTGATGTTGTTTGACTTGTTCATCGCATACTCAAAAGGAGCACTGCCCTTTTTGGCATTACCGGTAAAAGTCAATACAGGAGGTGTAGCGATAGATGTGCATTTACACTGAGGTCCTGTGATCTGTGTATCAAAAGCACCTTCTCCGATAAGAGATACGTTGATCGGTTCTTCGAATATAACATCCTTAAGATTATGACATCCCTTGAAAGCTTCGGCTTCGATCTCGACAATATTCGAAGATATGGTTACTTTCTTTAAAGTACAGTTGTTTGCAAAAGAATCGGAACCGATCTTAGTGATACCGTAAGGTCCGATCTTATTAGGGATATTTACAACTGTCGCATCTTCTCCCATTTCGAAGAAAATAAGTTCATTCTGGTTGTCTACTCTGAATACTACCTTTGTTCTGTCATTTGAAGGATTGTTGTCTTCATGGAATACTTTTTCGTATACTTCTTCATTTAAATATTTAAATGCAAAAGAATTAGCGGTAGAAACTTTATGAAGTTCCTTGTCTTTCAAACCTTCAAGATAAAATTCCTCGGGAACCTGTGCCTTGAAATCTTCAAAAGAAAAGACTGTTGTTTCGTACAGTTTCATATTGGGATTCGGTATCGTGATGTATTTAAGCGATGTACACCCTTCAAACCATGCAACATCCTGATCTTCGTTATAAAGAGCAGGAAAAGCGATGCCCGTTAACGACGAACAGCCCTTAAATACATTTTTGCCCATTTCATTTAAAGCCATCTGCTTGTTGGGAGCATCAAGTACACATGTTTCAAGATTGATGCATCCTTCAAAACATGAATCTCCGACTTTTGTCACACCGCTGGGAAGATTGAAAGTCTTAAGACTCTGACAGTTGGCAAATGTATTCTGACCGATAACAGTGATAAGAGATTCCAGCGGAATGGTTACCGTTTCAAGGTTGTAGCAGTCTGCAAACGCATAGTTACCGAGAGTGATGATACCGTTTGTAAATTCAACTTTGTTTAAGTTGGCGCATCCCTTGAAAGCATAGTTTCCTATACCGAGTAATTTATCACCGAATTTGATATTTACGATGTTGTTGGCTTTAGAGAATATTCCAAGTGTGTCATCTCCCGAAAGTAACCAGTCAGGACCTGTTCCAGATGTATTGGAGATAACATTCTGATTGGCGATATAAAGAACATCGATATCAGTGATTCTCTGATGAACCTGATCTATGCAGGCTTCGAAGGTTCCGGGCGAAGACTCATAATAATACTCTTCGGGCTCTCTCTTCTTGTTCTCGTTACGCTCGTTATAATACCAGTTGTTCTTTGTCTCAACATAGCAGGGAAGATATCCGTTTATAACGTAATTTACGTTTTCGACCATGATGGGATCGCCGTTCTCATCAACTTCGCCGGAATCTACCATTGTTATAACTTTTTCATATGTGGGATAGAACAAGAATTCGTCGTTCATCGAAACGGCTACGTAACCGCCGGAAGTACCGTAGGAATCGGTATATTTCTTATAAGCATCCACGGTATTCGGAATAGTAAGATTTCCGCCGTCCAGAGCACGCTGATAATCATAACCGCAGATGATCGCGATCTTATCAGTAGAAAGGTTTTTATTCTTATAAGCAAACTGAAAACCGTCACCGTTTGTATAGATCTTATCAACGGTATCGTCGATTATAGGGATCTCATTCTCGGAATCTTCAAGAAAAGTTTTGGAACCTGCATCAGCAGTATAAGCTTTCGTAGATTTCTGAGGTATCAAAGCTACGATGATCGCTGATACAAGGAAAAGACCGGCAAGCGAAAAGCCGACTGTTCTCTTAAATCTTCTTGATAATTTTTTCTTGGATTTGCTCATTTTCATCCTCCGGCATTATTTTATCTTTTTAGCCATTACAACAAATCTCCCGTTTGCCTGCATGTAATCGCAGGTTGAAAGGGTTAGAAGTTCGTCATCCATTGTGACTGAAGCATTCGTATTATATATGGATTTTCCTTTTAATTCTTCCATATATGAATTGAATTCCGTTTCGGAATTAACATCCACAAATTCGTAATATTTAAAATCGGTATCATCGGAAGCATGCACGTAATCCCTGAAAACAAAGATAACTTCATATTCCGCATGTTCGTAGATCGTATCGAAAGTAAATGTTCTGTGTTTTGAAAAGAAATCGTAACTGTCATATTTTTCGAGGTTTGCAAACATCTTCCCTGATTTCATATGATGACCGTAAACGATTATATTTTTGCTTCTCGGATAGATACTGCAGTTCATGTCGACAAATATGCATCCGTTAGCATCATTCTTGCCGTTAAAATTATGTGACAGGTAATACTCGTTATCACTGCCCTGAACAACCGGATAATCGATATGCGTATCCGCTATCCTGATCCAGCCGACAAGATCTTCGTTCTTTTTATATGCATCCTGATAATCCATAAGGATATCGGGTATCTCGTATGTGTCGTATGTAACCGTTGTATTGTAAACGGGTTTAATGGTGGTAAATACAAAAGCGTTGTCTTTTTTAGATTCCTCTATCTCTTCTCTTACCGTTTCGCTTCTTTTATCCGAAACTGCTTTTATGATGACCATAAAAAGAGACAGGATAACAACTCCGAAAGCAACTGCGATTATCGCAAATTTTGCAGTACTCTTACGCTTTCTCTGTTTCTCCAAATAATACTCCACTAATTCTTTATCGACATTTTCCTCCGATTCTTCAACCTTTTTGCGAGAATTTATGTAATACGAATAAAGCATATCGTCATCTTCGGATAAAGTCTTTTTTGATTCCGGCTTTTTCTTTTTTGCGGAATTCT
The DNA here is from genome assembly GCA_902790275.1 of uncultured Lachnospiraceae bacterium. GTDB lineage: Bacteria > Bacillota > Clostridia > Lachnospirales > Lachnospiraceae > UBA3766. The sequence continues at coordinate 14,866 of CADARM010000030.1, forward strand.
TTGGATTTTTAAGATTATTCTCGTATTTTTCGGTTATTTCATCTTCAAAATCAAAGCCGAGCCTTGATTCGAATTTAATGCCTCCCGTACATATATTGGAATAGAGTTTTTCAATATGTGCGGGATTGTTAAGATCAAGCCTTGTTTTTATCTGTGAGATCTTCTTTGAGTCCCTTAAAAAAGCTTCGTATTCATTTTTGTTTCTGGCAGAATAACCTTCTACCGACCACTCGGAAGCCATACTTTCCCACCTTGCATAATCATACAATTCTATTTTACTATATCTCGTGGATAATTCAAGCACAAAAACAATATATAGGTATCAGTCGAGAACGATTTATCATTTCATAATTGTTAAACTAAGGAAGTATTTGATATAATGATTTATGTACCGGAAACCACTAAACCGAACCGGTTTACAGAAAGGTAAAATATGAAAACAAGACGCAGATTATATGCATCAATAAGTTCATTGCTTATTATCGTTTTAACATTAACCGCCTGTGATATTCCTTTTATGGGAACGGCAAACAAGTCGGACAAGGATTCAAGCAAGGAAATGGCAAGCATCGCAAATATTCCTCCAAAGGAAAAGGAGCCTGAAGTAATACAGCCCGAACCCGAAGACAAACCGGAAGTGATCGACCCCGAAGAAAAGAAGCCGGCCGTAAACGAGGTGGATCCTTTCGATAAAAGTAATGTTGCTCAGGCTAGCGAAGAAGATTACATGAAGTTTTTAAACGGCGAAGAAAAGGCTTATATGATGGGTTTATACCCTTCTTATCTGGACCCCAGATCACCGCATTCCTACGATGAATTCATCAACGCCATAAATAATACTCTGCTCGATTCTTTTGATTATGATGCGATGCAGGTTGCAGAAGTCGATTATGCGTTCATCGACTGCGGAAACGACGGAAACCCGGAACTGGCACTTATGGTTTTATCAAGGCAATACGAAAACTACGATGAACTGACAGAGTATTTTATCATAAAGAAATACGATGACGGATTAAAGATGATCGATACATTCCATACGTATTACCGTACCGAAGGTGATCTTAACAAATACGGTATCTTCCACGAATATGCAAGTTATTCATATACGACCTGGTATGAATCCTATGTTGCGATCACAGCCGAAGGTGAACACGAGTTTATATTCGATGTTTATTGTGAAGACGGTCTTACCGAGCCGATCATATATGCTTACGATCTTCCAAGCGACGCAGTTCTTCCCGATGATTACCCCGAGCCTACGGACGAATACGGAGGTATCTTCAGCTGCGATTACGGTTTTGACGAATATACGAATGAGATAAGCGAAGATGAAAAACTGATGAATGAATATCTGAAAGGCCATGTATTTACCTTTTATGATGAAAACGATGAAGTCGTATATCCCAAAGAGGAATATCAGAAAATATATGATGATGTCGGAATCATGGTTACATACTGGGATGTTGTATCTCTTCTGATAGACGCCAGATTATATCTCTTGGGAATAGAACAGGACGAGATCCCTACCCTTTACGGCGAAGATGAAGCATACGCCGACTGGAAAGTATGGTGGGACGATAAAGAAGCACAGCTTTAAAACCAAAATAAAAATGCCTTGGATTTAACCAAGGCATTTTTTATGTTTAAAACTATTTAACT
>CADARM010000031.1 GCA_902790275.1 uncultured Lachnospiraceae bacterium
CCCGATGGGCTTGAGCTGGGTGAAGTCCATGGGTGTGCCTGCTACTTTTTTGATCTCGCCCGAAGGGATGCTCTCGTCGTCAACGGGAAGGAATGAATCTGCGTTGAATACGATGGATTCGTTTAAGATGCTTCCCGAATCATGACCGTTAAGATTGAAATATGTGTGGTTGGTCATGTTGATGATGGTCTTCCTGTCTGTGGTCACATCATAATCGATCTTGATCTCATCTTCTTCGGTGAGTGTATAAACAACTTTGGCTTTAAGGTTTCCGGGAAGTCCGAGATCCATGTCAGCCTTGTCGATGGTAAATGTTACGGAGTTATCGCCTGTTTCTGCAGCCCATACTCTCTTCTGAAGTGAGCCGAGTCTTGCGGTATGAAGGTTGTTTCTGTCATTGTCGTTTACTTCAAGTTTGTATTCCGTTCCGTCGATCTCAAAAGATGCGTCAGCCGTTCTGTTTGCAACGGGTCCCACGATAGCGCCGAAGCACTTGTCATCGTTGAAATAATTCTTAACATCTTCGTATCCTAAGATAACGTCTCTTACTTTTCCGTCTTTTCCCGCGAAAAGGAAATCAGTGATGATACAACCGAAGTTGATAACGGAAAGTTCTGTTCCGTTTTCGTTTTTCATTGTGTACTTAAATAAATCTTCTCCGTTCGGTCCTTTGCCGAAATCTTTAACTGTAACGCCCATTTTGCCCTCCTGATATGTGTGTTTTTATAATTCCACTCTGCCTTCGAGTGCTCGAAGAAGAGTGACTTCATCGATATATTCGATATCGCCGCCGACGGGTACGCCGGATGCGATCCTCGTGACTTTTATTCCCGTGGGTTTGATGAGTTTGCTTATATACATCGCGGTAGTCTCGCCCTCTAAGGATGCGTTCGTCGCGATGATGACTTCATCGACATCTCCCTCAAGTCTTGAGATAAGTTCCTTTAACCTTATGTCTGCGGGACCGATACCCAGCATCGGCGAGATCGCACCGTGAAGCACATGGTAAACGCCTTTGTACTTGCCTGTCTTTTCGTATGCCGCAAGGTCTCTCGGATTTTCGACGACCATTATCGTCTTGTGGTCCCTGCTCTTGTCCGAGCATACGGGACAGAGTTCCGAGTCGGTCATGGTAAGGCACTCTTTGCAGTAATGCGTATGCTTCTTTGCGTTGTCGATCGCATTCGTCAGTCTTTCCACGCGTTCGTTCGGGAGACTCACGATATAATATGCCATTCTCTGCGCAGACTTGTTGCCTATTCCGGGAAGTCTTTCGAGTTCTTCAATTAATTTGTTAATATGTCCGCTGTTTACTTCCATTATTCTTTCAACTAAAACTAGAAGTTAAGTCCGCCGAAATTCATACCGCCGGTCATGTTGTTAACGGCTTCGTTGTTGGCATCTTCGATCTGAGTTAAGATGTCGTTCATGCAAGCCATGATGAGGTCCTGAAGATCTTCTACATCCTCGGGATCCACAACCTCGGGATTGATGGTCACGTTCTTAACTTCTCTCTTACCGGTCATTGTGATGCTGATGGCATTTCCGCCTGCAGTTGCGGTAAACTCTCTGGTCTCCATTGCCTTCTGGCTCTCTTCCATCTGGCGCTGCATTCTCTGAGCCTGCTTCATCAGATTGTTCATATTACCGGGCATCATTCCTCCGGGATATCCGCCTCTTTTTGCCATTGTTTATTCCTCCTGAAATTAAATTCTTGATTTATTAAAATTCCTCTTCCGAAAAACTGTCATCCGTTTCGATCGCCATGTTGGGCGTCTTGGAATGAGGTATCTTATCGTACTTGCCGCCGCTCTCGTCTAAAACGAGTTCGAACTTTACTTCTTTTCTGACACGTTCGTTAAGGATTCCCTGAAGCTGCTTTAATCTCTCGGGTTCCTTAAGTCCTTCGTAAGCCATTTTTGACTGGCATACGATAAGGAGCGTGTCGGGTTTCTGCTTATCCATCGAGCACTCGGTAATGCTCATCCAGCCTTTTACCAGGCCGTCCGCATTTCCCGTGATCGAATTCCATTCATCGACTATCTGCTGAATGTCCGCGGCTGCCACAAAAGCACCGGTCTCCAGTTTCTTTTCGATGGCTCTTATCCTGTCCATGATCGCATCGGGCTTTCTGTCCATCTGCGGTGTACAGAGTTTGATGAGTGTCATCTCCGTAAGGATCCTTCCCTGAGTCGTTTGCTTTAACGCTCCCGTCAGTTCGGAAAGAACTCTTATGTATCTCATGATCGTTCCAAGCTCTGCCTTTTCGCTGTCTGCTTTCATCTCGGCGAAACTCTCGCTCGTTACATCGAGGATCTCTGCCGGAGCATCGGAACTTTTGATGATCATTAAGTTTCTTAAATACCAGGTGAAATCGGCCACGAATCTGCCGATCTCGGTTCCCGCGATGATAACTTCTTCAAGGTCTTTTATGACCGCGGTCACATTCTGTTCAACGACATCGTTGAAGATCTTGCTGTAGATATCTGTCTTTACCGCACCGAGTGACACTAAAACTTTATCGAGCGTCAGCTCTTCCTTAGGGTAAAAAGCGATACACTGATCAAGGAGTGACAGGCCGTCACGCATCGAGCCGTCGGCTGCTTTTGCGACATATCTTAAAGCTTCCTCGGTCGCCTGAACATTTTCTCTCTCCGTCAGTTCCCTCATCCTGTCGGTGATCGTCTCCAAGGGGATACGTTTAAAATCGTATCTCTGACAACGCGACATGATGGTAACTAAGATCTTGTGAGCTTCGGTAGTCGCAAGGATAAAGATAACATGTTCGGGTGGCTCTTCCAGTGTTTTTAAAAGTGCATTGAAAGCCTCGGGTGATAAGTTATGCGCCTCGTCGATGATGTATACTTTATACTTTCCTCTGGTAGGTCTGTAATCGACTTCTTTTATGAGTTCACGGATGTTGTCGACACCGCTGTTTGATGCCGCATCCATTTCGACCATGTTAAGTGATGTACCGTTTGCGATAGCCTTGCAGGTCTCGCATTCGCCGCACGGATTTCCGTTAACGGGATGTTCGCAGTTGACGGCTCTTGCCATGATCTTGGCAAGTGTGGTCTTACCGGTACCTCTGGTTCCGCAGAAAAGATATGCATGACCGATACGGTTCTGTATTATTTGGTTTTTAAGTGTTTGTACTATCGCTTCCTGTCCTTTGACTTCATCGAAAGTCTGAGGGCGGAACTTGCGATACAATGCCATATAAGACATGCTATTTCCTCATAATATCCTTCATCATCAGTCCGCAGGGAGTAAGGTCCGCATCCGTAAATCCGGATGTCTTTTTGCACTCGGGAACTATTATCGAAGAAGTCTCGGCCTTGTTGGAAAGATTCCAGATGATGTGGCTTATCTTCTCGCCGTTTAAAAGATCGATCCAGATCTTTGACTGCTCTTCGTTGATATCGCCGTCTCCGTCGGCACGTCCTACACCGAATTCCGTAACGAAGATGGGAAGGTCTTTGCTTCTCGCATATTTGAATTTATCGCGAAGCTGATCGCGATGAGTATCTGCGTAAAAATGCAGCGTGTACATTATATTGTCAAAATCAAGAGGTGCATCGGCAGCCTTGTCAACGCCCTGTGACCAGATCGTGGTCCCTACAATGATAACCTTAGTATCATCGATCTCTCTGATCGCGGGGATCACCTGCTTTGCGTAATTCCTGATGTCGTCCCATGAAGTCTCTTCTTTTGTTTCAAGGTTCATGTTGGGCTCATTGCAGATCTCGTAGATCACATTGTCGAACTTTTTAAGTTTCGCGGAAATGCTCTTGAAAAATCTGATGGCCATATCCGTATGCATGTTGGGATCGTAATCAAAAAGGATGTGCCAGTCCACCATGCAGTAAAGACCTAACTGATCACAGATCTCAACGCCCTTTACGATCAGATCTTCAAGCTTTGCTCTGTGCTCATCATCCGAATCCGAGTAGCCTGCATGATCGTCCGCAAATGCCGAATACATCGCAAGACGCATGATGCTCACATTGTATTCATCACGAAACTGCTTAAAGGCCTCAGCGTTAACGTACTGAGGATATTCGTTTAAGTTGTGGGTACTGATACCTTTTAACTGCACAACATTGTTTTTTTCGTCAACGAGGTTCTTACCCTCAACATGAAGTTTTCCGTATTTTTCAAACGGTGTCATTGTAACCCTCCGAATTTTCTTCTTTGTCGCATAAACCGACTACTTATTATACCATGTTCCACGTCCAAATTCCATCTTAAAATATGCCCAAAAGGGTAGAAAAAGAGCGGTGTTTTTTGGGAACACCGCTGCTTCTAATAGTCTATTTTTACGCTCTTTATACCGTAAAAGTACGAATACGCGACATTGTTGAAGTGTTGGGGGTCATCCGACAGGTCCCCGACGTGGAGAAAATAGTTAAGTCTCCAGGGTACATCGTATGGTTCAAACACGTAAGAATTGTATCCAAAGTTCTTTATCTCAAACATCCTTATATCGTTCTGGTTCTTGTAATACATCGCCTCTCCGTTTAAAAGACAGACCGCAGCCGTATACTGGTTCGGCTTTATCTCGATCTCCGTGACAGGTCTGAGAGGGATAAGGACCAGGAATATAACCAAAATAGCTGCTTGGGCAACGAGTATGATAGCTTTGACCTTCGCTTTTTTCTCGGATCTTTTTCCGTTTATCAGTCTGTACACGGAATAGATGATCATAAAGTAAATGAAAAAGAGAGTCAGGATCATCATGTAAAAGCATATGTCAAACAGTCTGGCAGGGCCGGAATTATTCTGTGCGTAAAAAGATGCAGTCTCCCCCGATGAAAGTGCGAGGAATGAAAAGATGATAAGCAAAACCGGACATTTGATCTTTCCCTGTACTTTTGCCGCCGTCAGGATAAAGACCGGAGTGATGAGCATAAGGGATGCAAAAGACAGGATCCCGTTCCAGTAGAAGAAAAACCTGCCGCTCTGGACGATCGATTTGACTATCGCTTTTTCCGGAGTCGTACCGACAGTCGTCTCTCCTCTTAAGCTGTTTCCGGGCGAGAGGATGCTTATCGCAAGTCCCGCGAGCAGGAAGAACATTACAAACGAAAGTGTCACTATCGCTTTTTTGTCTTTTTTTATGATCGTAAAAAGGAAAACCGCTGCCGTTACGATGATCGCGGGAAGGAGCGATGCATAATTGCCGCCCGCGATGAAGAATGCGAGGAAGCAGAGGATCACCGCCGAAAGCGTTTTCTTTTTCTTTAAGTATCTGAACATAAGCCCGAAGAAAACAAACGTTAATGATAAAAATCCCGTGTAATATATCGAGCCGTTATACCAGTAAAAAGTCTCTCCGCATGAGGGAACTTCCGAGATGCAGACGAGGGCGATGAGCGAAGATGTCGCTATCCAGGCGTGTTTAAGGCTTTTGTCTTCGGAAGCAAAGACCGGACGAAGCATGTAAAAGATGCTTCCGGTAAGGAAAAGAAGTATAAACGAAGGATAGATACGATAGAAGATCTCACCGAAAAGATGCGGGGGAAGATGCATTAAAAACATGGCGGAGTAAGTACCCTGCCATATCTTATACTGTTCTATCGTTCCTTTTATCGCTGCGGGAAATATCGAAAGGAAATTGCCTGTGCTTTTGTAAGCGAAAACCGCTTCTTTTGCATAGTAATAATCGTCACCTACCGGATGGGCAAAGAAGCCTAAGATCATAAGCGGGATGAGGCTTAGAATAAGGACGATCAGGGCGATATAAGAAATTGTTTTTGTGTATTTTTTTATAAACGTCATTTTATCCGGATTTCTTTGTTAAACGATACTGTTTCGAACCGTTTTTTATTATATCACAAAGAAAATCACTCGGCGACGTTTGAATTAAGGCTCATTTTTCTGACTGCGCTTCTTACCGGAATGCCGACCGCAACGGCAACTGCCATTTTTACAGCATCAGCTGGGATAAACGGGATAACGCCCGCAAGAAGGGCTGCCGTAAAACTCATGTTGTCTGAGAATGCAAGCCATGCGGTTCCGAGTGCATAGCAGGATATGGTCCCTAAGATCATTCCGACTATGTGAAGCGGTATCTTCTTTTCGAATTTGGAAATGAAGAATCCTGCGATAAGAGCAAGCGGGATATAACCGATCATGTATCCGCCCGTGGGTCCTAAAAGATTTCCGGCACCTGCTGTGAATCCTGCGAAAACAGGAACTCCGACAAAGCCGATCAGAAGATATAAAAGGCAGCTTACGGTACCCCAGAGCCACCCGTTAACATATACCGCAAAAAAGATGCCGAGGATCCCGAGAGAGATGGGCACGGGGCTTATGGGAAGTGCGAACGATAAAGGTCCGAGTACGCATATGATGGCTGTCGATAAAGCAACCTTTGTTATTGTGACAGTCGTGATCTTTGCTTTTTGGTTCATGTCTTTTCTCCTTTTCGGTTTACAATTCCAAGAACGGAGTTTACAATACAGTCAGTGCATCGTCAACCCGATTTATAAAAAAGTTTACAATCGGACAAAAATCTTTTTTTCGAAAGGCTAAAAAAATGGGAAAAGAAGCATCCACAAAAGATAAAGTATTAAACATCCTTAAAAAGAACGCCAACACCTACATCTCAGGCCAGGAGATCGCAGATACTCTTTTTATAACAAGGGCAGGGATCTGGAAAGCCATAAAGAGCCTTCGCGAGGGCGGCTACACCATAGAGTCCGTCACAAATAAGGGATATCGCCTCGTCTCGTCTTTTGACAGCGTAAACGTCGACTTTATAAAAGAGAGTCTGGGAAAAAAATTTCCGCTTAAATACTTTTCGTATGAGGAAGTTCCTTCAACTAACGACGTTGCAAAAGAACTCTCGGGTGAAAAAGGCGACCTTCTTGTTCTGGCAAATTCGCAGAGTGAAGGGCGAGGAAGAAAAGGCAGGGCTTTCTTTTCACCCAAGGATACGGGGCTTTATTTAAGCCTTCTAATCCACCCGGAGATCCCTTTTTCAAAAGCCACATATTTAACCTGCATCGCAGCGGAATCGATGGTTTTATCCATACAGGATACACTCGGTATCGAGACTTCGATCAAATGGGTGAACGACATCTTTTTTGAAGATAAAAAGATCGCGGGTATCCTCACCGAAACGTTCGGTTCGCTCGAGGAAGAATATCCCGAATATGTTGTCGTTGGTGTCGGGATAAACATTTATCCATTCGGCGAAGATCTTCCCACGGACATAAAAAAACGAGCCGGTTTTTTAGTCAAAAACGGTCAGCCCGTTGATAATCTGAAGAACCTGCTCTGCATTAATTTCGTAAAACATTTTTACCGTTTCTTATCAGAGATCGATAAGAAAACTTTCCTTAAAGGGTACCGCGAACACTCGAATCTTATCGGAAAATATGTCAAAGTCTTAAACGGCGAAAAGTCTTCTAAAAAAGAATATGCACTCGTCACCGGGATCGATGACGAATGCAGTCTTTTGGTCACATATGATGATAAAAAAACAGTGGCACTTCGCGGTAAGGAAGTTAGCGTTGTAAAGTACTGATACTTACTTAGCGTATTCCTTGTTGCTTATTCTCTTTACGATCTCTTCCTTGGGCACTGCCCTGTCAAAGAAGAATCCCTGAACGATGCCTACACCGAGGCCCTGCAGTGTTTCCTGCTGTCTCTCGTTTTCAACACCTTCGGCAACTATCTTCATGTCCATGGCTTTTGCCAGGTTGACGATATGTGTAAGGATCGTTATGTCTTTTTCAAACGCATTGTCGATAAAGCTCTTATCGATCTTAAGCGTGTCAAAATCCGCTTCTCTAAGGAGGCTGAGCGATGCGGCTCCGCATCCGAAATCATCCACCGCGACTTTATATCCGAGATCGTGAAGATCGCGGACAAAACCTTTCAATACTCCCAGAGGAAATTCGTCGTTGGTCTCGGTGATCTCTATCTCGATAAGTTCTTTAGGAACACCCATGGAACATACTACTTCGTCGATATCTTTTGCAAGGTTCTCGTTAACGAGATTTCTTCTTGAGAAGTTTACCGAGATCGTCGGGATCTCAAGTCCTTCGGCAAGCCACTCTTTTATGTCCTCGCAAACTTTTTTTAGGATATAAAAATCGAGTGTGCAGATCGAATCGTTCTTCTCCATTACGGGGATAAAATCTCCGGGAGTTATGACGTCTCCCCCGTGAAACCACCTTGCCAAAGCTTCGGCTCCGCAGAGCTTATTGTTCTCTATGTCGACTTTGGGCTGATAGAAAGGAGCAAACTCGCCTTTTTCAACACCTTCAAGGAGCATCGAACCGTAAAGTCTTTCCTTGTCGATCTTCTCCTTTAATTCGCTGGTCATATAATCAACGGGCTTTTTGCTGACGGTCTTAGCATATAAAAGTGCGGTATACGCGTTGGCTAAGATGTCTTCGCCCTTCATCTTTTCGTCGTCGATCTCATACACGCCGGCTATCGCCGAAACTTTCACTTTTGCTTTTTTGTCTTCCTTGAAACCGTAAGAGAATTCGATGTCCGTTCCTTTAAGGAAATCGAGGATCTTTTCAAGATTTTCTTTTTTAACGATCACAACAAAATGATCCGACCCCTGTCTTGCAAGGATCTCTTTTGACTCTGTGATCTTCTGGAGCTTCCCAGCGTATTCCTTTAATACCTGATCGCCCGCTTTCATGCCGTATTTTCTGTTGATCTCGGAAAACTTGCAGATATCAAAGAATACTGCGGTATATGATGTGAGTCTTGTTTTTTTTCTTAATGAATAAAGTTCCTCGATGCAGCCGTGTTCGTTAAAAAGACCGGTTCTTACTTCAAGTTTGGAAACATGCAAAATCTCCCTGCTCTGCAAAATGCTGTTTTCGACAAACATCATAAGAAGCGTGAATCCGATGGCTATGTTCGAGAAAGAAAAGCCGTAGAATTTCATCTGAAGGGCCATTCCCACGGAAGGAAGGATTATGAACATAAGCAGTGTCAGAAACTTGATCTTTTCGATCTTTTTTCTGTACTGGATAATGACCGTAAAAAGAAGTACCAGTCCGACTGCCGGAATGATATTGTTTATAAAAAACAGTCTGCCTCTGTGGTAAACGTTAAATTTGTCAAAGTAATAGAGAAAATCGGAGAACTGTGCCGCTATGACTAAAAGCACTCCGGCGAAAGACATAATATAGATGGCGCGGATCCTTTTTCTTCCGGGAACCTGTCCCTTCAATCCGCTCGTTCCGAAAAGCTGGTTTGAGACGTACATTGCGTAAACAAAAAGCACTACATCCCATAAAACAAACTCAAGAAAATTGACTATTCTGATACCGTAATAGTCGGCCGATGTGGATCCGCCGTCAAAAGTGTACGTTAAATAGTCGCAAATAAGGAGCACTCCCGCAAGGAAGTTGCTTACCATCACTATTCTGTTGCTTGCGCTCTTACGGTCTGCGGTGATCACATGCAAAGCCATAAAAAGCGATACCAAAAAACAAAAAGACGCTTCAAAAAGAAGAAATGTCTGTTGTATAACCATTGAGTCGTTCAAGTCTATTCTCCCGCAAAACACCCCGCCGAGCCGTCCCGACGGGGTGAAAAGATATTTGGTTTTATTCTGATACGCCGTGCGATTTGTAATAATCGTCAAACATTTTGTTCGCGGCATCCAGTGTCTGGTAGCAAATGTCGGGAAGCTTTCTTCCCCATGTTCCGCCTGCCATGTCGAAGCCCTTCTGCATGGCTTTCTGCATCTCTTTCATCTTTTCTACATCGTCGCCTGCGATGGCACATGCAAAATCGAACAATCTCTGTGAAGTCTGCTTAACTCCGAAATATCCGTCCTCGGATATATCTTTCTGTGCCTGGGCACGTGTCTCGGGATCGACTTCAAAGTTGCCGCTTGCAAGTTCTCTCCACATATCGGTGGCATTGGCAAATGTTTTCGCCTGCTTGCCGAACATCTCGTTAACGATGTTTAAAAGCTGATTCTGTCTGGCTTCGTCGTCCTTCTTTAACTGCTCCACGAGTTTGGCTCTGTCTTCTTCGCTCATCTTGTTGATCGAATAAGTAGCTTTTTTCTCGGGCTGGGACTTCTCATAAACAGCAGCTTCGGATGCGGTTTCTTTTTTAACTTCATCCGTCTTTTTTCCGTCGGCCTTTGCGGCTTTCGGATCTGTCGCAACATACGCCGAATACGTTGCTTCTGTGGTAATTTCCATTCCCATAACATTATCCTCCTTGATCTTAAATTTGTAAAACATCGTCCTTCGTTTCCTCCGTGAAAGCGAATCGGGCGATAATACGGCTTATAAAATATATCGGCAGATTATTTTATTTTTTTACCGCTAAAATCAAAGAAAAATTGTCCATATTTTATCATATTTTCTTTTCTGAAAAAGGATTTTTAGCTTTTTGTCTTACTTTTACTCGTCCGGCAAATATGCTAAAATATTATATGTTGAATAAATGATTCTTTTGAACGGAGAAAATCAATGGCAAAAAAACGTATTCTTATAATTGATGATTCGGAAATAGACCGCGCAATTCTTGAAAACATTCTGTTCCTTGATTTCAATATCGAAACAGTTGAAAACGGATACAAAGGTGTCGAGCGAATACTTAAAGGCGCTCCGAGAATCGACGGTATCCTTCTTGACCTTCACATGCCGATCATGGACGGATTCGGCGTTCTTGAACTGTTAAAAGAAAACGATATCACGGACATTCCCATTGTTATCATCACTGCGGAAAGTACCGAGTCGAATCTTATAAAAGCTTATCCTTACAACATCGCGGATTTCATCTGCAAACCCTACGATCCCGATTCATTACTGCCGAGATTAACAGCAGCTTTCGATAAATAAATCATTTATTTTTTATCAAATCTTCGATAGCCTCACACAGACTTTCCGGTTCCACCGGTTTGCTTAAATGTGCATTAAGTCCTGCCTGGAGGCTTCTTTGAACATCTTCGTCAAAAGCATTTGCAGTAAGTGCGATAATGGGAATCGTTTCTGAATCTTTTCTTCCGCTCTTTCTTATCGCCTTTGTCGCTTCAAGCCCGTTCATTTCGGGCATTCTCATATCCATAAGTATGATATCGTAATATCCTTCCGGTGCCGACAGATATTTTTCCAGTGCAATCTTTCCGTTTTCCGCATGGTCAGCTTCCATCTCATGAAGACTTAAAATCATCATCGTAATCTCGGCATTTATCATCATGTCTTCCGCAAGAAGAACTTTTAAACCTTTAAGGTCTACGTGCTCTTCTTTGGAAGGTTCGTCTTTTTCTGAGTTTTCTTCTTTATTGGATGAAGTTCTCGTTGATTCTTCCAGCGTTACGGTCACAGCGAATTTCGAGCCGACGCCTTTTTCACTCTCAACTTCAATATTGCCGTTCATGAGTTCCACCATGTTTTTGGTGATCGGCATACCGAGGCCGCTGCTTCCGTATCTGTTGGTAACCGTCGAGTCTTCCTGGCTGAAAGTTTCGAAAAGCTTGGGAAGAAACTCCTTGCTCATTCCGATTCCGGTATCTTCTATCGTAAAACGGAGGGTTGAATTTCCTTCGAATTTTGCAACTTCTTCGACCGTGAATTTAACGGTTCCTCCCTGCGGCGTAAACTTAACCGCATTCCCTAATATATTTATAAGAACCTGACTTAATTTCATATCATCACCGATATAAAACTCGTCAACTTCTCCTTTTATTCCGTACTCATAATGCAGGCCTTTTTCCCTGCACTGTCCGCCGATGATCGTGTTGACATGCTCTAATGTTTCGAGGAATGAAAACTCTTCGTGATTAACCGACATTCTGCCGGACTCAATCCTGGACATATCGAGAATGTCATTGATAATGTGCATTAAGTGCTCGGCACTCGTTGAGATCTTTTCAAGATAACCCCTGGTTTTATCCGATATTTCAGGGTCGCTTAATGCTATATTGTTAAGACCGATGATGGCATTCATCGGAGTTCTTATCTCATGGCTCATGTTTGAAAGAAAGGCAGTTTTTGCCATGTTGGCTTCTTCCGCGGATGCGAGCGCATCGCTTAAAGCACGGCCTCTTGCCATGTTCTCTCTCATTTCGCGGTCGATATCCGTAAAGCCCACTCCGATTGCGTGAACCATATGGTCATCTCTGTCTTCGGGATGGCGGACTCCTGCCATTCGAAGCATCTCATAAGATTCAATTCCGTTTCTTGAGATAAGATATCTGTATGTGATGATGAGTTCATCTGCGAGTTTTTTTCTGATGTTTTCCGGATCGATAAAGTTTAGGAATCCTTCGCGATACTCTTTTGTGACGAATTTTTCCGCGTACTCTTTAAATGCTTTCGAGAAAGAAAAATGCTCGCCGACATTAAGTGCGCTGTCAAAAGGATGGTCAGTTCTGTAGCAGATGCCTTCATCCGTATCGAGCACCACGTAATATACGCAACGGTAATCCGAAGCCATGGCAGTGATCATCTGCGACTGCTCGGATGCTTTTTTCTGCTGCTCAAGAAGCTTTTCCTGAAGGGCTAACTTTTCTTCGAGTTCCTGCTGTTTTACCCTCGCTTCCGTCTCTGCAGCCTTTATCTTTTTCATCTCGGTAACATCCGAAATGAATACGTAATAGATACCGCCGTATTCTTCAGTTTCCGTATAGTGGCCGTAATCATCAACGTAACGGATTTCGCCGTCTTTTCTGATAATACGGTATTCTACATAATCATATTTGCCTTCGTTTTCACTGATCTGTTCGACGATCGAATCGGATATTTGCCTGTAATCATCGGGATGAAGCATTCCCTTAAAAGTATTTCCGGTAAGTTCCTTGAATTCATCAAGATCCTTGCAGCCGAAAATATCGATCACCGCATGATTGGCATAAAGAAGCTCTTCCGGTTTTTCCGCTTTGTATATGAAAAAACCGCCCGGCATGTGAAGTCCGAGTTCCTCAACAATATGCATAGTCTCATCTGTCAGCAAAAAGTGTTTTCCAAACATACAGTAATCCCAATAAACAAATCCATACCTTCGTAATCAACCCAATTTCAATACATTATCCGATCAGATTTTTAAGTTCATCCTTTTTATCCGTAATCTTTTTAAGATACTCTGAATAATCCGTCTCGGTTCTGCTTCTTAAGAGCTCCGTAATCTCATATACAGGCTCGTAAATAGGTGTTAAGGAAAGATTCGCACTAACACCCTTTAGCGCATGCGCAGCCTCAAAAGCCGCATCAAGATTGTTTTCATCCAACGCAGCTTTAAGCCTGTCGTAAGAAGCATCATCAACAGCTTTGGTAACCAGTTTAAGATAGAACTCTTCGTTGTTCATGCATCTTTTAAGGCCTTCTTCAACATTTGCTCCGTATTGTTTTAAACTTTCAATCGTAATCATTTTCTCCACCTCGTTTTGAATAATTTTCCCCGTTTATTCATTTATTCTTATATGCAGCCTGCTTCGATTTCTTTTTTTATGAGTTCGGCAAAATCTTCGGCAGGAAGCGGCTTTGAAAAGTAATATCCCTGAATGAGATCGCATCCCATTTTCTTTAAAGTATCAACCTGGTTTTCTTCCTCGACACCCTCCGCAACTACCGGAACATCAAGGAATTTTGCAATACCGATGACTATCTCTATAAGCTTTAAGCTCTTTTCATCCTTATTCATGTTTCTTATGAAACTCATATCCATTTTCAGTACGTCGATGGGTATGGTCGTGATCATGTTTAAGGATGAGTAACCGCTTCCGAAATCGTCGATTTCAATCTTAAATCCTTTTTCTCTTAAATGCTCAACGGCCTCGATAAGTCGGTCGGCATTTTCCGAATAAGCTGATTCGGTAATCTCAAGATACATATCCTTCGGCGTGAGGGCGTTGGTTTCAAGGAGCTTCGACAGTCTGTTTTCAAGTTCGGTATCGTAGATGTCTATTCTTGAAACATTGACCGATACCGGAACCGACTGTCCGAGAGTGTCCTTCCATTCTCTTATTTTTCTTGCGGCTTCGTCCCATACAAAATGGTCGACCTTTTGGATAAGACCGTTGCTCTCAAATAAAGGAACAAAGTCTCCGGGGCTTATCATTCCAAGCTCCGAATGTCTCCATCTGATCAATGCCTCGGCACTTTTAAGTACGTTCTTTTCTCCCTGAATACCGTACTTCGGCTGGAAATAAACCATCAGTTCGTGATTCTCTATTGCTTTATCTATATCATTTATAAGTCTTTCGTGGTAAAGATCCGCGTCGTTTAATTCCTTGCTGTAAAAGAATATCTGCTTGGAATAATCGCCTCTTATCCTGTCGCAGGCGAGTTTCGCATGATCGAACCAGATCTCGACGGGCTGGCTTATGTCGACATTTCGACAGATCCCGATTCTGAACCTGATCTTTGGAATCCGGGAGATCTTGGCAAGTTCTTCGTTAAGTTCGTCGAAGAAATTGGAATAATCCTCTCTGTGATATGCGCAGACATAGAAATTATCCGCATCGGACCTGCAGCCGATGGAACCGTCATGAAATATATCCATAAGGATCCTGGCCGTATTCTTCAAAACCTCATCGCCGACTTTTCGTCCGTGAGTTTCGTTTAACATATGGAAATGATCGATGTTAAGACATATCGCATCGAGTGCTTTGTCATGATCGTAGATCTCGATCTGATGAATATATTCTATAAAGAATTCTCTGGTAAAAAGACCTGTAAGATCGTCTTTTTCCGCAGCTTTAATTATGCTGTTATCCTCGTAAAGCCGGATTATCCTCTCGCATCTTGCAAGGATAACTTCAGGCATATCGAAAGGCTTCGTGATAAAATCCGAAGCTCCGAGTTTAATACTTTTTACTTCCGCATCTTTTTCGGAAGTCATTACTATAACCGGGATATTTTTAAGGTTTTCGTCGCCTTCTATCTTTTCAATAACTTCGAAGCCGTCCATAACCGGCATAAGAAGATCAAGAAGGATAAGTGAAAATCTTAAGCTTCTGTCCGTCAGTTTCTCTAACGCTTCTTTTCCGTTTTCGGCGTATGTGACTTCATACTGAGTAGAGAGAATATTCCCGAGTATCTCTCTGTTGATAAATTCATCGTCGACAATAAGGACTCTTCTTTTGAGTCCGTTGGTATCCATAAAGCTTTCCATCATTTATTCTCCCCTTGGTAAAACGCTTTATCGGCAGTGCATACCACCATAATATATATCGGCTGTTTTCTATTATATTATTATCCGGTCAAAATTGTTCATCAAAAAACATTTATGACTTTTTGTAAAATATACTTGACATTAAGTAAAGTGTGTTGTATCTTGAGTACAACAGGAAACAAACATAAGCGCAGAAAGGACGCAAAAAATATGAAACAGCATCAAAAAGTCTTACTTGGAATCATTCTTTCGATCTGTCTTGTTTTAGCTCTTTTATCGGGAGTTATATTTAAAGACAAAGAAAACAACAACAAGAGCGATCAGTACTGGAAGCAGACGATAACCATTGAAAACGGAAAAGTCTCTCCCGAAAGTTCGAGCATCGATTTCAGGGTAACCGAAGACGGTAATTATAACATCGCTTACAGCTGGGTTCCCGAAGGAACGAATGTGGACGACATCGTCAATATGGACCGTTCGGAATCAACCTTCATCACAGTGATAAAGATCACTGATAAAGACGGGGTAACAAAATTTTCGACATCAGCCGGTGCGGTAAATTTAAATACGATAAATTATCTCGAGGCAGGCGATTACACAGCAACATATTATTACTTCACAGACCGGGATACTTTTGTTGAATATGCAAAGAAGCACTTCTGCAGCGAAGACGAAGCATACGATCTCGCAGACTTCTTCGATTTTGAAAACTATGTTAAAGACGGCACAACCGTAATGAACTATAATTTATCCGTTACAGGAGAAGGAATTGCAAATTCGGGATCTCCTCTGATAATGATCGGTGCTTTTATCGCGATCTTCGTTATAACGATTATCCTTGTAATGGTAGGAAAGAAAGCAAAAACGGGTTCCCTTCCCGAATTCGACGAGCGTCAGGAGATCATCAGAGGAAAAGGCTTTAAATACGGATTCTTCACGATCCTTATAAGTCTGGGACTTGCACTTCTTCTCGATTCGGCAAATATGCTGCCCATGATACATTCCTCACTTTTATACACATTATCGATTTTTGCCGGATTGTTTGTATTCGCAGAATACTGTGCATGGAACGAAGCTTATTTCGCACTCAACCAGAACAGCAATTATATCGTGATATACACATCTCTGATCGGTGTATTTAACCTGATCATCTTTGTTATGAACGTGATCAGAGGAAACCTCTTTGAAAACGGAAAGCTCACTGTAAGCTTCTTGAATCTTATCTGTGCACTTCTCTTCTTAAGCCTCTTCGTAACATGTGCCATCAAGAAGTCGATCAATGCCAAGGAAGAATCAGAAGATTAAAAGCAGTAAGGAAAGGAAAAAATTATGAAGAATCTAAAATTAAAATCCGCCCGCGCTGCTTTGGATCTCTCCCAGCAGGATCTGGCAGACAAGGTCGGAGTATCAAGACAAACGATAAACGCAATAGAAAAGGGAGACTACAATCCCACCATCAACTTATGCCGCGCCATATGCAAGGCACTTGGAAAAACACTCGATGAGATTTTCTGGGAAGAAGAATAGAACGTATCTCCCCTCCGTCTGTGCAAAAAAAAGGAATGCTTTTGCATTCCTTTTTTGAGTGCAGACGGAGGGATTCCCGCCGGTGGCTCAGCCACCTTTCAGGCCGGCTACGGCACGAAAGCTCCACCGGAGCTTTCTAAACTGCTTCGCAGTTTGCCTAGCGTTCGAATCCCTCCGTCAGAAAACAAATAGAGACACCAGAAGGTGTCTCTATTGTTTACGCAGACGGAGGGATTCGAACCCTCGTGACCCGGAGGTCAAACGCATTTCGAGTGCGCCCCGTTATGACCGCTTCGATACGTCTGCATGTATTGTGCCGGACACCGTTTTCGATGCCGGCACTTTTATTTTGTCTTTTGACGACTTTCCTATTTTACCAAACTTGCTGTCTGTCTTGCAATAGCCAATTCTTCGTTTGTAGGAACAACCATAACCGTTACTTTGTCGCCGTCGTTGGAGATGATAGCTTCTTCACCGTGAACGTCGTTCTTTGCATCATTGATGCTTGCGCCAAGGTAGCCTAAATACTTGCCTGTCATGGCACGTACTCTGCCGTCGTTCTCGCCGATACCTGCTGTGAATGCGATAACATCAACACCGTTCATAGCTGCTGCATAAGCACCGATGTACTTTGCAACTCTGTATGTGTATGTCTCAAGAGCCATCTTTGCACGTGCATTGCCCTGATCCATAGCTGCAGAAAGATCTCTGAAGTCTGAAGATACGCCTGACATTCCTTCAACACCTGACTTCTTGTTCATGATTGTGTTGATCTCTGAAATGGAAAGGTTCTCTTTCTTAGCGATGAATTCGATGATAGCGGGATCGATGTCACCACATCTGGTTCCCATGATAAGTCCTTCAAGAGGAGTAAGACCCATGGAAGTGTCTACGCACTTGCCGTGGTCAACTGCTGAAATACTTGCACCGTTTCCTAAGTGGCAAACGATGATCTTAAGGTCGTCTCTCTTCTTTCCGAGGATCTCGGCTGCTCTGGCAGATACGAAATCGTGGCTTGTGCCGTGGAAGCCGTAACGACGAACTTTATATTTCTCATAGTACTCGTAAGGAAGACCGTACATATATGCCTTCTCGGGCATTGTCTGATGGAAAGCTGTATCGAATACCGCTACCATGGGTACGTTGGGCATGATCTTCTTACAAGCGTTGATACCGATAAGGTTTGCGGGGTTGTGAAGAGGAGCAAGATCGTTGCATTCAGCGATAGCATCCATAACTTCGTCTGTGATAACTACAGACTTTGCAAACTTCTCACCGCCGTGCACGATACGATGACCTACTGCATCGATCTCGTCGAGTGATTTAACTACACCGTGATCTGCATCTGTCAAAGCATCGATAACTGCCTGGATCGCATATGTATGATCGGGCATGGGAGTTTCCTTTGTAACTTTGTCCTTACCTGAAGGAGTATGCTTAATGCATGAACCGTCCATACCGATTCTCTCGCAAAGACCCTTTGCAAGTACTGCTTCACTGTCTGAATTGATGAGCTGGTACTTAAGGGATGAACTTCCGCAGTTGATAACTAAAATATTCATGAAATACCTCCTGAATCTATTTGCCGCCTGCGCGGTTAATTATTTACCTTTAAATGTTTTCCGACAGCGCGAAAAAACACTCTGTCGCACCACAAAATTGTAGGCTTATTTTGTGTTTTTGTCAATTGAAACCAAGTGTCCCGGCTCTTAAAAAACTACACGCGGATAACCTTTGAAAGTGCGAAAGAATAGATAAGGATCTCGTCCACGGGCTTCTTTTCAAGACGGGATAAGGCCTCGGCATAATAATCAAGCTGCGTCTTATAGCGGTTTATG
>CADARM010000032.1:0-1355 GCA_902790275.1 uncultured Lachnospiraceae bacterium
ATGACTTCGATAAGAGCGTTCTTATCGCCCTCTCTTACTACCGGCTCTTCAAAATCGATATTCACCTGTAATCCTTTTAACCAGTATTTCTTATATACCCTTCTCTGGATCAGATATAAAAGAAGACCGATTGCAATTACTAATAAAAGTCTCATAAATCGGTATGACTCCGTATATTACGATTCAAAATTTTCACTGGGAACTTCGATTCGGCTTACAAGTGCGTTAAGATACTGTTCTCTTGATGTCTTGTCTTTTCTGTTGATGAAAAGGATCCTGTGCAAAAGAACGGGAGTGATAAGCTTCTTGATATCGTCGGGTAAAACATAATCTCTGCCGTCGATCAAAGCTGATGTTTTAGCGGCTTTCAAAAGAGCAAGCGAACCTCTGGGGCTTACACCCATATACGTACCGGAATCCGCTCTGGTCACTTCGCAGACCTGAGCGATGTATTTGATAAGATCGTCATGGATCTTAACTTCATTAAGCAGTTCCCTGATCTCTACAATATCCGAAGCATTTACAACATTTTCAAGACTTTCGAGAGGCTCGTCTTTTTCAAATCTCTTAAGCATCTTTATTTCTTCATCAAGGGAAAGATTTCCAAGAGAAAGTTCCATCATAAATCTGTCGAGTTCGGCCTCGGGAAGGGGAAATGTGCCTGCTGTTTCAACAGGGTTCTGTGTAGCGATAACAAAGAAAGGAGTATCAAGTTTTCTTGTAACTCCGTCAACCGTTACCTGACGTTCCTGCATCGCTTCCAAAAGTGCTGACTGCGTTCTGGGAGTGGCTCTGTTTATTTCATCAGCAAGAAGAATATTTGTGATAATGGGACCTTCGACAAAATTGAACTGTTCTGTCGCTCTGTTATATACATTAAGACCTATGATATCTGCGGGAAGAAGATCCGGCGTGAACTGGATACGCGAAAACTTAGCATTTATGGACTGAGAAAGAGACTTGGCGAGCATTGTTTTACCTGTGCCGGGTAAATCTTCAAGAAGTACATGTCCGTCGGCGATAAGACATATAAGAACATTATTTATAACTTCGTCCTTACCGACTATAACCTTTCCTATATTTTCCTTAATAAGAGCTGCCTTTTCTTTTGCTTCTGTAATATTCATTTCCTTTTTTCCTTTCCCTAAAACAAGAAAAATGTCATATTTTCCATTAAAGAAAATATGACATAATCCGTCTTATAAAACAACCGACAATTTATACTTTTTTACTTGATAAAATAACTATATCTTGTATCGATTTCGGAAGCCGCCCAATATATTATTATGATCCTAACAATATATTACTTATCGGTGACAAACATGGCATCTCCGAACGAAAAAAATCTGTATCTT
>CADARM010000032.1:1420-17792 GCA_902790275.1 uncultured Lachnospiraceae bacterium
TTCTTCGTATGCTTTCAAAACGTTTTCTCGTCCTGCCAGTGCGGAAACAAGCATTATGAGCGTGGATTCAGGAAGATGGAAATTTGTGATAAGGCAGTCAAGGACTTTGAACTTATATCCGGGATAAATAAATATGCTCGTATCCCTGCTCTCTGCCCTTACAGTACCGTCTTCGTTTGAAGCGGATTCGATGGTCCTGCAGCTTGTCGTTCCGACACAGATGATCCTTCCGCCGTTTTTCTTTGATTCGTTAATGATATCTGCCGTTTCTTTTGTGACCTGATACCATTCGGAATGCATGTGATGGTCAAGGATATTGTCTTCTTTTACGGGTCTGAATGTACCGAGACCTACATGTAAAGTTACATATGCGATCTTTACGCCCTTCTCTTCGATCTTCTTTAAGAGTTCGTTCGTAAAGTGAAGTCCCGCAGTAGGAGCCGCAGCCGAACCGTCATACTTTGCGTATACGGTCTGATATCTGTTCTTATCCTGTAGTTTGTGAGTGATATAAGGAGGAAGAGGCATTTCACCGAGCTTATCGAGTATCTCTTCCCAGATACCCTCAAATTCGAATCTGATGATCCTGTTTCCTTCCGGTGTTATGTCAACCACTTCACTTTTAAGTATCCCGTCACCGTATGAAAACTTATATCCGACTTTAGCTTTCTTTCCGGGTTTGACCAGGCATTCCCAGTCTGTGTCAGAGAGTCTTTTCAAAAGAAGAAACTCAACACTTGCGCCGGTCCCTTCCCTGACACCGAAAAGTCTTGCAGGTATAACCTTTGTGTTGTTAAGCACAAGGCAGTCACCAGGATTTAAAAAATCGATGATATCGCTGAAATGATGATGCGAATACTCACCGGTGTATTTATTTAATTTCAAAAGCCTTGACGAAGAACGGTCAGCCAGAGGATCCTGAGCGATCAGTTCTTCGGGAAGTTCATAATAAAAATCTTTTTTCTTTAATTCCATATTACATATTCTTTACAAATGAGATATATCCGCGATATGTTTCGTAGATATCAGCTTTGCTCGTTGCTTCGTAAGGAGCATGCATATTAAGTACAGCCACGCCGCAGTCGATAACGTTCATACCATATTTTGCAAGCATATAAGCGATAGTTCCGCCGCCTCCGAGATCTACTTTTCCGAGTTCGGCAAGCTGGAACTGAACATCGTCTTTTGCAAAGATGCCTCTTAATGTACCGAGATATTCGGCATTTGCATCATTTGATCCGGATTTTCCTCTCGAGCCTGTAAATTTGCAGAGTACCATTCCTTTGCCAAGGTAAGCGACATTCTTTTTATCGAAGCTTGATGCATATGAAGGATCAAATGCACTTGAAACATCACTTGAGAGCATATTTGAATTGGCAAGCATTCTCTTTAATTTGATCTCCGAATAATCATCGCAGAGATTTAAGAGTTCAGCCATGACATTTTCGAATAACTGTGACTGCATTCCGGTAGCACCTACGGAACCGATCTCTTCTTTATCCGTAAGGATACATACTGCCGTTCTTTTAACCTTCTTAACCTTAAGCATTGCTTTGTAAGAAGGGAATGCACATACTCTGTCGTCCTGTCCGTATCCCAAAACCATCGAGCGGTCAAAACCGGCTTTTTTTGCTCTTCCTGCGGGAACGATCTCAAGTTCTGCGGAAAGGAAATCTTCTTCCTCGATATCATAATATTTCTTTAAGATATCAAGTACGGATTTCTTTACTGCCTCCTTTTCTTCTTTATCTTCCTTGTCTTTCTTTGACTTGGTATTTGTCTCAGCTTTAATGGGTTTATTTCCGACGATAAGATCGAGCGCTTCGCCTTCGATCACTTTAGCGGCTTTCTTTTCAAGCTGTTCAGATGATAAATGAATAAGAAGATCGGAAATAAAGAATACAGGATCGTCCTCTTCTTCTCCGAGATTAACGATAACCGTTGTTCCGTCTTTCTTTGCAACCACACCGTGAATGGCAAGAGGGATAGTTACCCACTGATATTTCTTGATACCGCCGTAATAATGCGTATCAAGATAAGCAAGTCCGTTATCTTCATATAAAGGATTTGCTTTAACATCCAGACGGGGAGAATCGATATGAGCACCGAGGATATTTACACCGTCTTCAAGCTTATCGGTTCCGATATTGGCCATGATGATCGATTTATTCATTTTCACGGAATAAACCTTATCTCCGGCTTTTAACTTCTTTCCGGATTTTATGACCTTACTAATATCAACATACCCTTCTTTTTCGATATCATTAACGATCTTCTCAACGCATTCTCTCTCAGTCTTGCACTCGGAAATAAAATCGATATATTCTTTTGTAAAAGATTCAAGTTCTTTTAACTGAGTAGCATTGTACTTGTTCCAAACACATTTATTGTCCATGACTTTCCCTCCGTGAAATTTCTGTTTCATGTTCATTCATGATTCCGTTAACTTCTTCGGTCTCGATCTTCTTTTTCTTTTTTGACCGCGACACCAAAAATATTATGGCTGCAATGATCAGGGCAATTACCAGTAAGATCGCAGTTATAACAACAGCGTCAAGAACCAATCCGAAGAATATCAGTAATTCCCATCCGAAGAATAGCATCATGGCCGCCTGATCGTTGCTCAAATTGCCATTGGCAAGAATCTGAATAAACAAAAGAAAAGATAAAACTGTAAACATAATTTAACTTCTTATATCAACATCCAATTTATATTTAAGGTTACCAAGGATCTTCTTAACATACTTGTCAACGGAATCAGCCGCAAAATCTTCTTCACCGGGCGTGAATGTGATAGTGAACGCAAGGCTCTTCTTATCGGCAGGGATGTTATCTCCTTCGTATACGTCGAAGAGTTTAACAGCGGTAACATACTTGCACGCATCCTTAATGGTATCTTCTACAGTACCGCATGCAACGTCCTTGTTCATAAGGAGCGCAAGGTCTCTGTTAACCGAAGCGAACTTTGATAAAGGTTTAAATGTTGCCTTGGTATCAAGTGCGTAAAGATAATCAAGGTCGATCTCAAGGATGTATGCATCTGTTCTTAGATCGAGTTTTTCAGCTACTTCGTATGCAACTTTTCCAAGATATCCTATCTCATTACCGCCCTCTTTGATGGCTGCAGTCTGATAAGGATGAAGGAATGTTTTTTCCGAAGGCTCATATTTGAATTCCGTGAAGAATGAATCAGCTACGGCATTTGCGATTCCTTTAAGAGCATAGAAATCATACTTGTCTCCGAAGATCGCTACACAAAGTGTCTGCTTTTCTTCAGGATACTCTGTAAGAGGAAGGCTCTTGGGAATGAATCTTGATGCTACTTCAAAAAGCTTGCCTTCAAGATTACCCTTCTTCTGGTTTCTTGATACCGCATGAAGCATCGAAGGAGCAAGTGTTGTTCTCATTACGGAAAGATCTTCATTGATAGGATTTAAGATTCTGATCGCTTTTCTTTCTACTGCATCTTCAGCATAGTTTAAAAGATTGAAATCGGAAGGCGAGATGAATGAATAATGAATACACTCATATGCGCCCTTTGCACAAAGATCCTTTTTAAGTTTAAGTTCCTTCTTCTGCTTAGCGTTAAGACCGCCCATAGTAACCTGTGCGTCGGGAAGGAATGTATCGATGATGTGATCGTAACCGTACATACGGATAACTTCTTCCGCAACATCGGGATAGCTTTCCATATCTTCTCTGTATGCAGGGATCATAAGAGTAAGTTCATCGCCGTTAACCTTGGGATCGAATGAAAGGTTCTTAAGGATCCTTACGATATCTTCAGTGGGTACTTCGATACCGAGTACTCTGTTAACCTTTGCGATGCTTACTTTCATCTCCTTAGGATCGATAGAGTTGCCTGTATTAACATCAACATGAGTTGATGATACTTTACCGCATTCAAGTTCCTCAACAAGATGAAGAGCTCTCTTCATAGCGTTGAATGTAGAATATTCATCTACGCCTTTTTCATATTTGGCAGATGCATCGGTTCTTTTTCCGAGTGCTCTGGAAGTCTTTCTTATATTGTCTCTTGCGAACTTGGCTGATTCGAAGAGAACTTCTTTTGTTGTATCTCTGATCTCGGAATTAAGACCTCCCATGACACCTGCGATAGCAACAGGCTTAACACCGTCACAGATCACAAGATTATTTGTGGTAAGTTCATATTCCTGTTCGTCAAGAGTAACTATTTTTTCCTTGTCTTCAGCACGTCTTACAACGATCTTGTTTCCTTCGATATAATCACAGTCGAAAGCGTGCATGGGCTGACCCATTTCAAGAGATACATAGTTTGTGATATCGACCATATTTGAAATAGGTGTCTGACCTACAAGTGCAAGTCTTCTCTGCATCCACAAAGGTGATTCTTTGATCACAACATCATGTACATAATGTCCGATATATCTGGGGCAGATATCGGGAGCTTTAACTTCCACGCTGAAACCTTCCTTAACGGATGAATCTTCTGTGAAATCAAGGGAAGGAGCTTTGTATTCTCTGTTTAAAACAGCGGCAACTTCTCTGGCGATACCTGTAATGCACTGGCAATCGGGTCTGTTAGCCGTAATGGAAACATCAAAAAGATAATCATCGATCCCAACGATAGGTTTGATATCGGCACCGACCTCGGCATCATCACTAAGTAAAAGAAGTCCGTTATATGAAGCACCGGGATACATGCCATCAGCTACACCTATCTCAACGCCTGAACAAAGCATACCCTGTGAATCATATCCGCGAAGCTTTCCTGATTTGATCTTCATAACGCCTTCGACAGTCTTATGATCCTTTGCTGTTGCATATACGCTTGCACCGTCCAGAGCAACAGGGAATTTCTTTCCTGCTTCAACATTATCCGCGCCACAGCAGATCTGAAGTAATTCGGGTCCGCCT
This sequence comes from uncultured Lachnospiraceae bacterium, assembly GCA_902790275.1. Classification (GTDB taxonomy): domain Bacteria; phylum Bacillota; class Clostridia; order Lachnospirales; family Lachnospiraceae; genus UBA3766. The sequence continues at coordinate 6,320 of CADARM010000032.1, forward strand.
ACATCAACTTTACATACATGAAGATGTGTATCGGGAATAGGCTCGCATTCTTTTACAAGACCTACAACAACGCCTGAAACATCTTTACCGACTTCGATCACTTCTTCTACTTCGAAACCGCAAGAGAAAAGTTTCTCTTCAAGGACTGAAGGATCGATATCTTCTATATCAACATATTCTTTTAACCAACTTAAAGGTACTAACATATTTTCAACCTCTCTATTTTTTATTTACACCTCATCAGGTTCCTTCGGAACCACCTTGTCTCGCCTGCCGGCTCGGTCGGCTCACAAGCATGTCGTCCACCGGACGACGTTCGCCCCTCAAGGGGAAGCCTTTTAGTTATCATCAATCTGCTTTAATACATTCAAATCGGATTCAAACAAAAGTTTGATGTTGTTGATTCCGTATTTGAGCATAGCTGTTCTTTCGATACCGATACCGAATGCAAGCCCTGAATATTCTTCAGAATCTATACCACAGTTTTCAAGTACCTTCTTGTTAACGATACCTGCACCGAGGATCTCTATCCAGCCTGTACCCTTGCAAAGTTTGCATCCTTTACCGCCGCACTCGAAGCAGCTGACATCAACTTCTACAGAAGGCTCCGTGAAAGGGAAATACGAAGGACGAAGTCTTGTCGTAGTCTCTTCACCGTATATCTTCTTAACAAAGTTATCAAGCATACCCTTAAGGTCGCAAAGCGTGATCTTCTTATCGACTACAAGGCCTTCCATCTGTGTGAACATGGGTGAATGAGTCGCATCGTCATCACTTCTGAATACTTTACCGGGTGATAAGATCTTAATGGGAGGTTTGGAATTCTCCATAACATGGATCTGACCCGAAGAAGTCTGTGTTCTTAAAAGAAATTCAGGTGAAAGATAGAACGTATCCTGCATGTCTCTTGCGGGATGATCTGCAGGAGTGTTAAGTGCTGTGAAGTTATAATAGTCGTTCTCGATCTCAGTGCCTTCATAAATGGTAAATCCCATTCCCGCAAATACATCGATAAGCTGATTTCTCATCTGTGTTATGGGATGAAGATTACCTTTAGCTTCCGCCTCGGCATCGATCGTAACGTCGATCTTCTCTTTCTCATATCTTTCTTTTAATTCTTTATCTTTCATTTTGGCATCGAGGTCTTCAAAGACTTCGGTAGCCCAATTCTTAAGTTCGTTAACCTGCTTGCCGTATTCAGCTTTTTCTTCGTTGGGGATGTTCTTCATCTCCTTCATAAGCTGACCGATCTGGCCTGTCTTTGAATCAAGATACTGTTTTCTCAATTCAAAAGCAGTTGCTCTTGAAACAGCTGATTTCTCAATACTGTCAAGAATTTCCTGTTTGATTGAAGATAATTTTTCGTTCATAACTTTCTCCTTTAAAAACGTTAGGTATAAAAAAATCCCGTAAGTAAAAAACTTACAGGACGATCAAACGCGGTACCACCTATATTCATTAATTCACAGTTATTATGTAAACCAATGCACTCATTACAGTTAACGCCTTCATACGTGCAAACCTACTCATAAAACATACAATTTCTATCATTATAACAACACATACTTTTCAGTCTGCAAGCTCCGGTGTGAAATTGATCTCGTAACATTGTCTTAAGAAAGCTTTCAGCGGCTCACTTTCTCTCTCTGAAAGAATAATACGGACTTTTGCACCATCAATGCCTTTAGTTATTTAATTCAAACATCATTATATTAAAGCCTGAAGCATAAAGTCAAGGTTAATTTTCTTTTATCTCAGCCTCAGTTTTCTTCTTATTCAGATAAACATTTATGATCCCGCCGAACATAAACAGGACCGAAAGTGTATAAACCCAGATAAGCATGATAATGACCGTCGCCATGGAACCGTAAAGGTTAAAAGTCGAGAAATGCATCAGGTAATAGTTAAATGCCCAGTTGAACAATGTCCATGTGGTACCTGTAAACAAAGCACCGGTCCACTGTCTGCTCGGTCTTGTCTTCTTGTCGGGAACCCATGCATATACTAATGTCAGAACAAAAGCGTAAAAGATCCACTGAACAAGGAAACGGAAATTAAAGATCGCTTCCAGCCATCCGATGTGGAATCCGAAATACTGACCAAGAAGTTCGTAAATGTAGTTTATAAAGACAACTACCGCAACCATGATAACGATCGCAATGGCAAATATCAGTGAATAAACAATCGCTTTTAATCTTAACAAAATAAAGTTTGATAATTCGGCACAGCCGTTTATTACATTCAATCCGCTCTTTATTCCCTGAATGCCTTTTGCGGCCGACCATAGAAGGATAAACGTTGTGATCGATAAGATCGCAGGCGAATGGCCGTACAATTGACGTATTATATTTACGGTAAGGGAATCGAGCGCATCGGGAAGAACTTTAGATAAGAATTCCAATACTCCCGCCTCAGTAAGAGGTGTAAAAGGAATTATCGAAAAGACTAAAAGCACTGTAGGAAAAATGGCTAGAAATACAAAAAAGGCAACACTCGATGCAAACAATCTTGCATTGGTTTGCCGATACAGCATAGATATTTCCATATAGCCGTTAAAAAATGATTTCAATCTCTTCATCGCAATTAATAACCCGAAACATGATCTCGTATTTTGACTCCTAGCTAAAAGCCAGGTGGGTAACCGCAAATAAATTTCTGCCTTCCATCGGATAAAACATATATGGCCTGACATAGATTTAAAGATGTAGGAATCCCGTTTAAAGTATTGTAGGGTCAAAATAACAAGTCGTCATATTTCAGGTGTCTTTATTATACTTCATTTTAACTAAAAAATCAATACGGCGCAGCCTCTGTAAGACTACGCCGTATTTATTCTAAATCCCCTTTTAACAAAAATGAAAACTATTTATTTGAAGTAAGAAATAGCTTCTTTGAGCCCATCAGACAATTCGTTCATATAGTCGCTGTCATCGCTGACCTTCTGAACGTTCTCGGCAATGTTATCGATAGATGCGGTTACACACTGGTTAGTAGCCGCAGTCTCTTCCGATATAGCCGAAAGATCGCCGACCGAATTTAGAAGGATACCTTTGATCCTGTCTAATTCTGCGGCTACACCGGATACGGAATTGATTCCGTTAACCGATGATTTTATTTCATTATCGAGCAATTCGAATTTCTCCAAAGTGATATCGAGAAGTTTTCTCTGTTCATCGATGATTCCCATAACTTCTCTTGATTCGTTAACGCACTCATCCGACTGTGACGAGATCTGATTTACGACATCTTTGATCTTGTTAGCCGACTGGTTTGACTGTTCGGCAAGATTCTTTATCTCTTCGGCTACAACGCCGAATCCCTTTCCGGCCTCACCTGCTCTTGCAGCTTCGATCGATGCATTTAACGCAAGAAGGTTTGTCTGGGATGCTATATTGGTTATCAGATTCATCATTTCATCGATCTTCTGGATCGAATCATTTGTCTGCCCGATAAGTCCTGCAATATTCTCAACCGCATCAAGAGATCTCTTGGAACTTTCAGTCATGCTGCGGATGCAGTCTGTAGCTTCATTGTTGGCTTCCGTCATCTTACCGGAGCTTTCGTTAAGATTGTTGGTGTTGTAAACAACATCTTCGATCATCTCTCCCATTGAAACTACATTAACGTTTATTTCCTGAACGCTTTCCGCCATAGATTCCGTTGTAAGTGAAAGGTTCGACATACTTTCGGAGATCTGGGCGGTGCCAAGCGAAGAAGTCTTGGCCATATCCGCCGAAGCTGCTATCGTTTTCTTAAGCGAATCCGCCTCATCCCTGATCTTTGATATCGAAGAATTCAAAACATCAGTAAGTTTGGATGCCGAAGATATAAGTAACGAGGTTTCCTTTATAAGAGACTTCTCGTTAATGTTCACATCAATATTTCCTTCCGAAATAAGAGCGATCTTTTCGGATACCTTCTGAATAGGAGTTGAAATAGCAACCGAAAATGCGATCGCACCGATGATCGAAAGAATTTCAAGTATTATTCCGGAGCCTGCTATGAGCAGATTCATGTTTCTTTCAAGTTTTTTTACATCGGTTGCAACTTTACCTGCAAAAGCCATACCGTAAACGGTTTTATTAACAGTAAGAGGAACATAATAAACGTAATATGTTTTCTTGTCGATCTTTACATTCTTTGCAAAATATTCTTCACCATTCTTAACTTTTTCCCAAATCTCGGGTGAAGCTTTTGTACCTTCGATCCTTAATCCGACATCGCTTCTGATCGTAGTCATGAATCGAACATCTTCCTGGAACAAAGTGAAATCAACACCGGTTTCACACATTCTGTCAATGTATTCGGTATCGTATTCACAGAATCCGTTATCGAGATTGATCCCGTTTTCAAGATCATAAATATAATATTCACGAAGAGAATATGCTGAAACTTTCAGCTCTTCACGGATATTCTTCTCAAGATTTGCTTTTGACACCTGTGTACAGATTCCCGAAAGAATAACCAGAGCCAAAGTCATTGGAACAACTATCAAAAGAATCAATATCGCTTTGAAACTAAGTGTGCCTTTTTTGTCCATTTCCCCTCCTAAATAAAAAAACCGGAATATAAAATATTCCGTTTAGTTTTCTGCCATAGCAGATATGGACCAGACGGGAGTCGAACCCGTGTCCAAAAGCAGATTCCCTCTCCTTCTCCTATCACAGTCAGACCTTAAAGATTCCCTCGTCGAAGAGATGCCTGACTATCTCTTTGATCCGGTAGTCCCAGATACGCCCGTTAAGACGGGACAGCCTTAACGTCGTTTCCTGTCAATGGATGATGCCCTAAGATATTAAGACAGGTACTAATATCACGGACACACTGCGATTAGGCAGCGAAAGCTAATTTATTATTATCAGCGTTTATATTTAGGTTTGTGAACTGACGCGTCACTTACGGATAGCTTCTAAAGGTGCAATACCCCTGTCGAAACCATTACTGGCCCTTATTCAATTTTTTCATCCTTTTATTATATCGAATGAATATATAAAAAACTTTAGATTCAAAGGCTCGAAATATATCGAAAAATCCTTTAAAAATTGTATTTTTATTATACGAGCGGAAGGATAAACAGTCAAGGAAGACGGCAGTTTACATCTGAGAGTTTTTGAATTCTCTTCTCGTCTCTCTTTCGTAATCTTTTTTCGCTATGCTGTCTCTCTTGTCATAAAGTTTTTTACCGCGGCAAAGACCGAATTCGATCTTGGCTTTTCCTTTTGAAAAATATACTTTAAGCGGTATGAGCGTAAAGCCTTTTTCTTTGATCTTTCCCGTCAGTTTCATGATCTCGGATTTGTGTACGAGAAGCTTTCTTGTACGAAGCGGATCTTTATTGAAGATATTCCCTTTCTCGTAAGGGGAAATATTCATACCGTAGATAAAGAGTTCGCCGTTATCTATACCGATGAAAGATTCTTTAATGGAACATTTGCCGAGTCTTAAGGATTTAACTTCGGTTCCTACAAGAACGATACCGGCTTCAAATGTTTCGTCCACAAAATAATCATGATATGCTTTTTTATTGTTTGCTACTAATTTGATACTTTCCTGTGACATTTTCTTCTCGTCCGATTTTTGTTTATCTTATTATACTAAAAAACGCTTCCGTAAGGAAGCGCTTAACTTAAGTGTTAACCGAATAAAACAGGTATATTCAGTAACAGAGCAAGGATCATAAAAGCTATTGCAAGGATCGTTGTGGTCTTAACAAGAACACCTTCCATCGAACGGCCTTTATTCTTTCCCCAGTATGTATCAGCGATTCCGCCGATAGCTCCGAGGCCCTGCTGTTTACCTTCCTGCATAAGTACAAGAAATGTAAGCGCTACACATATTAATATAAATACAACCATTACTATAATCTTAACAACCTGCGGCATTTTTCACCTCTGAAAATTTCTACCATAAAATATTTTGTATACTGATTTATACAAGCAAAAAATATATTACCATAACTTATACATAATTTGCAAGCATTTGTTTTAACTGTAAAGGGACGATCTCAAAAAGCCTTTAAGCATTTTGGAACCGTCCCCTTTGATTTTATTCTGTCAGATTTAAACCGCCCTTATCTTTTAAACAAGAAGTGACTTGCCTGTCATTTCCTTGGGCTGTTCCATTCCCATAAGTTCGATGATGGTGGGAACGATATCTGCAAGACATCCGCCCTCACGAAGCTTCTTTCCTTCGGGTCCGTTTACAAGGATGAAAGGAACCGGGTTTGTTGTGTGAGCTGTGAAAGGTTCGCCTGTCTCATAATCGATAAGCTGTTCAGCGTTACCGTGATCGGCACAGATAAACATTGTACCGCCTACTTCTTTAACGAAGTTAACGATCTCACCAACACACTTGTCGATAACTTCGATAGCTTCTATAGCTGCTTCGAGAACACCTGTATGACCAACCATATCAGGGTTAGCGAAGTTACAGATGATAACATCGTATTTAGCTGAACCGTCTTCGTTCTTTGCCGTGATGGCTTCGCTTAATTTATCACATACCGTGTAAGCGCTCATTCTGGGTTTCTTATCATATGTGGGAACATACTTGGGTGAGTTAACAAGGATTCTGTCTTCACCTTCGTTGGGTGTTTCAACACCGCCGTTGAAGAAGAATGTTACATGTGCATATTTTTCGGTCTCAGCGATCCTTGCCTGCTTAAGTCCGTTAGCTGCAAGCCATTCACCGAATGTATTAGTAACTTCTACTTTATGGAATGCAACGGATTTGTTGGGGATCGTAGGATCGTATTCCGTGAAGCATACATATTTGATATCAAGTTTCTTTCTGTCGAATCCCTTGAAATCGTCATCACAAAATGCTCTTGTGATCTCTCTCGCTCTGTCGGGACGGAAGTTAAAGAAGATGATCGAATCTCCGTCTTTAACAGTTGCAACAGGTGCACCGTTCTCACATACAACTGTGGGGATCATGAATTCGTCTGTTACTCCGTTGTCGTAAGAAGCCTGGATAGCGCCTGTAGCTGAATCAGCCTTTACGCCTTCGCCCTTTGTAAGAGCATCATATGCTTTCTCTATACGGTCATAGTTGTTATCTCTGTCCATTGCGTAATATCTGCCGCTGATAACACCGACTTTACCTACACCGATCTCTTTCATCTTTGCTTCAAGTTCTGCAACGAAATCTTTTCCGCTTGCGGGAGGTGTGTCACGTCCGTCAAGGAAGCAGTGAACGAATACCTTATCAAGTCCGTTTCTCTTTGCAAGTTCAAGAAGACCGTAGATATGTGTATTGTGGCTGTGTACACCGCCGTCTGAAACAAGTCCGTACATATGAAGTGCGGAATTATTCTTCTTACAGTTTTCTACAGCTTCAAGAAGTCCGGGATTCTCAAAGAATGTTCCGTCCTGGATCTCTTTTGTGATCCTTGTAAGTTCCTGATATACGATTCTTCCGGCGCCCATGTTAAGGTGACCAACTTCGGAGTTACCCATCTGTCCGTCGGGAAGACCTACTGCCATTCCGGAAGCATTTCCCTTAACAAAAGGACACTCTTTCATAAGTTTGTCCATAACGGGTGTTTTAGCCAAAGCAACGGCATTGCCTTCGGTTTTCTCGTTAAGGCCGTATCCGTCAAGAATCAACAATACTTTAGGTGCGTTTGCCATAATTAAATCTCCTTATATTGTAATAACACTTATATGTGAAATAATTAGTTTTAACTAACTAACTCCTAAATCAACGATAATATACTATCACATTGATAAATAAATATCTATCTTTTTTTCAAAATTGTATTTCTTCATAAATAAAAGGGACGGTTCTGCTTTAGTTTAATACCATAGCAGAGCCATCCGAAAATAATTATCTTAAATCCACACGTCTGATCTTTCCGGAGATCGTCTTGGGCAATTCATCTCTGAATTCGACGATTCTCGGATATTTGTAAGGAGCCGTATGCTCTTTAACGTATGTCTGGATCTCTTTCTTAAGATCGTCAGTTCCTTCGGTTCCCTTTGTAAGAACGATATTGGCTTTAACAACCTGTCCTCTGACTTCATCGGGAGCTGCTACAACCGCACATTCAAGAACATAAGGAAGTTCCATGATAACGCTTTCGATCTCGAAAGGTCCGATACGGTATCCGGAAGACTTGATAACATCGTCCACTCTTCCGACATACCAGAAGAATCCGTCCTCGTCCTTCCATGCGGTATCACCTGTATGATAGAATCCGTCATGCCATACTTCTTTGGTCTTCTCTTCGTCTTCGAAGTAACCTTTGAAGAGTCCGTTGGGAATCTCGTTCTGTGTATTGATAACGATCTCACCGGTTTCACCGACCTTGCATGAATTACCGTCGGGATCAACGATATCGATATCATACATGGGTGAAGGTCTTCCCATTGAACCGACCTTATTGCTCTCTCCTACAAAGTTTGCGATGGAAAGAGTTGTCTCTGTCTGGCCGAAACCTTCCATGATACGTACACCTGTTGCTTTAAGGAACTGGTTATAAACCTCAGGGTTCATAGCTTCACCTGCAACTGTTGCATACTTGATGGAACTTAAATCGTATTTGGATAAATCTTCCTTAATAAAGAATCTGTACATTGTTGTGGGAGCACAGAATGTCGTGATGTTGTATTCCTTGAAAAGAGGTAAGATGTCTTCCGCTTTAAACTTCTCAAAGTCATATACAAATGTTGCTGCCTCACACATCCACTGTCCGTATAATTTACCCCATAAAGCTTTTCCCCAGCCGGTATCGGCGATAGTAAAGTGCAAACCGTTGGGATCTACATTATGCCAGTATTTTGCTGTAAGGAAATGTCCCAATGGATACTTAAAGTTATGAGCTGCGATCTTGGGATATCCTGTTGTTCCCGATGTGAAGAACATAAGCATCGTATCATCGCCGCAAGCATAATCCGCAGGCTTTTCCCAGTCTGTAGGGAATTTGGCCATTTCTTCATTAAAGTTATGCCATCCTTTTCTTGTCAGACCGTCAACGCTGATCTTAACCTTAAGATCGGGACAGTTCTTCGAACCGAAATCAGCCTGATCCGCAACATCGCCAGTACCTGTACAAACGATCGCTTTGCAGTGAGCTGCATTAAATCTGTATTCAAAATCATGATCCTTAAGAAGGTGGGTTGCGGGAATGATAACCGCACCGATCTTATGAAGTGCAAGGATCGTAAACCAGAACTGATAATGTCTCTTTAAAACTACAAGTACCTTATCTCCCTTTTCGATTCCGAGGGACTTAAAGTAATTGGCTGTCTGGTTAGAATAATCAGACATTTCTTTAAATGTAAATCTTCTCTTTTCCTTGATATCTGAAAGATATACCATGGCTGTCTTGGAAGGATTCTTCTTGGCCATTTCATCTACGATATCATAAGCAAAGTTGAATGTATCGTCATTCTTAAACTTAACGGAATTAACGATCCCGTTTTCATCAACCGTAGTCTCAACGAATTTCTCGTAAACGGGATTCTGGAGTTTTGCAAGATCAACGTTTGTTGTGATATTCTTTCTTACTTTGTCTTTAACTTCGGAAAGGCCCTTCTTCTCGGGATTCATAACAACTGCATAGATCTCGCAGTCTTCACCGCCGAGAGCGATCTCATTGTGAGGTGTGGACGAATCATAATAGATCGCATCACCTTCATGAAGGATCTCTACGGAATCGCCCACCATCATCTTAAGGTTGCCCTTGATAACGATATCAAGTTCCTGACCTACGTGAGTAGAGAAATGATAAGGCGGATACAATGCTTCTTCCGAATAGGGGATCTTTACATAGAAAGGCTCAGCAAGTTTATTCTTGAATTTGGGTGCAAGGTTCTGATAGATAAAGCCTTCTCTTCTTACGATCTCCGAACCTTCGCCCTTTCTTGTTACGATATATTCGCTAAGTGCGGGTGACTCACCTGTTAAAAGGTCGTTCATATCAACCTTACATGCATTTGCGATCTTGTAAATGAATGTAAAAGGGAAATCCTCTTCACCGGACTCGTACTTTCTGTACTGTTCAACGCTTAATCCGATCTTCTTTGCAAGTGCTTCTTCGGACAAGTTAAGAACTTCTCTTAAGTCCTTGATTCTTCGTACCACTTCATGGATTTTGAATTCAAGATTCTGATTGTTTTCGCTCATTTTGGTCTCCTTTTTTCTTTGCCGGGCCGGCGACAGCCCAATTTCATTTAACGTGTTACACGTTGAAATCTTAGAAGAATCGAGTTTCAGGGACTTAGAATTGGGAATGAATTGCGATGCTTTCATTCTCGTGCGCCGAGCGCATGTTGCGAAGCAACTTATTTCCTTATGTGACCGTGTTCATAAAAAAATCCCGTCTCAATCGCTTGAGACGGGCTAACCCGCGGTACCACTCAAATTGCACCCTGACGGTGCCTCCTCTTCTGACTCCAACAAGCCAAGTACTTTAACGCAGTATTACGGGAATTGTCTACTTTTTGCATTTCGGAATTCCAACTCGGAAGGGATAGCTAAAAGAATTGAACTGTCGCCTCACACCGGCCGGCGACTCTCTGAAAATTCGACATCTAAAGCAGTCTTCGTCATAGTTTTTGATAACTTTATTTCGCTTTTCTAAAATTATCACTAAAAAATCCAATTGTCAAATGTTTTTTTCTTTAGAATTTATCTTTTTTCAAAAACTTGAAAAGCAGTCTGTCTAAAAGTACGGCATTGAGTCTTACAAATGCACCCACATTATAGATCAAAGGTATCCTTCTCATATAATGCTCGTTTTCTATTCTTTCTCTTTCAAACTCTCTTTCTTCAAAGACATATTCGCTCAAAAGATCGTCCAGTTCCGCTATCGTGTATTTGTAGTAAGGCTTGTCGAGTTTAACGCTCTTAGTCATCGAAAGGGCTCTTGCACAGAACGACATGCAGTTATATGTTTTGTAGATCCGGAAGCCGTGGAACAAAGGCATTGTCAGAGCTGAGTAAAGATTGAAAACATAATTCTCTCTGTCTTCGTAAACATCTTTGATAAATCTTTTTATCTTACTCTTCTCTTCTTTTGTAACAGGGATCTTAAATACTTTAAGTTTTACGCTTTTATTATCACCGTATGCATAATATTTATCTGCGTCGGTGAGCGGAATTGGTATCGCAGCGGTCTGTAAAACCGTGGCCTCAGTGCATTTCTGGTTCGAGTCCAGAGCGGCGCACTTCAACATTATGGATGTATAGTTTAACGGCTAGAATATCCGGTTGTCTCCCGGAAGATAAGGGTTCGATTCCCTTTATGTCCGCTTCAGTGCATAATCATAAATTGAAATAGACTCAACCTAGTTTATTTGGCGCGAATGAACTCTTGAGTTGTGTTCAATAGCATTTAGTAAAAACATTCTAGACAATTTACTATTTGAAATGGAGCTCACCGTAAAGTGAGAAGATGTGGTAAAAGTCCACTGCATTGATGTTTACTGGTATAACTCAATGGGAGAGTGCTGCTCCTACAAAGCAGAAG
>CADARM010000033.1 GCA_902790275.1 uncultured Lachnospiraceae bacterium
AGCAACAAACTTATCACACTCGAAAACATTTCGAAATCATATGACAATCATTTGGTTCTTGACGAAATGAACCTTTATATTCGTGAAAACGAATTTGTAACTCTTCTTGGTCCTTCGGGATGCGGTAAGACAACTACGCTTCGTATCATCGGCGGTTTTGAAACACCCGATACCGGACGAGTTGTTTTGACGGAAAAGATATCACAAAGCTTCCCGCATATAAAAGGCAGCTTAATACTGTTTTCCAGAAATATGCTCTTTTTACACATATGAACATCGCCGAAAACATCGCTTTCGGTTTAAAGATCAAGAATAAATCAAAATCCTATATCGACGATAAGATCAAATACGCCCTTAAGCTCGTTAACCTTGAAGGATACGAAAACAGAATGCCCGATTCATTATCCGGAGGCCAGCAGCAGCGTATCGCTATCGCAAGAGCTATCGTAAACGAACCCAAGGTCCTTCTTCTTGATGAGCCTCTGGGAGCTCTCGACTTAAAACTTCGACAGGACATGCAGTACGAACTTATCAGACTTAAAAACGAACTCGGAATTACATTTATATATGTAACTCACGATCAGGAAGAAGCACTTACCATGTCTGATACTATCGTTGTCATGAACCAGGGTTACATCCAGCAGATAGGTACACCGGAAAGTATTTACAACGAACCCGAAAATGCTTTCGTTGCTGACTTCATCGGTGATTCTAACATCATCGACTCGATCATGGTACGCGATGAGCTCGTTGAGATCCTCGGCGCAAAATTCGCATGCGTCGATAAGGGATTCGGTGAAAACGTACATGTCGACGTAGTTATAAGACCCGAAGATATCGAGCTTGTTAAACCCGAAGAAGGTACTATCTCGGGGGAAGTTACACATATTATTTTCAAAGGCGTTCATTACGAAATGGAAGTTATGGCCAACGGTTTTGAATGGCTCGTTCATTCAACTAAGATGTATCCCGTAGGTGAAAAGGTCGGCATCAAAGTAGATCCTTTCAACATCCAGATCATGAACAAGCCCGCCAGTGAAGATGAGGAGGCAGTACAAATTGAAGAATAAATTCGTCAAATGGCTCTCGCTCCCCTATGCTTTCTGGTCGATAGCCTTTGTAATCATTCCTTTATTAATGGTATTTTATTTCGGTCTTACCGATAAGAGTGGAAAATTCACATTGTCAAACATAATGTCGATCTCACTTCCCGTGCATTTCAAATCACTTTTGATCGCACTGCTCTTATCTCTTATAAGTACCGTTATATGTCTGTTGCTCTCATATCCTCTGGCAATGATACTTTCATCCATGAATTCTTCGGGCAACAGCAAACTTATGATCCTTATCTTCGTTTTGCCCATGTGGATGAACTTCTTACTTAGAACACTCGCATGGCAGACACTTCTCGAAAACGAAGGTGTTATAAATACCATTCTTCGTGCGGTACACCTGCCGGCTTTGAAGATCATCAATACACCTTATGCTATCGTATTCGGTATGATCTACAACTTCCTGCCATTCATGGTTCTTCCTATTTATAATGTTCTTTGCAAGATCGACAAGAACCTGTTAAATGCGGCAAGGGATCTCGGAGCAAACGAAGTCCAGACATTTATGAAGGTCACATTACCCTTAAGTGTTCCCGGTATCATTTCCGGTATCACTATGGTATTTGTACCCGCACTTACAACATTCGTTATTTCCGACCTTCTCGGCGGAAGTAAGATCCTTCTTATCGGTAACGTTATCGAACAGGAATTTACGCTCAATTCCAACTGGAATCTTGGATCCGGCCTTTCGATCGTCCTTATGCTGTTTATCGTGATCTCGATGATAATTACCGCCATCTTTGATAAAGACGGAGAAGGGAGCGCATTATAATGGCAAATGTATTAAAGAAAATCTATATCGCTCTCATCTTCATATTCCTTTACGCTCCGATGGCAGTACTTATCGTGTTATCTTTTAACGCTTCGAAATCAAGATCAAAATGGGGCGGATTTACATTAAAATGGTACGGAAAACTTTTATCGGACTCTTCCATTATGGAAGCTCTCTTTACAACGCTTGCTCTTGCTCTTTTATCCGCTTTGATCTCAACATTCATCGGAACGATCGCCGCACTTGCGATCACAGGAATGAAAAAGAGTACAAGAACCCTTATGATGGGTATCACAAATATACCTATGCTCAATGCAGAGATCGTAACCGGTATCTCGTTAATGCTTTTGTTTATCTTCTTTAACGTAAAATTCGGTTTCACCACTATCCTGCTCGCGCACATAACGTTTAATATCCCGTATGTAATACTGAGTGTTCTGCCGCGTATCAAGCAGCTTAACCCTTCTGCATACGAAGCAGCAATGGATCTTGGAGCATCACCTTTCAAAGCTTTCTTTAAGGTTGTATTTCCCGATATCCTTCCCGGTGTATTCTCAGGACTTCTGATGGCATTTACGATGAGTATCGATGATTTTATCATCACCCACTTTACAAAGGGTGCCGGCGTTGATACTCTTTCTACAAAGATCTACTCACAGGTAAGAAAAGGTATCGATCCGAAGATGTATGCATTATCATCAGTCATCTTCGTAACGGTTCTTATCCTTCTTATCCTTGTTAACATTCTTCCGAACTCAGGAAAGAAAGTTAAAGAAAAGAAATAAATTCGTCATATTATCTTAAAAGCTTCCTTGAAAATTAAGGAAGCTTTTTTTATGCACACGCCCGCAAACCGACTTTTGCTTCTTCGAAGCATGCGGGCGGCGCAACGAGAAGAATAAAATCTTCTCGATTTTAACAAATATTCCAATTCGCGAAAGTTTTTATTGATATTAGAAAAAAATATGATATATTAGACTTTGATGTTTAAAAACATCGATATTTCTAAGGTTTTCAAAGGAGGAAAAGAAAAAGAATTGAAAAAAGTGTTTTTGTTTGGTTTACTTGCAACTTTAACCCTGCTTCCGGTGTTTGGTTGTGGCAAGGCTTATAAAAACGGCGAAGTTTACGTTTACAACTGGGGTGAATATATCGATCCCGATGTAATCGAAATGTTCGAAAAAGATACTCAGATCAAAGTTATTTACGATGAGTACGAAACAAATGAAATGATGTATCCGAAAGTTGAAGCCGGAGCTGTAATGTACGATGTGGTTTGTCCTTCGGATTACATGATCAAGAAAATGATTGATAACGACATGCTGGCCGAGATCAACTGGGATAACATTCCCAATTCCAAAAATATCGGAGCTCAGTATTACGAAACAAGTAAGGAATTCGATCCCGAAAACAAGTACTCTGTTCCTTACTGCTGGGGCACGGTTGGCATTTTATATAATAAATCCATGGTTGATGAACCTATCACAAAATGGGCTCAGCTCTGGGATCCCAAGTATAAAAACCAGATCCTTATGCAGAATTCCGTAAGAGATGCATTCATGGTAGCTCTTAAGTTAAACGGATTTTCAATGAATACAACAAACATCGACGAACTTCAGATCGCAAAGCAGTCTCTTCTTGAGCAGAAGCCTCTCGTTCAGGCTTATGTAGTAGATCAGGTTAGAGATAAAATGATCGGTAACGAAGCAGCCATCGGTGTTATCTACTCAGGTGAAGCCATCTATACACAGCGTGAAAACGAGGACCTCGTATATGTTATCCCCGAAGAAGGAACAAACGTATGGATCGATTCCTGGGTAATCCTTAAGAACGCAAAGAACAAAGAGAATGCAGAAAAGTTCATCGATTATATGTGCAAACCCGAGATCGCATTAATGAACTTCGATTTCATCACATATTCAACACCCAACGATGCTGCAAGAGAACTTATCGAGGATGAAGATATCAGAAATTCCGAGATCGCATTCCCCGATCTTACACAGTATGACAACCTCGAAACATTCATCTATCTCGGCGAAGACGGCGATGAGTTATACAACTCTCTCTGGAAAGAAGTTAAATCAGAATAATCTAAAAAACTTATAAAGCAAAAACAGTCGACATTCAATGTCGACTGTTTTTTTATCTCAGGCTAAAACCGTTGCTATCACAATGAATATCGGAAACATCAAAGCCAAAAATATCAATATTCCGATAATAACGAAAACATAGCCCAATACTTTGTTGTAATCATTATAAGTCTTTATGCCGCCGTATATAAGGAATCCGCTTAATCCGAAAAGGATCAATGCGAAAGCAAATATCGGACAGGCAAGCATCAATACGCCCAAAAGAGTTTCTCCAAAAGTTTTTTATCTTACTTTCTCGTTAAATCCGACTTTCTTCTGAACCTTTCTTAAGGTCTTGTTTGAGAAGTACTGAGCTTTCTCAGCATTTTCTTTAACGATACCGTCAAGATATGCTTTGTCTTTAAGGATGTCAGCATGACGTGTCTGAAGAGGTGTGAGCATATCTGCTACAGTCTCTCCTACGGCAAGTTTGAAATCACCGTATCCTTTGCCGTCAAATTCTTTTTCTACTTCTTCGAAAGTCTTTCCCGTACAAGCAGAATAGATCTCGATAAGATTTGAAACGCCGGGCTGCTCTTCTCTGTGTTTGATCAAAGCTTCGGAATCTGTTACCGCTCTCTTGAACTTTCTGATGATAGTGTCTCTGTCATCCGTAAGATAAATGGATGCGTTGGGATTTTCATCCGACTTTGACATCTTCTTTGAAGGGTCCTGAAGAGACATGATCTTGGCGCCGGTCTTTCCGATGTAAGGTTCGGGGATAGTAAATACATCTCCGTAAATCGAATTGAATCTCTGCGCGATATCTCTTGTAAGTTCAAGATGCTGAAGCTGGTCGATTCCTACGGGAACAACATCAGTCTGATATAAAAGGATATCCGCAGCCATAAGTACGGGATATGTAAAAAGACCCGCATTGATATTGTCTGCATGTTTTGCTGATTTATCCTTAAACTGAGTCATTCTGTTAAGTTCGCCCATATATGTGAAGCAGTTTAAGATCCATGCAAGTTCTGCATGTCCGGATACATGTGACTGATAATAAATACAGTTCTTTGTGGGATCAAGGCCTGCTGCGATATAAAGTGCAAGCAGATTCTTTGCTTTCTGTCTGAATTCTGTGGGATCCTGTCTTACAGTGATCGAATGAAGATCCACTACGGAATAAAAGCATTCATATTCATCGGATAATTTTACCCAGTTCTGTAAAGCTCCGAGATAGTTGCCGAGTGTAAGATTACCCGTTGCCTGCATTCCGGAAAATAATACTTTTTTGTTGTCAATCATTTTAGTTACCGTCTTTCATATTTTTTGTATTTTAAGCTGTAAGCTTATTTTTTTGATGAATTAAGTAAACTCTTTTTAAAGATTACTTTAAATACCGCACAGGATCTGGCCTCCAGTTCGAATTTCATACCCTGTTTCGAGTCTTCTTTTTCGCCTTCTTTTTGAACGGTATCACCTGTTGTGAAAATAACTTCCCATTTCACGTTCGAAGGCAGATAAGGAAGCGAGAATGTGATCTCTTTCCAGTAAAAGTTATATGCAACATAATGTAGAGTTATGATCTCCTCTTTCGGATCGAAATCGGAATACATTATACCGAGATGTCTGTTATATGTCGCAAGGTCCGCTCTCCATGCTTCATCCGAATGATAGGAAAGATCGGGGAATCCGATATGAGCACGGTCAAGCATTGAGAACTCACGGTTAAGAACAGAATTAAGATCATTCCTTCTAAGTGCAATGAGTTTCTTTGTATATTCGAGCATTTCCTTTCCGTCTTCGGTAATGTTCCAGTTAATATAACTTACGGCATTATCCTGACAGTAAGGATTGTTGTTTCCGTTCTGTGTATTGCAGATCTCGTCTCCGGCAAAGATAAGAGGCGTTCCTTTTGATGAGAATACAAGGAACAAAGCATCCTTCATCATTCTCTTACGAAGTTTAACGATCGAACTCTTTCTCGTCTTTCCTTCAAGACCGCAATTCCACGAGAAATTGTAATCGCAGCCGTCAAGATTCTTCTCGCCGTTTTCTTCGTTATGTTTTCTGTCGTATGATACAAGATCGTTTAATGTAAATCCGTAGTAATTTGTTATAAAGTTTACGGAAGCGCTCTTTTCGGGATAAAGCCTTGTAAAATATACAAGATCTTTTAATGTATCTTCATCGCCTTTAAGAACTTTTCTCATCTGATACATAAACGCATCCGAATATGAGCACAGGTTTCTTTTTGAAGGAACAAATGCCGCATCATAGATCTCATTCTCGGGAATGTAATCATATAAAAGCTTTGTATCACCGAATAGAGGATCGTTTGCGATAAACGAAAACGGTATCCTGTTTCCTTTAAGATGGAAACCGTCAACATTGTAATTTATGAGCCAGAATTTAAGGACTTCATAAATCTTATGCTGCTTGATCCTGTCTGGGAAATAAAACTGCATGATAAGTTCTATTCCGTTCTTATGCAAAGTACGTACAAACTCTTTAAATTCATTAATCGGATCGTTTGTTGCACAGTATGAAGCTTTGGGTGCAAAATAAAAGCCTTCTTTATAGCCCCAGTAATTAACTTTGTTCTCTCCTGCCGTTTCCGCTTTCTTGGCGATCAAAGCAGTCTTTTCGTCCGGTTTTTCAAACTCTTCGAATTCATACGCAGGCATTATCTCTAGCGTAGTGATCCCGAGTTCTTTGATATAGTCAAGTTTCTGAAGGATACCGGAAAACGTACCTTTATTGTTTACTTTGCTTGAAGGATGTGCCGAAAAACCTCTTACATGTAAAAGGTATATTACGGAATCTTCAAATCTTATAAAAGCTTTTTTATCGGAAACCGTATTTTCTTCTATCTTTACGATCTCAGAATAGATCTCGTAATTGTCTTTCTTTACGCCGAACTTCTCGTTGCCGCATACTCTTAAGGAATACGGATCGCAGAATTCTTCGCCGTCCGCATAAAATCTGTAAACAAACTTATCGTAATCGATATACTTAATGATCGCGGAATATACATTTCCGTACTTATGTTCCGATCCGAAAGGAATTCTTGTTATATCTTTTGTCTTTTTGTTTTTAAGAACAAGTCCGCAGTCATCCGATTCACATTCGAAAGCAAACAACACGCCGTCTTTTAACGGTGTCGCTCCCATGTTTAACGGATATCCTTTTTCGATCTTAAAACTAATCATATAAAGCCCTCATTATTGAACGTCGTAGATAATCGGGTCAGATACGGGCATAAGAAGTTCACCCTTTTTGCTTTTAACATAATAAGCAACTATCAGATCATATAAGTTTCCGACAAAACCGATAAATCCTCCAAGGAACAGATTGACAAACATAAAGATCCAGCACATGGGGATCGATCTTTCAAAGTAACTTACGCAGTAAGCAGCTTCCTGTTTTGTCGAATAATTTTTGATTATATTGATGTTTTTATAGTATCTGATGCAGCCGACAAGGTTATACACCATAAGGATCAGAGTCCCGATACCGTATCCGAAAAATACGGTAACGATACCGATAAAAAACTGCATGACTACTATCACTATCCATAACGCAAAACTGATGTACATAAGCGTACTCAGTTTCTTCATAAATTCTTTGATCTCTATCTCGTTCATAAAAGTCTCCGATATAAGAAACGGTCTATTGTGTGACAAATATATAAATAATTATTTATTCGCACATATTTCCAACCATATCATTATAAACTTATTTGTAATTTTTTTAAAGTATGTTAAAATATATTTGTTTGCACGGAGGTAAATTATGAGCAATCTTAACGAAATTCCCGAAGAGGAAATGAGCGTAACTTTAGACCTTGATGACGGTACAAGCGTAGAATGTACCATAATCACTATTTTGGAAGTTGACGGTAAGGATTATATTGCTCTGCTTCCGATGGTTGACGAGGAAGACGATCTTTACGGCGAAGTATGGTTCTACGGATATAAAGAAAATCCCGATGATCCCAACGAAGAGCCGGAACTTATTCATATCGACGACGATGCCGAATATGAGGCTGTCGTTGATGCTTTTGACGAATATCTCGATACACAGGAATTTGACGAGATAATTGAGGATTAGGGGAATAAAATGAAAGTCGCGGCTATTATTGCAGAATACAATCCGTTACACAACGGTCACGAATTTCAGATCAAAAAAGCCAAACAGCTTACAGGTGCGGATTTTATTATCGTTATCATGAGCGGTGATTTCACCCAAAGAGGTGTTCCCGCCGTTATCGATAAATATCAGCGTACCAGAATGGCATTGAATGCGGGTGCAGATCTTGTTATCGAGCTTCCGCTCTATTATTCGTGTTCAAGTGCAGAGTATTTTGCATCAGGTGCGATCAATCTTATAAAGAATTTAGGTATCGTAGACTATCTCGTATTCGGCAGCGAATGCGGAGATATCAAGATACTTACGGATATAGCGGATGTACTTATAAACCGTAAAAAAGAGATCTCAGGCGTGATCCACAATCTGGTAAAAGAAGGAATATCCTATCCCATCGCCAGAGTTCGTGCGGTTGAGGAAGCCATCCCCAATTCTTACAGACATGTGGAAGCCATGAATTATCCAAACAACATTCTCGGTTTCGAATACATCAGAGCTTTAAAACAGTTCGATGTCAATACGATCCCTGTTACCAACTTAAGGATCGGTGCAGGTTATCATGACAGAATGATGGATAATCCCATCTGTTCGTCTCTTGCCATCCGTTCTTCTTTGGAAGAGACAGGCGAACTTGAACATGTTCGCTCCCAGGTTCCTTTCCACGTATACAAACTGCTCGAAGAACAGTATGATAAATCATTCCCTATCTTAAACAAAGACATCTCTTCCATACTCAAGTACAAATTACTGCTGGATGAAGGAAAAGGATACGAGGAATATCTTGATATATCTCCCGATTTCTCTGCAAAGATAATCAAGAATCTCAACAAATACGATTCTTATTCTCAGTTCTGTGAACTGTTAAAGAGCAAGGACATAACATATGTCAGAGTTGCAAGAAACCTTCTTCACATTCTTTTGAACATCAAAAAAGAATCAATGGGCAAATACAAAGAAGAAGGATATATCTTCTACGCAAGGATGCTCGGCTTCAAAAAATCTTCAAACGAGCTTTTAAGTGCATTAAAGCAGAAAGCAAGCGTTCCTCTGATATCAAAGCTTGCAGATGCAAGACATCAGCTTACGCCTATCGGAATGGAAATGCTCGAAACCGATATCCAGGCAGCTCACATTTACGATACGATAGTTTCCGAGAAGTTCTCGATACCTACAGTTTCCGAGTTTTCAAGAGAAATAGTTATCATAGAATAATAAAAAACGCTGAATCACTTCAGCGTTTTTTCTATGTCCAAAAATATTATTAATTCTTAAACGAATGAATGGGTGCAGGTATCCTTCCGCCTCTGTTGATAAAATCATCACAAGAGAATTTGTTTACGCTCATGATAGGAGCATGTCCCAAAAGTCCTCCGAATTCAACAGTCTCTCCAACACCTTTTCCTATAACAGGGATAATACGGACAGCCGTGGTCTTCTGGTTTACCATACCGATAGCAAGTTCATCGGCAATGATTCCCGAGATCGTTGTTGCTTTTGTATCTCCGGGAATGGCGATCATATCAAGGCCTACGGAACATACACAGGTCATGGCTTCAAGTTTTTCGATCGTTAAAGCACCTGCTTCAACGGCATTGATCATACCCTGATCTTCCGAAACGGGAATGAATGCACCGCTTAAACCGCCTACGTACGAAGAAGCCATTACACCGCCCTTTTTAACCTGATCGTTAAGTAATGCCAAAGCAGCCGTTGTTCCGGGAGCACCGGCATGTTCAAGACCGATCTCACAGAGGATATCAGCAACCGAATCACCGATAGCAGGTGTGGGTGCAAGCGATAAGTCTACGATACCGAAAGGAACATTAAGTCTCTCGGATGCTTCTTTTGCTACGAGCTGACCTACTCTCGTAACTTTAAATGCAGTTTTCTTTATTGTCTCGCAAAGGATCTCAAAATCCTTTCCTCTTACTTTTTCAAGCGCTGTCTTTACAACTCCGGGGCCCGATACACCGACATTGATGATGCAGTCGGCTTCTGTTACCCCGTGGAAAGCACCTGCCATAAAAGGATTGTCATCGGGAGCATTGCAGAATACAACAAGCTTTGCACATCCGAGTGAATCGACTTCCTTTGTATATTCGGCAGTCTCTTTGATGATCTCGCCCATAAGCTTTACGGCATCCATATTGATACCTGTCTTTGTGGAGCCAAGGTTGATTGATGAGCAGACTCTGTCAGTCTTTGAAAGAGCTTCGGGAATGGATTTGATAAGCAATTCTTCTGCAGGTGTCATACCTTTTGAAACAAGTGCAGAATAACCGCCGATAAAGTTAACGCCTACTTCTTTTGCAACATCATCGAGTACAACTGCAAGCGACGCAAAATCGGAAGATGATCTGCATGCTGCGGCACCGACTAAAGAAATGGGAGTTACAGAAATTCTTTTGTTTACGATGGGAATACCGAATTCCTTTTCGATCTCTTTACCTGTCTTAACAAGATCTTTTGCTTTGTTGTAGATCTTGTCGTAAATGTTTTTCTTAACTTTCTCAAGATCCGAATCGATGCAGTCGAGAAGTGAAATACCCATTGTAATGGTTCTTACATCAAGGTTTTCCTTTTCGATCATTTCATTTGTTTCGGATACTTCGTTTATATTGATCATGTTAAAATATCTCCTTAAAGTTTTCCGAATTAAATTCTGTGCATCGAATCAAAGATCTCTTCTCTCTGACATTTGATCACTACACCGATCTCCTCACCGATCTGCGCGAGTTCATCGGAGATATCACCGATGGGCTTAGATGCTTCATTCATATCAGTGATCATCATCATGTTAAAAAAGCCTCCGGTAATGGTCTGTGAGATATCCTCGATATTGATATGATTATTTGCAAGATAAGTACAGATCTTGGCGATGATGCCTACACCGTCTTTCCCTACAACTGTGATGATTGTTTTCTTCATGTGTTTAACTCCTTAATATATATTTAAAGATCGATGATCTTTGATAATTCACTTCTTTTTGCAACATATATCGGAAAATCCAGGCCGTCGTACTTGGTATCCGACATCGTGATCTCAACTTTTACCGCCTCGTAAGCAAGGTCCGGCAGATTGTTTTTATCACTCAAGTGCCCTAACATTATACCTTTAATATCATCGTTTAGCAATTTGGAAATAAATCTTCCGCTCGCTTCGTTCGATAAATGTCCGTTATCCGAAAGGATCCTCTGCTTTAAAGAATAAGAATAAGGCCCAAGCTGAAGCATTCTTATATCGTGATTTGCTTCCGCAAAAATGAAATCAAGTTTTCCCATCGAATCGATAAGTTCCTCATCAAAACAGCCGAGGTCTGTTACTACCGCAGCGTTCTTACCGTTATTCGAAAAAGAAAAACAAAGAGGTTCGTTTGCATCATGACTGATAGGATGCGGAGTAAATGTAAAATCATTTATAGAAAAAGGTGAAAGATCCCTTAATGATCTGATACAGTCCAAATTGAAACTTCCGAGCCCTTTAGCCGAATAGAGACCTTCAATGGTACCCATGGAAGCATATATCGGGATCTCTTTTTTTCGTTCAAGAACACCGAGGCCCTTTATGTGATCAGAATGTTCATGAGTAATCAATATGGCATCTATATCGTCCAAAGTAAGATCAAGACCGTTTAATCCTTCTTCCACGGCTTTTGCGGATATGCCTGCATCGATAAGGATATGCGTATTATCATCTCCGACATAAATGCAGTTTCCGCTGCTTCCGGAAGCTATCGCGGTGATTCTCATTTGTCTTTTTCCTTCCAGTATATTTCAACGATATCACCGTCTTTTAATTCCTCAAGGAAATCTGCAGATCTGCCGTTTAAAAGCGTTACTATACCCTGACCCTGAGGTTTTGAAAGATCGAAATCTATATGATCGAAAACATCCACAAAAACATATGATTCTTTATTATCAAGAACGATATTTTCACTGTTAACGGTAACATTAATGGTCTTTGTAAGAATACTTTCTAAGGACTTTTCTTTCTTTTCTTCTTTATCCGAAGATTCTTTTTCGTTACCTTTTTCATCTTCCGTTTTTATGTTTTCATCTTCGGGAAGATCGGCGTAAGTAACTTCGCCTTTTTCGAGTATATCAACATTAAATCTTGAATATACTTTTGTATCAGCATCCGCGGGCGAATTGTTGACCGTCACATACTGATTCTCATTAAGCGTGATATCGACAAGTTCCAATACCTGCGAAACGGTAAGATAATCAAGGACTTCTACATCATCGCCGTCCTGGATCTTATATGAATCAACAGCGATCTCGCCGTTAACCGTGCAGAGATTCGGTAAAGTTACATTCATATTGTTTACGGTGATATTAAGTTTCTTGTTGCCTTTATTGAGTTTGCCGAGAGTAATGCTTCCCTTGGCACCCTTGGTAGAAGGCACAAGTTTAATATAATCGTTTGCATGTAATACCGCATGAAGATTGGTAAGTTCGGAATTAAGATATACGATGCAGGGTTCTCCGAGTTCGCCCTTAATGCTCTTTTCTTCACCATTTAATGTGAATTCAAGAGAATCGCCGCGCCTTGGGAATAATGCATTGTTATCAAGACCGATCTGCATTACCGCATCAACAACAGTTACATTACCGTTATCGTAAAGTTTAAGTCTGTCATCGTTTAAAGATACATTGATGAACGAATTGTTCTCTTCGTAGAAATGTAAGCAGATACCGAGAGGTGTAACGATGAGCGAATCCTTGCTGACGGAATTATCCTTGAATTCGATCTTACCCATAACCTCTTCGCCGCGAAGTGCTACACGGTTAACCTGGATATCATGGATCTCGGCAAGATATTTGGTATATCCTTCTATCCTTCCTCCGCCTCCGACCACGAAGATCGCCCCGACTTTGTTTCCGCCGTTAAGTCTGGTGATCTCATCAGAAACCATCCTGGTCATTTCTTTGATATGGTCATCAAGGATATCCAGTACTTCTTTTCTCGTGATCGTGGATTTGATACCGAGGATATCCTCGTATTCAACTTCTTCTTCGTCTTCTATGCCTTTTTTGATCTTTTCTGCTTCGTTAAATTCAACGAGACAGTAATTTGCGATTATCTCTGTTAATGAATCACCTGCAACAGGGATCATTCCGTATGCCGTAACAGATCCGTCTTTTGTGATACAGATATCGCTTGTTCCAGCTCCGACATCGACAAGCGCAATGTTTAACATCCTGAACTTCTCGGGAATAGCAACTTCGATAGCGGCAATAGGCTCGAGAGTCAGATTGCATACCGAAAGACCGGCCATTTCAACTGCGGTATTAAGGCCTTCAACAACATCGTAAGGAAGGAAGGTACAGATCATATCGACCGATATCTTTCTCGCCTTATGATTCAAAAGATTCATCATAAAGATGTCATTCATGTAATACTTGATAACACTCTTTCCGACGCAGTAATACTTTTCTCCGAATTCGTTCTCGGTCTGGAATTTCTTGTAAGCTTCTTCAACACCTTTTGACTGAAGATCGAATATATGCTCATCGAGGATCATTGTCTCATCGTTGTAAACTATCTCTGCATGAACATTCTCCGTTTTAAGAACACGGCCTGCGGCAGCGATACATACGTCCTTAAGGGTAATCTTGCATTTCTTTTCAAGCTTTTCCTTAACGGCTACAATGGTACCTGCAACTCTCTCTATATCATGGATCTGACCGTCGAGCATGGAACGTGTGTCATGTTCGATGGATTCTATCGCTTTTACTATGAATTTGTCTTTATCTCTGTAACCGACTACACCTACAACAGCGCGAGTACCTATATCGAGTCCGAATACGAGACCTTCTTTAGTATTTTCCGATGCGGCCATTGATTTCCTCCATAACCTTATCTGTTACATCATATAAATCTTCAATGCTGGAATTGTTTGGAACGATCCTTATTCCATAATAATCGGAATCCGGATTTTCATTCATATATATGTCGCTTTGCAAGCAGTAATAATCAAGATCGTTCTGCTTTGCTATGATACTTTCACATTTTTCAAGAGAATAACCTCTTGATTCCATGAGTCTTTTGATCCTTACATCCTTATCGGCATCTACGACCCATATCTCATCAAAAAGATCGAAATACGAGGCTTCTATAAGAAGTGCTGCCTCAACGACGATGAATTTATGTTTGCCTCTGTCCAAAAGTATCTGTTTGCAGATCACGTTTTTTACGGCGGGATGAATGATGGCATTTACTTTATCGACAAGTTTCTCATCTGCAAAGATCATATCAGCCATTCCGGATTTGACTATCTCTCCGTCTTCCCCGAGGATATCTTTCCCTAACAAAGAAACAACAGGCTCATAGCATTCTCTGCCTTTAAGCTTTACCTCATTGCCGATATCATCCGCTTTTATGATAAGACAATCGTATTTATCTTTGAGATAATCGAGGACCAGAGATTTGCCGGAGCCGATCCCTCCTGTGATCCCGATTATGTAAGATTTATTTTGCTTCATACCAGTTTTCTCCGATATGCAGATCAACGCTTAAAGGAACGGAAAGTTTTATCGCATTTTCCATTTCTTCGCGAAGGATCTTAACCGCAAGATCTTTTTCGTTTTCTCCTATCTCCAAAAGAAGCTCATCATGAACCTGAATGAGGATCTTTGAAGAAAGATCATTCTTAATGAGCGAATCTCTGACATTGATCATCGCGATCTTCATAATGTCTGCCGCAGTACCCTGGATGGGTGCGTTCATCGCAACTCTCTTGCCGAACTCTCTTTGCATAAACTGCGATGCTTTTAATTCGGGGATCGGTCTTCTTCTCTTAAAAGCAGTAACCGAATAACCTGTTTCCTTCGCGCTTTCCACGCAAGTGTCGAGATACTTTTTGATGCCGGGATAACCTTCGAAATAGTCTTTGATATACTTCTCTGCATCTTTCCTTGTGATCTCAAGATCCTGTCCGAGCGAGAACGAAGACATACCGTAAATTATACCGAAATTGACTACTTTGGCAGCTCTTCTCTGCGAATCGCTGACTTCTTCGATAGGAACATTAAATACCTTCGAAGCCGTAAGTGAATGAATATCTTTGCCTGAGTTAAATGCATCTATAAGAGTTTCATCATTTGAAAGATGTGCAAGGATACGAAGTTCGATCTGTGAATAATCGGCATCCGCAAATATGCATCCGTCCTTCGGTACAAATACCTTTCTTAACTCCCTTCCGAGTTTGGTCCTTATGGGGATATTCTGAAGGTTCGGTTCCGCAGATGAAATCCTTCCTGTCGCAGTTACTGTCTGTAAGAAATGGGAATGTATCCTTCCGTCTTCAGCAATAGCATCGGATAAACCCTGCGCATATGTTGAATTAAGTTTTGTTAAAGCTCTGTATTCAAGGATATTGGAAACAAAGGGATAATCTGCCGCAAGTTTTTCGAGCACATCCGCAGATGTCGAATAACCTGTCTTTGTTTTCTTTGAATAAGGCATATTCATCTTCTCGAAAAGGATCACTCCGAGTTGTTTCGGGGAAAGGATATTGAACTCTTCTCCTGCCTCTTCGTAAATCTTCTTTTCCAAAGCTTCGATAGATATGCTCAGATCCTCTCCGTACTTTTTAAGATCGCCTTTATTGACTTTGATACCTGTCTTTTCCATCTCAAAAAGCACAAGACTCAAAGGCATCTCTATATCTGTATAAAGATCTTTCTGACCTGATTCGATAAGTCTTTCATCCAGTTCGTTTTTAAGTTTGCCGAAACCGTAAACAACCTTTGCAAGATCTTTCTCGGATACGCTTTCGCTCTGAACCGAAAGTCCGAGATAATCCGACAGCATTCCGTCGATAGTGTATGAATTGTTTAAAGGATTCACGATATAGGATGCGATATCAAGTGCGAATATCATATCCGTGATCTTCTTTGAGATAACATTAAGATC
>CADARM010000034.1 GCA_902790275.1 uncultured Lachnospiraceae bacterium
CGGGGATCGCACTCGATAAAGGTTATATAAGAAACGTTGATCAGAAAGTGCTTGAGTTTTTCCCCGATTATGAGGTAAAACGCGGCGAGAAAACGATATACGATGTTACGATAAAACACCTTCTTACAATGACTGCCCCGTATAAATATAAGTCCGAACCCTGGAAGAAAGTCTGTACTTCGGATGACTGGACGAAAGCGGCCCTCGATCTTCTCGGAGGGAAAGCCGGAATAACAGGCGAATTCAAATATGCTACGCTGGGTATTCAGATCTTATCGGGAATCATCGAAAACGCAACAGGTGAGAAATGTATCGACTTTGCGAACAAAAATCTTTTTATTCCATTGGGGATCCCCGAACACACCATACACGGTGACAGCAGTAAAGAGGATCAGTTCGATTTCTTTATGAACAAAGGTCCGAGAAAAAACGAATGGTACTCCGATCCCAGGGATACCGTTACAGCCGGCTGGGGACTCTGTGCAACGGGAAGAGATCTGGCAAAGCTCGGTGATATGGTCTTGCATGAAGGAAAATACTGCGGTGAGCAGATCATTTCATCCAAATGGATAAACGAAATGCTTAAGCCTGCGCAGAAACTTGGTGAGATGTTCGGATCTATGGAATACGGATATCTCTGGTACAAGCCTTACGAAGACAGAGAAGTTTACGCAGCCATCGGCGACAGCGGAAATATCATCTATATCAACAAAGAATGCAATGTTTCTGTCGGTATTACCGGAACCTTCAAACCAAGGATCTTCGACAGAGTCGAATTCATAGAAAAGAAAGTGCTTCCGATATTTTTATAGAATCAAAAAGGATCCGACCGGATCCTTTTTATTTTCTATTTTCTTTTAAAAACCATCTTGCTGTAATATTCGTCCTCACCGACTTCGTATGTCATTTTATTGCCTTTGACTTCAACGGATGCGAAGTTCAGACCGCCCGATAAGTTGAAATTGTATTTGTTATTTCCAAGTTCTTCAAGCACAAACTCTATTTCTATGGGCTTGCTTGCCGAATCCATCTCAAGCGTATATATAACCTGATCTCCGCTTATGACATATGTTTCGGCTATACCGAGTTCTTTAAGTTCTTCCGCATCTGTTTTTACACCGTTTGCATCGTACTCCTCGACCAGTACCCATGTACCGTCGATCCCTTTCCCGCATCCGACGAGCGGCATTATTCCAAGCATTAAAGCCATGATAAAAGCAATCGTTCTTTTCATATTTTCTCCCTTTATTTTATTCTGAATGTCTTCGGCGCAAACTTATATACGAGCTTATCCGCGATAAAGAAATACGCACCCGTGAGCAAAATTCCGAAAACACATGTTAACCACGAAGGCATTTTTATAAATATCAGTATAAAGAAAACCGTTCCCAGTATAAAGTTAAGATACAAAAACAGTTTTGACTTGATCGCAAAATCGCTTGCATAAGGCTGTAAAAGATAAAAAATCGTAACGTTTCTTATCGAGAAATACGCGGTGAAAACGATCAGGGTCAGAGTCGTAAAAAGATATTCTCCAAAAAACCTCTCACCGCCCGAAAAAGCCAATGTAACGATACAAAAGACCGCCATTAAAACGGCAGGGATAAGATTAAACTTTGTTACAGACATTATCCTTAATCTGAACATCTTCCTTAATGCATCCGGCGTTCTGTAAAATCCGTATACAAGCATTGAAGAATCACAGCTTGCAAACATCGCATGCGACATATATGCTCCGGTATTTAAGATAAAAAGAGCAAATATGAATAATCCCGGATGTTTCGAAAAAAGAAATCTTACGATCGATTCCGTGCCGTCATCCAGCTCACTCATTTCGAACCGGAAAAACAAAGACATGAGTGCGATCGTTCCGAGGACGGAAATTATCGCTATGATCTCTCTTTTCCAGAAGATCTTTTGATGCCGCTTCATAAAAAGCTCGTTAAGATAACGGTAACCCTTTGCTTTGGATCTGCTTCCTTCCGCCTCATTGATGACCACTTTCACGTTACCGTTTCTTTGTTTCTTCGCATCTTCCTTTACAAGCTCACTCCTGGTTTTTTCCGCATAAAGAGCTGTCTTATAAAGTCCGAAAGGAAACTTTTTCATAAGAAGTATTCCCGGGAATACAGCCAGTGCCGTAAGAACATAGATGATCGTTACCGGCATAAACAAACCTTTATAGGTTAGCCACCCGCCAAGGATAAGGCCTGCGACTATAACAAAGCTCATCACCAGAGAATTGACTATAACGTTTCCTTCTACCGAAACAGGAACGCCTTTTCTGTTTTTCTTTTTTCCGCGTGCCTGCTTTGCGGCATATACACTCATTTCGATCCCGAGAGGAACGGCTTTGAATCCAACACCGGCCAGGGGTAAAAGAAGCGCAAGATACCAGTCTACACGCGAAAGAAGTGCAAGAGGGATACCGAATACCGCATATCCGAGCACAACATTAAAAGAATCGTAAAAGAAACGCGCGGTCACAAATTTCTTTGCATCCATTCCGAGATGGAATACGGCATAATCCGCTTCGGGTGTATTTTTGAATACATTGTAAACAAATGCACCGGCCAGCGAAACATACAGGAAGCCGTACAAAAATACGCCTTTTTGTGAAAAATCATCATAAGAACTTACAACGCCCGATGCAAAAAAGAGAACAACAAAAAGAGCAAGTTTTAAAAAGAACGCCTTAAGTATCTCTCCGCTTACGGAAAATATCAGAGCGATAATTTTGATTATCTTTACATCGTAGATCGTTTCCGGAATATACTTTCCGATTATCGGAATGCTTCTTATACCGTGAATGATCTCGTTTACCGATATTGTATTTCGAATGCTCAGAATTATCCTGAGTGAGTTAAGAATTGTCCGCATCTTTCAGAGCCTCGATTATCTTAGTCTTAAAGTTTTCGTTATCAAGATCGTTCTTATCTACCACTTCAAGTTTTCCGTGATTAAGAAGAACTATTTCATCGCAAAGATCAAGTGCGATATCAAGAAGGTGAGTTGAAAAGATAAGGATCCTTCCGTCTTTCTGGCTTCTTAAGATATCCTTCATCTCTTCAGCAACAACAACATCAAGCGAAGTTAACGGCTCGTCAAGGAGCATAAGACGCGGTGCCGCTATCATGTTGATGAGCATCTGCATTTTATTCTTTGTTCCGTGAGAATAATCCTTCATAAGTCTGTCTCTTGTGTCTTCCGGGATCCTCACGTGATCCATATATTCATCGATGGTTTTGGGATCTTTGATCTTATCCGAATGGATATCGATAAAGAATCGGATAAACTCGCGTCCCGTAAGAAAATCGGGTACGGTCGGAGTTGATAAAACATAACCTATATCGTCTGCCTGAACTTCCTCTTCTTTCTCACCTTCCTTAAAAAAGAATTTTCCCGAATTGATCTCGGTATCATTATTAAGGCAGTTAAAAAGAGTGGTCTTTCCGGCTCCGTTTCGACCAAGAAGGCCGTAGATCTTTCCTTCTTCAAATGTAAAATCAACATCACTTAATACCTGATGTCTGCCGTAACTTTTAGAAAGATGTGAAATTACAAATTCCATTTTTTTACCTCGTTATTTTTTTATCAGTGAACATTATACTAAAAAAATAAGCAGATAATCAATTATCTGCTTACTTTTTTGTTATTACAAAAGCCTGTTTAATTTATAATGATCAAATTATGCTTTTTTCTTTTTTGCTCTTCTTGAAAGTACCACACTCTGTAAGAGAATGAAGAAGCATAACATACCGCCGGTCGTAATGCTCTGCCACCAGGGATCGTTAAGTCCGCTGGAAACAACGATCTTTTTGATGGTGGTAAGTGTAAGTGTACCGAAAAGCGTACCTACAACATTACCTACACCGCCTGTAAGAAGTGTACCGCCGATGATGGAAGATGCGATGGCATTCATTTCCATACCTGCAGCGTTTGTTGCGTTTCCGGCGCCGGTATGCATCATAAACACATAACCCGAGATACCGCTTAAAAGACCGCTCAAAACGTAGCTTATGAAGCGTGTCAGTTTAACATTTATACCAAGCATCAATGCACTCTGCTGATTTCCGCCCATTGCATAGAATCCTCTTCCGAGTCTGAAGAATGTCAGCATGATGAAAACGAGCAATACGCAGACAAGCGCAACGACTACACCGAGTTCCATACGGGCCGGGATAAGATTTCCGTTTTTGGCCGTATATCCGAGCCAGGGAATTTCGATCTTCATGGCACGAAGTGCCGCAAAGCTGTCATGATCGACTTTCTGGGGATTAACCGAGAGGATCGTTGTAAGTCCTCTTGCAAAGAACATTCCTGCCAATGTAACTATAAACGGCTGGATCTCAAGATAGCTTATCAGGAATCCATGTACTACGCCGAATGCAAGTCCTATAACCAAAGCCAGACGGATCGAACCGAATATGTTTCCGCCGTTATTAAGGTAAAGAACACAGCTCATAACTACGAGTGATGTAACCGCACCTACGCTGATGTCGATACCGCCGCCGATCATAACGATGGTCAGACCGCACGAAACGATTATCAGACTCGCGTTGTCGTTTAACATATCGAAAACCTGTTGTGCATGTAAAAATCCACCCTTGAACAACAGCATTGCAAGCAGATACATTCCTACGAAAATACATATCGTGATCGTCATCAGAAGCTGTGTATCTGTAAGCGGCTCCCTGCGAAATTTTTTAGTATTATTCATTGTTATACCGCTCCTTTCGCAATTGTATTCTGTTTACGGGCTTTGATCCTGGATATCAGTTTCTGGATCTTGCTCTTGATGACCGGTGAACCGATAACAACAAGGATAATGATAACTATGGCTTTATAAGCTTTAACATCCGTAGATGAAACCTTCATTGCATAAAGAGTGATGGTAAGCATCTGGATAACATAAGCACCGATGATACTTCCGCTTATCTTAAACTTGCCGCCGCCTAAGTTGTTACCGCCGATAGCTACGGCAAGGATCGTATCCATTTCGATATCGAGAAGAAGTGTTTCATGGTTGATGAGTCCAAGACGGCTCACTCCGATACTTCCCGCGATAGCTACGCATATGCCGAGTATTATGAAAGATAACAATTTGATAAATGTCGAATTGATACCGTTAAGTCTTGCTGCGCTTCCGTTGATACCCACCGACTGTGTAAACAGTTCAAGTGAAGTAAAGTGGAATACAAGTTTGAAAAGGATCGCTACGGCAATAACTATAAGTACCGGTGTCGGAATGGGGATCCCGGGGATAAAGCTTCCGATAGCATTGATGATCGGACTGCTTACGGTAGGAGTTGCACCGCCGTTTATCCAGTATGCTATGGAACGTCCGCACGTGTACAGGATAAGCGTTGCGATCATCGGCTGTATCTTAAATACGGAAACCAGTGTTCCGTTAAATGATGCAAAAAGCATTGCCACTACACATGCAAGAAGGAAACCTGCTATAACCGTACCGCCGTTGATAACGGAAGTTGATTTTAAAACTTTTACAAATGCACTTCCCGCTATGGCTGCCATTGCGCCGACCGAAATATCCTGTCCGCCGCAGGCTGCGGTTACAAGCGTCATGCCCATTGCAAGGATAGCAAGTTCGCTGGCGCCGTTAATGATACTGATAAGGTTTCCGGAAAGAACTATGTTTCCGTCATTGTTATGCTGTATCGCTATGCTGAAAAAGGACGGATCTCTGAAAAGATTAAAGATCACCAGAATACATATCGCTATAATGGGGATTGCAAGCTGGCCGAGTCCGCCTTTAAAGAAATTTTTGAATTTACTTTTCATTTTCTGACTCTCCTCCTGCAATAGTCTTCATAACCTGAGTCTGGTTAAGATCCGCACCCTTAAGTTCGCCTACGATATGTCTGTCTCTCATAACTATGAGACGGCTGCAGGTACGAAGCATTTCTTCAACTTCGGAAGAAATAAATGTTACGCTCACGCCCTCTTCCGCAAGTTTAAGCACAAGTTTCTGTATCTCAAGTTTTGTACCTACATCGATACCTCTTGTAGGCTCATCGAGTATCAGGTAATCGGGATGTGTTAAGAGCCATCTTGCAAGGATAACCTTCTGCTGGTTACCGCCCGAAAGCGAACCGATCGGTGTGTCCTTACTTGCTGTCTTAATATTGAGAACCTTGATATACTCATCCGCAAAAGCTTCTGCCTCGCTTCTGCTTATGGGTTTAAAGAATCCCTTCATAACCTGAAGTGCGAGGATTATATTTTCGCGAACACTGAGTTCGGCGATGATACCGTCTCTCTTTCTGTCTTCTGCGAGATATCCGATACCGTGCTTCATCGCATCAAGAGGTTTAGTGATCTTTACGTCTTCTCCCTTGATCTTAACCTTACCGCCGGTAACTTTATCCGCACCGAAGATCGCTCTTACGCTTTCACTTCTTCCGGAACCCAGAAGTCCGGTAAATCCGTTGACTTCGCCTTTGTGGATTTTGAAGTCAAAAGGAAGCGCATCGCTTGAAGAAAGTGAAGCTGCTTCATAAAATACTTCTCCGCTTTCTTTTTTCTCTTCCTCAAAATATGTTAATGCACCGAGTTCATCAAGTTCCTTACCGATCATCTTGGCTACAAGTTCAACCTGGGGAAGATCCTCTATTAAATATTCTCCGACCAGCTCACCGTTTCTTAAAACGGTGATACGGTCGCAGACCTCATATACCTGTTCAAGGAAATGGGTAACGAAAATTATTCCGACACCCTGGCTCTTTAAATCTCTCATGAGTTTAAAAAGCATATTTACTTCTTTATCATCAAGTGAAGATGTAGGCTCGTCCAAAATAAGAACCTTACACCTCGAATCAACCGCACGCGCGATAGCTACCATCTGCTGTACGGCAAGTGAGCAGCTTCCGAGCTGCTGCGTGCTTCTTGCGGGTATTCCGAGTTCTTCAAGAAGCTTATCCGCTTTCTTTTCACGTGCTTTCTTATTTACGAGCGGATTGTGTTCACGACCGATAAACATATTTTCAGCCACGGTAAGATTGGGACATAAAGTGATCTCCTGATATACCGTGCTGATCCCGTGTTTCTGTGCATCCTGGGGTGAATGGATCACGATCTTTTCTCCGTTAACCGTAATCTCACCGCCATCCATCTGATATACACCTGTAAGCACTTTTATGAGTGTAGATTTTCCGGCCCCGTTTTCTCCCATAAGTGCATGTATCTCACCTTCTCTCAAGGTGAAATCCACTTCGCTTAATGCTTTAACTCCGGGGAAAATCTTATTTATTTTTCTCATCTGCAGTAAAGCATTATCCTGCATAATCTTATCCTCCTGAGATTAACTATGGCGCAGCCCGGGCTGATTGTTTCACAACCCAGCTGCGCCATTCTGGTCAGTTCAAATTATTATTCGCCTAAACCATAGGTATCGATGTCGCTGTCTGTAATAGTAGTAGCATCAAATCCCTTTTCTTCGTTAATGATCTTCTTGTCACTGGTTGTCTTAACGCCTTTGATAAGGTCGCTGATGATCTGTGCCTGGAAAGGTGAGCACTGTCCGTCATAGTTCCAGTTGCCTGCTTTAAGTTCTCTGAGAGCCCATTTGTTGCAGTCAAAGCCCATAACGATAACGTCCTGACCTACACCGTGCTTGATACCTGCTTCATCGAGAGCAGCTACAGCACCTTTAGCCATACCGTCGTTCTCTGCGTAGATTACGTTGAACTTGTCACCGCTGTTGATAACGGATTCAACGATCTTCTTAGCTTCTGCTTCATCCCATGTAGCTGTCTGCTGTACAACACAGTTCATCTTGCCTGCATCGAACTGAGCCTGAAGAGCACCTGTACGTCCGATCTGAGCATCTGAACCCATAGCACCCTGGATATGGATTACGTTGTACTCGTCAAGGTTCTGGCTGAGTAACCACTGAACAGCTGTGTCGCCTTCTGCGCTCATGTCAGATACAACTGCTGCTTCGTAAAGACTTTCGTCTACATCGATCATACGGTCGAAGAGATAAACTTTGATTCCGGCTTCCTGAGCCTGCTTCAAAACTTCGTCCCATCCTGTTGTTTCTGCTGCTGAAATAAGAAGATAATCAACACCTTCTGTGATGAAGCCCTGAGCTGCCTGGAGCTGCTCGTCGTTCTTTAAGCTGTAAGCTGTCTTTAACTCGTAGCCGTTAGCTGCGGAGAAAACTGCTTCCATGTCTTTAACGTTAGCTTCACGATAACCTGATTCTGAAGGGGGGTTGTTAACCACGCCTACTTTGATCACATCACTTGTTGTTGTAGTAGCAGGTTCAGCGACTACTGCAGGTTCGCTTGTATCAGGTGCAGGTGTGCTTGTTGCGGGAGCGGGTGATCCGCCGTTAGTACAAGCTGCAAACAAAAGACTTGATGCAAGTGTTGCTGCAAGAACCAATGATCCAAATTTTTTCTTCATCATCTTAATTTTTCCTCCTTTTTGTGTCGTTTGCGACTGTTTGATAGTATGATATCGCCTGACACTTTAGAGGTAAATCAAGGTTGATTTTGACATGGTTGAAAATAATTCCGGATTTTTGTCCCTTTTTGGGAAAAAGGTTAATTTTGATTTTATTCAGGTTGATTTTGATACTGCGAACGATACTCCGAGGGTGTAAGTCCGGTATTTTTCTTAAAGATATAAGAAAAATAATGGGAATCATTATACCCCGTATCGTGTGCGATCTGAGAACTCTTGATAGAAGTGGTCCTTAGAAGTTCTTTGGCTTTGTTAAGCCTCAGATATATAAGATATTCCGTAAACGACTGACCGGTTGTCTGCGAAAAAACGGTAGAAAATCTGCTCTTGCTCATATTCACTTCTTTCGCAACATCCTGAAGCATCAGATTCGGATTGGAATAATTTTGAGACATGTATAATTTTGCTTCGCTTATTATCGAAGGTACTTTTTCATCGGCTACATCACCCATTTCGCGTACACCGAGGATGATCGCCTGTTCTTCTTTTCTTTCAACCAGAAGATGACGGATATGTCTGGCCGTCTTGAAACTGTGAAGGATCTTTTCGGGAGCGTCAACGATCTCACCGATACCGACACGTATGGTATCGCAACCCACACGCTCAAGTTCCTGAACGAGTGATGTCGAAAAAGCGTATGCTCTCTCTTCCGCATCTTCCGCACTCTCACCTAAAACAAGCAGTCTTGTGCCTGTTCTTCCCGCGGAAACATGTACGATGCCCCCACTGCTTTCCGCCAAAACAACTGCTGCCTCCTGACCTGTTCCGGTAGGGTTAAAAGCAGCATCCACAACCACATAAAAAGGTGCATCGACAGGACTTCCCATGGAACTTAATTCTTTAAGTACATTGCGGGCATCCTCTTCGACCGCTTCATCCGTAAAAAGAGAACCTATTAATTTTTCCTTGACGAACTTGCCGTCGTTTTCCATTCTCGCTCTTAAACTCGCAGCATGCTCGAGGCTCTTTCTT
Source organism: uncultured Lachnospiraceae bacterium (assembly GCA_902790275.1). Lineage (GTDB taxonomy): Bacteria > Bacillota > Clostridia > Lachnospirales > Lachnospiraceae > UBA3766. Next base: position 9,463 of record CADARM010000034.1, read on the forward strand.
TCTTCTTTTAACTGAGCGCTGACTTTGTCCAGAGCTTCTTTAAGATCTGTTGAATTAATTGGTTTTAAAAGATATTCGCGCACTCCGAGTTTAATGCACTGGCGGGCATATTCGAACTCATCGTAACCGCTTAAGACAATGATCCCGATCCAGGGCATCTGGCCGCGTAAGATACGGCAGAGTTCCAGACCGTCCATGAAAGGCATCTTGATATCTGTGATAACGATATCCGGATTTGTGTCACGGATAATGGGAAGAGCCATCTCACCGTCGGGTGCCTCTCCTACAAGTGTATAAGGTGTTTCATCCCAGGGGAAAGATTCTCTCACCCCTTCTCTTATAACTATTTCATCATCAACCAGAAACACTTTCATGTTCGAATATCTCCTCTTTCGTTCTGCAGGGTACCCTGAAGCTTACCGTTGTACCCTCGGAATTACTTTCTATTTCCAAACCGTCCGTTAAGTTATAGTAAAGACGGATACGCATATTTACGTTTACAAGTCCGAAACCGCCGCTGCCGCCTTCGCTGACAGTAGGCTGGCCTTTTTTCATTCGCTCGTTAAGATCGCGAAGCTGTTCTTTCGTCATACCCGATCCGGTATCTTTTACGGAGAAAACAAGATAACCGTTTTCTTCTCTTCCCGATACTTTGATCGTACCGCCGCCTCTTTTGATCTTAATGCCGTGGTAAAGCGCATTTTCGACCAGGGGCTGGAGTAATAGTTTTAATATGTAATACTCACCGATCTCATCGGGTATATCTATCTCGTATTTCATGATATCGCGGTATCTTGTCTGCTGTATCTTAAGATAACCTTCGATATGTTTTTTCTCCTGTTCGATCGGGATCCAGTCGGCACCTGACGATAACGAGATCCTGAAGAAGTCGCTTAAAGCACTTGTAAGCTGAATGACTTCATCCTTTTCTCCGGCCTCTGCCTTCCATACGATCGCATCGAGAGTATTGTAAAGGAAATGCGGGTTGATCTGAGCCTGAAGTGTTCTAAGCTCCGCTTTCCTTAATCTCTTTGCGTCAAGCTCGCTCTTTTTCATCATGGCTTCCAGATCGTCCGCCATGGTATTAACCTGCTTGGTAAGGTTTCTTAATTCCGTTACATCCGTATCCGTAAGTCTCGCATCGAGTGTTCCCTCTGCAAGAAGAGCCGTTACTTCCTCGAGTCTCTCGATGGGCTGTCTTACAAAAAGTGCGGTTCTTTTAACCGATCTGTTTCTGACCCACAAAGCCGCGATAACTATCAGTACTTCCGCTGCTGCCGTAATGATGATAACAAGTAAAAGGCTCACACTCATCTTTGCACTCGATTCGATCTCCTGCGCGATGTATTCGTTTAACATACTGTCAACAAGTGCGGCTACGTCTCTTACCTCGACCAGTACGGCCTCGTTTTCGACTACGGGCACCTGATCGTATATATTGTCCCTTATACGGTCAACATAGTTTTCAAGCGTCTCCATCGTACGTCCGGCAACCATTAAAGACAGTCTGTTCTCTTCACTCGTCTGCTCGGATATCCTTTCGATCGTATCGTCTACATCCTTTATCATAACGTAGATCTTACTCTCGGCAAAACTCTCCCTTCCGCTTACGATATTCCAGGCTGCTCCGGGTATATCCTCTGCCACAACAGTCTTAAGATTTGCGATGGTTTCCATTCTCTTGATGGAACTGTGATATTTATATGCATAAAAAAGCATCAGCACCAGACTTATGATGATGGGAAAAACCAGCATCAGAACCAGTCTGTGGCTTAGATCGTTGATTCGCCCGAGTATGCTTTTTTCTTTATTGGCACGTTTCATTTTTTATCCTCAATAGCCTCTCGGTGCAATATCTTCAGGGTTCATTTCATCGGAAAATACCTGCTCTATGGGATGTATAAGAGGATCCACCTGTTCGCCTGCTTTTAATTTGATCGCAGTCTCCATGAGTTCTTTACCGAGCTTGGGAGTACATTCGACCACGCAGTTTATCTTTCCTTCTTTCAATACATCTATGGCTTCCTGTCCGCCGTCGATGGATATGATTATGATATCTTTTCCCGGAGCAAATCCCGCTTTTTCTATTTCGGGAAGAGCGCCGAGCGTCATCTCGTCGTTATGGCTGTATACAACATCGATATCATCGCCGTAGGTCTCAAGAAGATATCTCATGCATTCCGCACCGCGGCTCGTTAAGAAATCACCGTCTATGCTCTCAAGGATAGTCATCCTGTCATCGTTTGCTATCGCATCGGCAAAGCCCGCCTGACGCTGTCTCATGGGAGTAGAATTCTCAGTTCCCGTTATCTCAACGATATTAACGTGATCGAGTCCGAGAGCATCAGCTTTTCTTATAAGATATTCTCCGGCCATAACGCCTTCTTTATAAAAATCGGCACCGATAAGACATGTGGTCAGATCTTCTTTGTCGGTGCTTATGTCTCTGTCGACAAGGATAACGGGTATACCGGCGTCTTTTGCTTCGGTAAGCACATTGTCCCATCCGTCTTCAACGATGGGTGAGAAAGCGATAACATCCACCTTGTACGCGATAAAACGTCTTATGGCCGCGATCTGGTTCTCCTGTTTCTGATTGGCATTCTCAAGCATCAGATCGACACCGTAGTTCTGAGCCTGCTCCTCTATGTCTTTGGTATTTCCTATTCTCCAGGCACTTTCCGAACCGATCTGGCTGAAACCTATAAGAAGTTCTTCGTTATTCTGCTCTTCATTGCTCTTCTGACATCCGGCAGTCATTACCGCGATCGTCATAAGACTTAGGAAAGCACTTATTATTTTTTTTGCTGCATTTTTGTTTAACATTGTTTTGCCCCCGCAAAGCCCAAAAGCCTAAAGCCATTTTTTTAATTTAAAGAAAATAAGACTGGCGATCACTATTACCACACTAACTATTATAACAGCCGGATAACCCCATACCTGATCGAGCTCAGGCATGTATTTAAAGTTCATTCCGTACCAGCCGACTATAAGAGTCAACGGCATGAAGATCGTCGTAACAACGGTCAGAACGGTCATTATCCTGTTCTGCTTTACATCAAGTCTCGCTTCATTCGTATCTCTTATCTGAGCCGTATAATCGAGAAGGGAATTTACTATATCAAGAAGTCTTGAAACCCTGTTCGAAAAAAGTCTGAAGAATCTGATGTTCTCATCCTTAAAGAAATCATTCTCGTTCTCTTCAAGTTCCTGAGCAAGATCTATAAGATGATCGTAATGGACTCTGAAATCACGAAGGTCGCATCTTATATCGTTCACTCTGTCCATATCGGGATTATTGTCTTTTTCCACGTCCTTGTCTATGGCATCGAGTTCGCTCTCGTATTTTTCAAGAAGAGGCAGATCTTCGTGAATTATCTGTTCGAGGAAATCATATATAAATCTCTCAAGACTCGGCATTCTCCACTTCTTTGTCTCTGTTATCCTCTTAATGAGGTTTTTCACATTGTCAGCAGGATCGATAAACACTATGCCTTTTTCATCGAGTGCAAAAGCAAAATCCCTGTAATCGCCGGACATATTCTTTCTGTCGGGCAGGGAAAAGGTACCCGTTATCGAATCGTAGTTTACTTCAGCTTTTGTGGTATAGATATCGAGAGTATCAAAATCCACATCGATACCCATCTCAAAATCTTCTTTTTCGTTTGTCCACTCTTCAGGTGTAAGTACTGCTACATACTGGCTTTTTCCCGAGTGGCAGTCTTTCCTGCTGCATTCTTTTAATGTGTTCTCGATCAAATAATACATTCTGTCCACCTTCAAAAATCAAAAAATGATAAATCAAAGTACAAAAAACAAGAAGTTTAATTTTTTACTTGGTACTATACTTTCGTTGTATTCAAAGATTTGATGATGCATGTATTTAATGCATTATCTACAGCCTAAATTTTTCATTTACCCCTATATTTAGGCAGATTCGAATCTTCCTAACACCCAAGAAGCGAAACCATCCCCTAGGTTTCGCTTCATTTATTTTGTTCTGAATTTTTGTTCCGGAACCTTTTTGTATTATGTAAACCAAGCCGCACGATCTGTGTCAAAATATGATTGGTTTACATAAGATTAGGATCGTATACCGCTCTCTGTCCGCCGATGTATTTGGGTCTGTGTCTTCCGGCAGAAACCCTTGCCATGCCTATCTGCTTATTTTCAAGGTGAAGGGGAACTACTACGGGACGGATATGCATTCCGATCATTACACCGCCGATATCTATTCCGACCAAAGCTTTCTGCTTAATATCCTCTACCACAACAGGATTCTCAAGATTCTTAAAATGCTTTACAGCAAATGCGCCGCCTGCATGGATCTGGGGAACAACGTTTACGATATCGAATCCGTATTGGATCGCAGCTTCTCTGTCTAAAACAACGGCTCTGTTTAAATGCTCGCAGCACTGAACCGCAAGAAAAGCTCCTTTTGCTGCAACGCGGGGTGCAACGACTTCATATAATTCGTTTACGACCGAATCGGTCTCTCCGTCTTTGCTCGTTCCCATTGTGTTGCCGATTATCTCGCTCGATGAACAGCCGATTATCACAATATCTTTCTCGACTATATTTGTCTTTTCAAGGATCTCGTCGATAACGGCTATCGCTTCCTGTCTGATGGATTCCATTATTTATCTCCTTTTATAGATCTTAAATTACGTTTTCACAAAAACTATATTGATTATATCACGACATACCGATTCAAAAAAGATAGTCTTATATCTCTTTAACAAAAGAATACCCGATGCTTCATGCATCGGGTATCTTTTTTCATCGAAAGAGGTAGGTACTTTAAATAGCTGCTCATGTAAATGAGTTTGCTTTTGGGAGATGTTGTCCTTCATCTCTGTATAACTTTATTATAGTGATTTATTAAAACCGTTAAACCTCTGTTGCGTTCAATTAGACCCCCTTATTTTTCTTTTTCCTATAAAAAACCCGGAGTTAATTCTCCGGGTCCTTTTATCTTGTTCTTTTCTGATCGTATAATTTCTCGTCTGCTGCCGCCAGAAGCTCTTTTATCGGGCGGTCTTCAACGGAATCCGTCCTGGCCATTCCGATGCAGACTTTTAATTCATATTTTGCTCCGGCCTGTTTGTTTAATTCATCAAGCCGGAAATGAACGTTTTCTATAAACTCGTTTATTATCCTGTCGTTCTCGGCCCTTGCAAGTACCACGAATTCATCGCCGCCGTATCTTGCGATAGTCGCTCTTTTCTTAAATGTCTTGCAGGCTGCTCTTAATGCATCAGCTATCCTTACCAATGCTGCATCGCCTTCTACATGTCCGTAGGTATCGTTGATCTCTTTGAAATGATTCGCATCGATCATCAGAAGATATATCGGTGTATGATCTTCGTTGTTCCTAAGCCACTGTTCGTAATTGTGCAAAAGCTGCTTTCTGTTATTTAACCTTGTAAGCGGGTCGACCGAGATCATTTCGGTAAGCCAGTCGATATAAAGTATCATTACGGAAAGTGCAAGCATTACGCATACGAGAGGAAGTCTCGGAAATGCAAACTGGATCACTCCGCCTATCGCGGGAGCAACCGGGAAAGATGCAAGCCTGATAAGTTTTTTTCTCTGCTCTTCTTTCTTTTTGTCAAATACGCCGAGGAATGCTCTTGTACATGTTACCGCAACATAAATATATGAAAATGCATACAGGCTCAAAAAGAGAGGTCCTCTCATATACTCCTGTTTGTCGTTAACATAGTAAAGGATCCCGGTGAAATGATTTACAATTATCAGTACAAACTGAATGAATACAAAAGTAGCGGATATAAGGATCTTTTTCTTGTCTTTTACAAACGGTGAATCCTGAAGATATTCGAAGTAGATAAACCACGAATAACAGGTAAGTGATGTAAAGAGGAAGTAAATATTCTTGCTCGCTATAATGGCAATTTCCGAATAAACCGGAAAGAACCTGTTTTCCATCAGTACCCAAAACGTATCTGAAGCAAAGAACACAATAAGACAGATCGCACCTCTGATAAAATTTCGCTGTGCAACCATCTTGGTCATTCCCATCGTCTTGATGGCGATGATCACCACAAGAACGATCGAAAAAAGATTCACTTCCAAATACAGCATTGAATACAAATCATCAAAATTCATAACGTTTCCCACATTTACACAAATTATTCGTTATTCTCTCAAAGTGTATTCAGTTATTATCTTAGAAGTCGCAGGATCTGGGTGTTCTGGGATAAGGTATTACGTCACGGATGTTTTCAACGCCTGTTAAGTACATAATGAGACGTTCAAATCCCATACCGAAACCTGAGTGAATGCAGCCGCCGTATCTTCTGGTGTCAAGATACCAGTCGATGCCTTCCTTGTCGACGCCCATCTCATCCATTCTCTCAATGAGTTTGTCGAGATTCTCTTCTCTCTGGCTTCCGCCCATAAGTTCTCCGGCCTGGGGAACGAGAAGGTCTACTGCGGCAACAGTCTTGTTGTTAACCTTCATGTAGTAAGCCTTGATATCCTTAGGCCAGTCTGTTACAAATACAGGTCCGTGGAAATAATCCACGATATATTTTTCATGCTCTTTTGCGATATCTTCGCCGTAATCGGGCTCAAATTCCCACTTAACGTCTGCCTTCTTCAAGATATCGATAACATCATGATGTTTGATCCTTGTAAATTTGGCATTGATGATACCTTTAAGTTTATCCTTTAATCCCTTTGATACGAACTGATCGCAGAAATTGATCTCTTCGGGACATTTTTCAACTACATATTTAACAACATACTTAAGCATTTCCTCTTCGATATCCATAAGTCCTTCAAGATCGCAGAATGCCATCTCGGGCTCGATCATCCAGAATTCATTTGCATGTGTCTGTGTGTTTGAATTCTCTGTTCTGAATGTGGGGCCGAATGTATAGATATCACCGAAAGCCATGGCGAATGTCTCGCCCTGAAGCTGTCCGGAACCTGTGATAAATGCCTGTTTTCCGAAAAGGTCCTTGTTAAAATCCACTTTTCCGTCATCCGTAAGAGGAAGGTTGTTCATGTTAAGAGTAGTGATCTTAAACATCTGATCGGAACCTTCGCAGTCAGCGCATGTGATAAGAGGAGTATGTACATAAAGATATCCTCTCTCCTGGAAGTAGCTGTGGATAGCCATAGCCGCAACGCTTCTTACTCTGAATACTGCCGAGAAAAGATTTGTACGGGGACGAAGATGTGCCACCGTTCTCAAATATTCTCTGGTATGACGCTTGGGCTGAATGGGATAATCCTCGGGACAGTCTCCCAGAAGTTCCACGCTTGTTGCTTTTATTTCAAAAGGCTGTTTGTTCTCGGGTGTAAGTACAAGTGTTCCCACTACCTTTACACTCGCTCCGACGCCTATTTTAGAGATGTCTTCAAAATTAGAAAGATTCTGCTCGTAAACCACCTGTAAATTTTCAAAGAAAGAACCGTCATTCACATT
>CADARM010000035.1 GCA_902790275.1 uncultured Lachnospiraceae bacterium
GATAAAAACATGAATTTTGAAGGTTTTACGAAAGATATAACGGAAAACGGATGGAAGGTTTACGGAGTCGAGGTTTACAAAGACGGAAAACTCATTCATTCGTTTGGCGATACTACGGAAAACGTATATCCGATATACTCCTGTACAAAAAGCATATTAGCGATCGCGCTCGGCATTGCACACGACCGCGGTATTATAGATTTCAATAAAGATATCCTTTTTTACATCCCGGAAAAATATAAAGCAGGCCTTTCGAAGGAACAAAAGGAAAAATGGGAAAAGGTATCCCTTCACAGGCTTATGACCATGTCGGTCCCGGGATTTCCATTCAGGCCGCCTGTTGATGATTTTATGGAGTTTTCTTTAAACTACAAAGACTTCAGGGCCGACGACAACTCCTTTGAGTACAGCAATATCCCGGCGTTTCTTGCAGGAGTGGCTTTAACCGAAGTAATCGGTGAGGATGCCTGGGAGTTTATAAAAAAGAATATCCTCGATCCGCTTGAGATCTACGATGCAAAATGCGGCCGCACTCCGGAAGGCTACTTTTACGGAGCCTCGGCCATGGAAATGTCGGTCAACGACTTAAGCAGGATCGGACTCCTTCTTTTAAACAAAGGAACTTACAACGGAAAGAGGATCGTCTCGGAAGAATACGTAAATAAAGCAACATCCGTGCTTCAGATGAACCGCGAAGGCGGGTACGGATATTTTATCTGGAAGTATCGTGACGGCTTCAGCATAAACGGCAAATTCAAACAGAAATGCTACATCCTTCCGAAAAGGAACCTTGTGATCACATACCTTGCGGATATAGAGGACGGTTCCAACGTATTAAGAGACAGCATGGAAAAGAATATCCTCGGATTATAAAAGAAAAGGAAACAGTATGACAGAAGTTGAAGGACTGACCGATCTTCCGATAATAATGGTCAACACCCATGCGGATTCCGATCATATCTTCGGAAACGAGATCTTAAGATACAGATTCGATTACGCAGGTTTTCTTTGTGAATTGAAAGATTAAGCAGATAAAGGGGGAAAAGAATGAGCTACGAAAAAGAAAGAGATGAAGTTATCAACTGGTTAAAGCATCCGAACGAACTCGGAAAAGAACCGTCCAAGATCGAGTATGTAAAGGAATTTACCGATCCCGACGGGGTTCACTGCCTGATCTTTAAATTCAAGGCAGGCCTTTTGTCGCCTTGGTGCTTAGCCATTCACAGCGACTCCGGAATCTTTTCGGAAGAAGAAAAGTATGACGAAAAGAGGGATGTCGAGCAGGCTCAGGCTCTGGTCGATTATCTTAAGCAGTACTGGAAAAACGTGGCTCTTAATGCCGAAGAAAGCAAAAAGCGTGCCGAGAAAGCAAAGCCTTTCTGTGCTTTCGTATTAAAGGCAGAACCCAGATTCGAGCCCGAAGAATTCTTAAAACTCTACGAAGAAGAGTGGGGCGAGAAATTAAAAGGCGTTGACGAAGATAAAGATGAAGAAAAAGACGGCACCGACGCAAGGATCTATTCAAACGAAAACGGCTTAAATATCGTTCTGGGATATATGGACATGAGAGTTCCCAACAATGAGGCCGAGGAATGTGCCCAATATAATTTCTTCTGGAAGGAAGCCGTTGAGACCACAAAGATACACAAGGCTCACGAAGTCGTAACCGTTATGGGTGTCGGCGAGATCAAAGACAAGGCGATCTTTTATGCGAAAGCACTCACCACACTCTGTCGAATGGATAATAATATCGGCGTATACACAAACGGTGTTGTTTACGAACCAAAGATGTTCCATTCCATGTCAAAAGTGATCCTTGAAGGTACGCTTCCGATCCCCGTTCTTGTATGGTGCGGAGTCGGAAAGGATGAAAAAGGAGTTTCCTGCTGGACAGACGGAATGAAGACCTTCGGCTTTGATGAGCTCGAAATGGTAAATGTTCAGAACAAGCAGGCTTCCGAGATCCATTCGATCATGCTCTTTATCGTGGATTACTGCATCAATCAGGATATCTCTTTCCACGACGGAGAAGAGGTCGGACTTACAGCCGGAGTAAAGGCAAAGATCGTAAAGTCCAAAGGCGTTAATGTGGATATGGATGGTGAAACGTTAAAGATCACTATTTAGAAAATACAGGTTGGGGGAAGCATTATGGAATACGACGGAAGGATCGTTGTAGAAGGGTTTGACTGGGGCCCGGCCGTAACAAAGGCAGTAGTCAGACTCGGTATATCTTTTGACAAAACCCGTAATTTTGACAAGACGGAGTTTATGGTAAGAGAATACACGACGACCGAAAAGGGAAGAGAGTTTAAGAACAGAGTCATAACCGATGTATATTATTCCGACGAATTCGGAAACCGCATCGATAATAAGGGCGATCACATTTCCATGGAGCTTGCGTACGGCCCGGAAGAAGGCTCTCCGATGTATTATGATTTCCCGACCGGCTTTAACAAATGGCATGATTACCTTCTAAAGATCAAACTGGTAAGCGGACAGGAAACCCATCTATCAAACGGGAAATTCTATTTTCCCGAGATACAGGGTGTTGATCTGAACGGCGAATTCGTAGGTTCTGAAGGCCACAGTTTAACATACGCTTCTTTTAAACCTGCAAACGCATCCGAAGAAAACAAACGACCTCTCGTTGTCTGGCTTCACGGCATGGGCGAAGGCGGGGTCGATCCCGTAGTCGCACTTTACGGAAATAAGGTCGTATCCCTTGTCGGCGAAGAGTTCCAGAGTATTATGGGCGGCGCATACGTGCTCACTCCGCAGACTCCGACTTTCTGGCTTCAGTATAAAGAAGCGGAAAAAGCTTCCTGGCAGAAAAACAGAGGACAGGATTCGATCTATTTAAAAGATGTAAAAGAACTTATCGACAGATTCGCGGATGAAAACCATGTCGATAAAAAAAGGATCATCGTCGGCGGCTGCTCAAACGGCGGATTTATGACGATGGACCTAGTCTTGAATTACCCCGATTATTTCGCTGCGGCATACCCGATCTGCGAAGCTTTTTATCCGAGGGGATTAAAGAAAGAGAGACTCCTTCCCATAAAAGATCTGCCGATCTGGTTTGTTTACGCAAAGAATGATCTTACGGTAAGACCCGCAAAATACGAGATCCCGCTTATAAAGAACCTTAAAAAGATCGGTGCCGGGAACGTGATCGTCTCTGAATTCGAGGATGTTCACGATACTTCGGGGCGCTTTGAAAAAGACGGAAAACCGTACCGGTATTTCGGACATTTTTCGTGGATCTATTTCTTTAACAACGAATGCGTCGACAACGGCGTTTCGATCTGGGAATGGATGTCAAAACAAACGAAGTAAATTCAATTTACATAATTACAAAAAAATTCTTGACATTGCCCGAAAAAATAATTATTATGATTTCACATACGAAAAAATGCGATGAAGGAATTATGCGTCGTTTGGAAGTTTCAGAGAGCCGGTGGTCGCTGTGAACCGGTATGGAAAAACGAATTGCAGTCTCACTCCCGAGCAGAACTCTCGAAAGTATCAGTAAAGAGTTCCGGCAAGCTCCGTTATCAAGGCTGAAGATATGATAGTATCTTACTGAGTGACTTATTTTAAGTAATATGGGTGGTACCGCGGAAGAAATTTCGTCCCTAAGATCTGAAATGATTTTAGGGACTTTTTTAATGCATTTATATAAGAAAGGGAAAAGAAATGAATAAGATTTTCATTGCCGATTCAACAATCGCAACAAGCTCAATCAACAATGTATTTTCCATGAGTTTCAAGGAAAAGATGGAAGTTGCAAAAAGACTTGAAAAGATCAAAGTGAATGTTATCGAGATGCCCAAGGCAGTCGAGAAAACTGATGCGTTGCTTGTTAAATCACTCTCTACAATGATCAAGGAGAGCACGATCTCGGTTGCATGCGCACCTGACAAGGCAGAGATCGACGCAGCAGCAGATGCTGTTAAGAATGCAAAAAATGCAAGAATCAGGATCCTTGTTCCCACTTCTCCCGTTCAGATGGAATATATTTTAAAAGCCAAACCCAAGGCAGTTATCGAAAAGCTTCCCGAGATGGTGGCTTATGCAAAAACATTTGCCGAGGACATCGAAGTATCCTTCATCGATACATCAAGAAGCGAAAAAGAATTTGTGTCAAAGCTTGCCGCATCTTCGATCGCTAACGGCGCTACCGTTGTGGATTTCTGCGATACCGCAGGAACATGGCTTCCCGAAGAGACATCGGAATTCGTTAAATATATAAAGGAAAATGTCGAGGGCATCGACAAAGCAGTCATTTCCGTAACATGCTCTGACGAGATAAGACTCGGAAACGCAAACGCTGTCGCAGCCATCAAGGCAGGTGCAACTCAGGTTAAGACAACACTCGTCGGAAAATCTGCTCCCAAGATCGGACATTTCGTAAATCTTATTTCCGAAAAAGGCGAAGCGATCGAAGTTTCTATCGATATTCCCAGAGCAGAGTTTAACAAGACTCTTCGTCAGATGACATGGATCGAAGGCGAGAATCAGGGAATCAAGATCACTTTTGAGGAAGAGGAAAAAGATAAGAACGAAGAACTCAATCTTGACGAGACAGCCGACATTTCAAAGGTTATCAAGGCCGTAAAGAAACTCGGATACGATCTGTCCGATGACGATAATGCAAAAGTATACAAGGAATTCAGAAGAGTATCCGAGAAAAAGAAGATCGGAACAAAGGAAATGGAAGCTATCATCGCAACCGCAGCTCTTCAGGTTCCCGCAACATACCAGCTTGTAAACTTTGTTATCAATTCAGGTAACATCATCACACCTACAGCTCACATTACTCTTGAAAAAGAAGGAAACGAGCTCAAGGGATTAAGCTCGGGAGACGGCCCCATCGCTGCAGCATTCCTTGCATTGGAAATGATCATCGGACATCACTACGAACTCGATGACTTCCAGATCCAGTCGGTTACCGAAGGAAGCGAAGCAGTCGGAACAGCACTCGTAAAACTTCGTTCAAACGGAAAGCTTTACTCGGGCAACGGTATCTCGACAGACATTATCGGAGCAAGTATCAGAGCTTACCTTAATGCGATCAACAAGATCGTTTATGAAGAAAAGCAGGAGAGAAAGCCTGACTAAAGAATGATCGGGTGATGAGATTAGGCGAACAGACACCGGAATGGTGGATTGATTAAGGAGAGGATTTTTACAAATGAGATTAGCGTTTTCTACTAACGGATGGGATGATTTTGACTGGTCGGATTTTTATGTGACAGCAAAAGATCTTCAGTTCTCGGGTATAGAGATTCATGATATCAAAAGAGAAGTTTTTTCAGGAAAAAACAGACCTTTTAACAATGAAAACATCATAGAAACAGCCAGAAAAATAGCTCAGATGGGTCTTGAGATCCCTGTTATCGATGCTGTCTGCAATGTGGCAGATCCCGATAAGATACAGGAAAACGTCGAAGAGATCAGAGAATACATAAGGATCGCAAAGATCTTAAAATGCCCCGCGATCAGACTCCGCGCGGGAAAGAGCAATGATGATACAAACACATCCGACGATCCCGTTATCGAGTGTATCAAGGCAACTTACAAAGAAGCAGACAATAACGGCGTTTCGCTTCTTATCGAAACAGTCGGACCTTACGCAAATACAGAGAGACTCCGTAATGTATTAAATGTTTTCGCAAGAGACAATGTCGCTGCCGCATGGGATATCCATCACACCGTAAGATACGGCAACGAAACAGCAGAGCAGTCGATCCAGAACCTCGGTGCATATGTACTTCACGTTCATATCAAGGATTCCGATGTTGTTGACGGCAAGATCGAATACAGACTCATGGGTGAAGGTTCACTTCCCATTGATGATCTGATGGGTGCGCTTCGTTCCATCAATTACGATCATTATATTTCATTTGAATGGATTCCCGCTTGGCTTGAAGAATTATCAGACCCCGGAATCGTATTCCCTCATTTTATCAACTTCATGTCACAGTATGAGCAGGAAGCCAAGGTTGTCGGAAAGACTCTTTATTCCAACAAGGCAGGCACAGGTAAGTTTATCTGGAAAAAAGAAGAGATCATCGATAAGACATTCCCTCAGGTACTCGATCGCATGGTGGAAGAATTCCCCGATCAGTACGCTTTCAGATATACAACTCTTGATTATACAAGAACATATTCCGAATTCAGGGATGATGTTGACGAGTTCGCAAAGTCCCTTATCGCGCTTGGTGTAAAACAGGGTACACATGTGGCGATCTGGGCAACCAATGTTCCGCAGTGGTACTTATCCTTCTGGGCTTGCTGCCGCATCGGTGCAGTTCTGGTTACAATGAATACAGCTTACAAGATCCACGAGGCTGAGTATCTTTTAAGAAACTCCGATACTCATACACTTGTGATGATCGACGGTTTCAGAGATTCCAACTATGCTGAGATCATTCAGGAACTCTGTCCCGAACTTAAAGACAATACACCCGGAAAAGCACTTCACTGCAAGCGTCTTCCTTTCCTTCGCCACGTTATCAACGTAACGAGCAGACAGCCCGGCTGCCTTACATGGGAAGAAGCACTTGAACTTGGAAAGAACGTTCCCATAGAGGAAGTATACAGACGTTCGTCACTTGTTGACAAGCATGATGTCTGCAACATGCAGTATACATCAGGTACAACAGGCTTCCCCAAGGGAGTTATGCTTACACACTACAATGTAGTTAACAACGGTAAATGCATCGGCGACAGAATGGACTTATCCACTGCCGACAGAATGATGATCCAGGTGCCCATGTTCCACTGCTTCGGTATGGTACTTGCCATGACCGCATCCATGACACACGGCGTAACCTTGTCACCCATTCCTTACTTCTCGACAAAGCCCGCGCTTGCATGTATCAACCAGGAAAAGATCACATGCTTCCACGGTGTACCTACGATGTTTATCGCAATGCTCGAGCATGAAGACTTCCCCAAGACCGACTTCTCACACATGAGAACGGGTATCATGGCCGGAAGCCCCTGCCCCATCGCAGTTATGAGAGACGTTGTAGAAAAGATGCATATGACAGAGATCACCATCGTTTACGGTCAGACCGAAGCATCCCCCGGATGTACGATGTCAACTACCGACGATCCTCTGGAAGTCAGAGTTACCACAGTCGGCGGACCTTTGCCCGGTGTTGAATGTAAGATCGTGGATCCCGAAACAGGCGAGGAATGTCCCGACGGTGTAAACGGCGAGTTCGTTGCCCGCGGTTACAATATCATGAAGGGTTACTACAAGATGCCTTTGGCTACAGCTCAGGCGATCGACGCAGACGGATGGCTTCACACCGGAGACCTTGCCTGCAGAACACCCGAAGGAAACTTCAAGATCACAGGCCGTCTTAAAGACATGATCATCCGTGGCGGTGAAAACATTTATCCCAAGGAGATCGAGGAATTCATCTATACATATGATAAGGTAAAAGACGTTCAGGTAATCGGCGTTCCCGACGAAGCACTCGGCGAAGAGATCCTTGCAGCCGTAGTTCCCAAGGAAGGCGAGACGATCACCGAAGAAGAGATCAAGAAGTACGTATTCGACCACATGGCAAAACATAAAGTTCCCAAGTATGTCGATATCGTGGACGGCTTCCCCATGAATGCCGCAGGTAAGATCCTTAAATACAAGATGAGAGAGGCAGCAGTTGAGAAATACAACTTAAAGAAAGCCGACAGTATCGAAACAGCATAAGAAAAAAACAGGATTTTGGATATTTTCCAAAGTCCTGTTTTTTATTTATTTCATTTAAAAATAATTAAGTTTAAGATTCGTATTGTAGAAATCCTTGGCGGTACATCCGGCTCTTCCGCCTCCGGCACAGGCGCACGCACATGCACAGGCGCACGCACAGGATGAATGTGCACAGGAAGAACTTCCGCCACCGCCGCGGCTTCTTGAACTTGAATAGGTTTGCATATATGAGCTGAACGATACTTTCGGCGGAGTCATAACGCTGGTTACATGTACGTAAGTGTCGGAAGAGAGTGAATAGGTTCCTCTCTTGTTCTTTGAAAGGATCTCGTCTTTGTATTCCGAGAATCTCTGGGGGATCTTGCTCTCTTCGATCTTTGTCTTTTTCTTTATAAGGTTCGTTCCGCAGTACGGACATGCTTTTTTGCCTTCAGGTCTTGCAGCACCGCAGTTGGGACATTTTTTGTAATATTCAAGGATCGTTCGAACGATCTTTTTTCTTGACTTGAATCCCGAACTGGCCATCCATTTAAAGAGACAGATAAAATAATCGAGAATGAAACATCCGACACCCAGACCTACGGCAATGGCAAAAAAGATGAAAGCGGGACGGGTCATGAATTCCGGGATATAGATGCTTTTTTTGATCTTTTTGCTTTCGTCAAAAGCGAATGCGTCATTAGGGTAAGTGACCGAGACGGTATACTTTTCTCCCTTGTCAAGTGATGTGTACCAGACATAACAGCCGGGGTGTGTTTCATAATCGGCGGGCGATGCATCTATTACTTTCCCGTCGGCCCAATAGATACCCAGCGTATCGACCTTTATCTCGTCAAACCATCCGGGCGTAAACTGATATACCGTCTCACCCTCTTTTTTCATATCCATCTGATACATGTAATCCTGGGTGAATCTGAATTTCATAGTAACGATCTCACCCTTTTTATATTCTCTGTCCAGATCGATGCGGACATACGATCCGCCGACGTTGTAATAGGATATGCTTTTTATACAGTCGGAAAGGGGTTCGATATTTGAAATATGCTGATTGGGAACACCGATCTTTACCCAGGTCAGGGGCCCTTCGGTCGTGGAATCGAGAACTTTCCAGGTGATGGAATAAGTCATATCCAGGGTTGCATCTTCGTTTACCTTTACAAGTACGGAATAGTATGAGATCTCATCGAGATCCTGGGCGTATCCGCGCATGGGTAAAAGCGCTGCGAGACAGAAGATGACAGGCAGCGAAAGAAGCAATTTTATAAAGAAAGATCTGTATCCGGTTTTCATATTATTTAATACCCTCATTTATATAAAATATTATCATAATATTTTTTGTTTAAAAAGAATGTAAATTTATGATAAAATTCTATTGTTCGGATATCTGTTTTCGGACAAAGAAATAAGTCAGTATATAAAGGGGAAAGAATGAAAAATTCAAAAAGAGAACTCGAATATGCACGTAAGTATTTCAATGAAGTACATCATACGACTTTAAACCCCGAAGGACCGGGAGTCGTTCGTATTCATCTGATCCCGCCCAAGGTTGAGGATGATCTCATAGGACCCAGCGTTGCGATCATCAACGGTCAGGATATAATTCCCATCAATCCTTCCTGGACGATCCTTCTTACGGAATTCATAAATGAAACAAACAAATACAGCGGAAAAGAGATAAACGAGGATGATTTTAAGACCATCCTTAAAAACGCATGTATAAATACCGGAAAAGTTTATCCCCTTGTTCCTAAGTCAATGTTCAAAAAAGATCTTTTCAGAATGATGAACACCTTCAAGCAGGTAGCTTACCGCGAGCCTGTTGACGAAGAGATCGGATATATGAGCATCGGTGAATACGCTCCTTACATGAAAGCTCCTCATCGTATGGACCTTATGGTAAGTGCCATGGAAAAGGGCGGCAAATGGAACTGCAATCAGCACTGCATCCACTGCTATGCGGCTGGTCAGAAGAATGCCAACGAGGAAGAACTTTCCACGGAAACATGGATGAAGATCATCGACAAGTGTCGTGAGACAGGCATTCCCCAACTCACATTTACGGGCGGTGAACCTACGATGAGAGACGACCTTTTGAACCTTATCGACCATGCACAGTGGTTTGTGACAAGACTCAATACCAACGGTGTTCTTTTATCGGAAGATTACTGCAACAAATTAAAAGAAGTATCTCTCGACAGCATGCAGATCACTTTCTATTCATCGGATGAAGAGATCCACAATTCTCTTGTCGGCGCACCCAAATATAAGGATACGGTCGAGGGTATCAAAAATGCATTAAAAGCAGGCATCAGTGTCAGCATCAATACACCGCTTTGCACATCAAACCGCGATTACGTAAAGACGCTTGAATTCCTGCATTCTCTCGGAGTTTTATATGTTACATGTTCAGGCCTTATCACAACGGGTAATGCCGAAAAAGAATCTTCCGAAAAACTTCAGCTTGAGACAGAAGAGATAAAGAGCATCTTAAAAGATGCTGTTGAATACTGTTCCAAAAACGGAATGGAAATAAGCTTCACATCACCCGGATGGGTAGAAAATTCATTCTGCGAAGAACTTGGAATAAACCCTCCGACCTGCGGAGCATGCCTTTCAAACATGGCCATCACTCCTTCGGGAAAAGTCGTTCCCTGTCAGAGCTGGCTTTCAGATGATGCTTTGGGCGATTTCTTATCTGACGACTGGGATACGATCTGGAACAGTGAAAGATGCAGCGAGAGAAAAGATTACTCCGCGCTTATGGAAGGAAAATGTCCTTTGAGAAAATTCAATGTATCCGGCAAGGAGGATAAATAAGATGAATAAGAGCATAAAGCGTTTATCCGCCGGATTACTTGCAACGATCCTTTCATTAAGCCTTGTACTGGCTGTATTTATGATCCTTCCGATCAAAGGCTATGCGAAGGACCTGGATGAGATCGAAAATTATATCATTACCGCAGACGTTAACGAAGACGCCACGGTAACATTGAGATACCATATCGACTGGAAGGTACTCGATTCGACCAGTGAAGGCCCTCTTTCCTGGGTAGTCATCGGTATCCCCAATAAAGAATACATAAGTATAACTCCCGCTTCGGACTGTATTAAAAAGATCGCCTACACCACAAGCAACGGTACGGGTGTCAGGATCGACCTTGACAGGGATTATACACAGGGCGAGATAGTTCCTATCGAATTCGTAGTGGTTCAGGATTATCTTTATCAGATGAACCTTTTAAAGGAAGGCGAGACGGTATATCAGTTTACACCGGGCTGGTTTGACAGCATCAATGTTGACAATCTTGAGATCCGCTGGAATACCGACAAGGTCATCGAGTCATCACCCGCACATCTTCAGGAGGGCGATTACTTTGTATGGAATGCCACTCTCGGAAAAGGTGAAAAATACCCTGTTCAGATCACTTATCCGAACGAAGCGTTTACATTTGACGAAAGCAAAATGATCAAAACCCAGGAGTCATCATCTTCGGCACCTTCTTCGGATGATGAAGGCGGATTCTTAATAAGCTTATGCTGTCCGTTTTCGGTCGTGATAGGTATCGGCGGTCTGGGAGTCGGCATATATTATTTAAGCGGACTGCTCTCATGGATGGGAAGCTCAGGATTTAAATCGACGAAGAAGATCGTTCGTACGGTCGTTGAGTATCATACAAACTGTCCCAACTGCGGTGCACCCAGACAGGAAGGCAAAGAAGCATGTGTATATTGCGGAACAAACCTCATCAAATCAACGACTAAAGTCGAAGAAACGAATGTTCCCGAGAAATACAAGCAATACAAAGACGAGATCGTCGATCACAAAGAGAACGGTACATACAGGATCAAATCTTCACCCAATACTTATGTACATGTTTCCACGGTCGTTATTCCGCATAAAACCACGTTTTCTTCATACATGAGATCCAATTTCAACACGAGTTCGCGTGGCGGCGGCGGAGGTTCATGTGCTCATTCATCCTGTGCCTGCGCCTGCGCATGTGCGTGTGCCTGTGCCGGAGGCGGAAGAGCCGGTTGTACTGCCAAAGATTTTTACAAAACCAATATGAAGCTTGAATACTTCAAAGATAAAAAAGACAGAAAATAAGATTTGATCTATATAAAGAGGTCGGGATAAAAACCGTCCTCTTTTTTTACGCACGTTTCAGCGGCGGGCAGGGGTTGATAAGTCATATTTGATCGATCGAAAAATAGGCCGAAAGTTAGGGTTGACAAACTAATAAAATGGGGTTATATTATTAAACGATTAAGCAATCACTTAATCGTTCTGATCGAAAAAGCCCGTATTCAGGGGGAAAACCAAATTTTTATCGTCGAAAAATAGGCATATTTATTTTTCGATTTTAGAAAAATAGAGGGTTTTATAATACGGGATTTTAAATTGAGAGGGCATCGCCCGATGGCCTATCATAAATATACAATTAAACGATCGGTTAATCAAAAAATACTGAATCAGGAGGAAATTATGTCGGAGCAGGAAAGAAAATTCTTGGAAATAGTGGACTTAAAGAAAGGTTTCGGAAGCGGCGATACCAGACAGGAAGTTTTAAAAGGAATGAACTTCACGGTATCAAAAGGCGAGTTCTGTGTGCTGTTAGGACCTTCGGGAAGCGGAAAATCCACACTCCTTAACATCATCGGCGGGATCGACAATCCCGATTCCGGATACATCTCGATAAACGGAGACAAACTTCGCGATATGGGCGAAAAAGGTCTTACGAAATACAGAAGAAAACACTTGGGATACGTTTTCCAGATGTACAATCTCATTCCCAATCTTAATGTCAAAGAAAACATCGAAGTCGGAGCTTATCTTTCCGACGATCCACTCGAAATAGACGAATTACTTGAGACCCTCGGTCTTTTCAAACACAGATACAAACTTCCCAATCAGCTCTCCGGCGGACAGCAGCAGAGAGTATCCATCGGACGTGCCATCGTGAAGAACCCCGATATCCTTCTTTGCGACGAACCCACCGGTGCACTTGATTACAACACCTCAAAGGAAATCTTAAAACTCATTGAAGACGTTAACAAAAAATACGGCAATACGATCATCATGGTAACCCACAATGAGGAGATCAGAAAGATGGCCGACCATGTCATCAAGTTAAGAGACGGAATGGTCCGTCACAATGATATAAACGAAAACAAGATTTCCGCAATGGAACTTGACTGGTAAATAAAGATAAAAAATAAGGATTCGCTTATGAAAGAAAAAAAGAAAAGAATCATAAATCCCTTAATTAAACGAGTTCCCAAGGAACTTCTGGGAGAGTGGAGAAAATACCTTGTTATCTTCTTGCTCCTCTCGATGACGATCGGATTCGTATCCGGAATGTATGTTGCAAACCACAGCATGCTGATCTCGATAGACAGACTGAACGTAGAGAACAAACTCGAGGACGGTCACTTCGAACTCGAAGATGAAGCGAGTGAAGAATTAAAAGAAGCCATCGAATCCGGCGAAAAGGTTGACTTAAGAGCATACTTTATCGAAGAAGCACATAAAGAGATCGATGAAAAGATCGAAGAGGAAGCTTTGAAGACCTTAAAGGAAGAAGTTGAAAAAGAAGTAAGAAAAACAGTAAAAGAAGAGATCACAAAGAACGTTACCGATGCGGTAAACGAAGCACTTGCTCCTTTCGCAGATCTTATGAGCGAAGAAGACAAGCAGGCAAAGATCGACGAAGCGGTTGAAAAAGCACTTGATGAAAATTACGAAAGCACAGTCGAGGAAGTGCTTCCGGATGCGATCGAAGAAGCTTTAAAGAGTAAAGAATATCTCGATGAAAAAGAAAAAGCAAGAAAAGATGCTTACAAAGAAGCCGAAGATGAGATAAACGAGGAATTCGACAAGCAGGATGCGAAGAAGTCCAAAGCTACTCTGGAAGCAGAGAAGAATTTCAAGGCAACACCTGTTGTTTTATACGAGAACTTTTATAAAGACGTGACCGAAGACAACGATCTCGACGGCAACTCGGACGGCAAGATAAGGATCTATGCATACGAAGATTACATCAATATGGCCAGTTTCAACGAAGGCAGAAAGCCCGAGAATGAAAACGAGATCGCCATCGACAGAATGCATGCCGAAAACAGCGGATTAAAGGTTGGCGATAAGATCAAAGTCGGCGGCAGGGAGTTTACGATCACCGGTCTTCTGGCATACGTCAATTACGCAACGCTCCATGAGAAAAACACAGACTTCATGTTTGATGCGATAAGCTTCGACGTTGCGATGGTAACACCCGAAGGATGGGAGAGCGTAAACGGAAGAGTTCATTACAACTACGCATTCAAATATGTTGATCCATATTCAAATGAGTCCGAGCAGAAAAAGCTCTCCGATGACTTCATGAGTGCGCTCATAACACAGACCATAAAAGAAGAAAACGACCTTGAAGATTACGTTCCTGAATATCTTAACCAGGCGGTTCATTTTGCACCCGACGATATGGGTTCGGATAAGGAATTGGGCGGAGTGCTGCTTTATATCCTTGTTCTTGTACTGGGATTTGTATTTGCACTGACCATTATGTCCACGATCACCAAGGAATCAACGACTATCGGAACACTTCGTGCATCGGGATATACCAAGGGCGAACTGATAAGACATTATATGGCTACACCCGTTTTTGTGACGCTGTTTTCTGCGATCATCGGAAATGTTTTAGGATATACGGTCTTTAAAAACATTGTTGTTGATATGTATTTTAACAGTTACAGTCTTCCCAAATACGAGACAGTCTGGTATTACGAGGCGTTTGTTAAGACAACGATCGTTCCGGTTATATTGATGGTTCTTATAAACTTTGTGACGGTTGCGTACATGCTTCGTCTTTCACCCCTTAAGTTTTTAAGAAAAGACCTTAAGACGAGCAAACGTAAAAAAGCAATGAGACTTCCGAGGTTTAAATTCATCCAAAGATTCAGATTAAGGGTTCTTTTACAGAATATCCCCAACTATCTCGTTCTTTTCGTAGGTATTTATTTTGTGGTATTCCTTATGGCTTTTGCATTCGGATTACCGACCACGCTCGATAATTATCAGGCACATGCGACCGATGATATGTTTGCAAAATACCAGTATGTGCTTAAGACAACGGAAGATGATGACGGAAACGAGATAACGACCGAAAACAAAGGCGCCGAGAAATTCAGCATGGCAACTCTCTACACCACGGACGGAATAAGAGTCAACGAGCCGATCAGCATTTACGGTCTCGACAGTGAGAGCAGTCTTATCCCGTTAAACGGCAGGGTTTCCGGAAACGAAGTTCTTATCTCAAGCTCTTATGCCGACAAATTCGGACTGGGAGCCGGAGACAGTGTAACACTTAAAGAAAGATATACGGACGATGAGTATACTTTCAGGATCGTCGGAACATACGATTATATCAGCGGTCTCGGACTCTTCATGTCGCTCGACGGATTCAATGAGATATTCGGAAATCCCGAGGGTTCGTTTAACGGATACCTGACGAATGAAGAGATAAAAGATATAGATGCAAAATACATCGCAATGACGATCACAGAGGATGATATCCTAAAAGTCTCCAAACAGCTCGATCATTCGATGGGCAATTACATGAGTTATTTCAAAGTTATCTGTCTGGCATTTGCATTTATACTCATATACCTTTTGACGAAGGTAATAATCGAAAAGAATGAAAATTCGATCTCGATGGTAAAGATCCTCGGATATTATAACGGAGAGATAGCCTCACTCTACATCTTAACAACAACCATTGTTATAATCATATCTTCGATAATATCAACTGTCCTTGCCATGAAGTCCCTCGTTCTTGTATGGAACATTATCCTTTACAGGATGGACGGCTGGCTACCCGCATATGTTCCTTTTTCAACCTATGTTTACATGGTACTGATGGTCATCGCCGCATACCTTTTGGTAATGGTGATCGATTTCAGAAGGATCAAAAAGGTTCCCATGGATCAGGCACTTAAAAATGTGGAGTAAACGTGTCGGCCATACGACGTTTGTTTTTCAAACAAAAAACCCCGGTTTAATGAACTGAACCCCGAATGTTAGACAAAACATTCGGGGTGTTTTTATGTCTAAATATACTTTTGAGGAAAAATGTGAAGCCGTTCAGCGTGTTTTAGATG